>NZ_JBIWEU010000005.1:0-324097 GCF_044762675.1 Peribacillus sp. NPDC096448 | reverse complement strand
CCTGAAAGATGATCAGGTTGATAGGTCAGAGGTGGAAGCATGGTGACATGTGGAGCTGACTGATACTAATAGATCGAGGACTTAACCAACGCTTTAAAAAAATGAAATGCCTTCTTATTATCTAGTTTTGAAGGAACAACGTTCCTGATATGTTTGGTGGCGATAGCGAAGAGGTCACACCCGTTCCCATTCCGAACACGGCAGTTAAGCTCTTCAGCGCCGATGGTAGTTGGGGGTTTCCCCCTGTGAGAGTAGGACGCCGCCAAGCCATTTAAAAAGATCAGCCATCCGGCTGGTCTTTTTTTGCGTTGCGATATTTTTAGCTTCAGGGAGGAGTGACGTAAATTAACATCTAAATCGACCTGTAGGTTAATTTATTTCCAACAGCTTTCTTATATAATCGGTCTAACTTGAATTGAAATAATTCATGGGAGTAAGATACGAATATGTACCGATCATGGAGCAGGGGTTAATATCATGAAACAGGCTCTAGTAATTCAGGAGGGGGAGAAGGATAGGATATTGAAGGGGATGCATAGTTTATGAGTGTGGTGCTTTTACGGAAGGCAGGGATATCATATTCTGAGGCATTACGGAACTTCCATTATAAAGTAATCGATTTTATTCAAATGTATTCTTGTCTTTACTTGTTCTTTTCATTATACTAGGAAGAATTTATTATTGATAATATGCAAGGACAAAATAGAACTATGAAGGGATCGGTATTGTGAGTAAAAAGAGTAAGGAAAAGTTTGAAGTTATCGAGGGCGAGACGATTGATGCATGTTTAGATCGAATTAAAGCGGCAGGTTACTTTCCTGTAAGGCGAACGGAAGAGCCTATCTTTGCCGAGAGAATCGAGAATGGCAAAGTCCATTATGTGCCAGTTGATCGAAAAATTGTATTCGAAGCAAAATTAATTGAGTAAAACACGAACGATTAATTAATATCATGTAAAAATATTCGATTTTAACTTGACATTAAAATGGCCGGAAGGTAAGATGAAATTACATTAATACATCTCATATAATCATGGGGATATGGCCCAAAAGTTTCTACCTGATGACCGTAAATCATCGGACTATGAGAAAAGCATCTGACTATTTCGGAAATTAGCCAAGTCTTTTTGTACTTCTTGCAAAAGGCTTTCTTTTCCGGACAGGTTGCTTTCTCGATGAGGAAGCAACCTGTCCGGTTTTTTAATTTACATGTTATAGATAAATGATAAGCGTCCGTCTGCATACTCAGGACGCCATAATATGAGTGTTGGAGGGAAAGATGATATGAAACCGCAAGTTGGGGTTATTATGGGAAGTGTCTCGGATTGGGAAACGATGAAATACGCTTGTGAATCATTGGAACAGCTTGAGATTCCCTATGAAAAAAGAGTCGTTTCCGCCCACCGGACGCCGGATTTACTATTTGAATATGCAGAGAGTGCAAAAGATAGAGATATTAAAGTGATTATTGCCGGAGCAGGCGGGGCTGCACATCTTCCAGGTATGACCGCCGCTAAAACGATTGTCCCTGTTATTGGCGTGCCAATACAGTCGAAGGCATTAAATGGGATGGATTCGTTATTATCGATTGTTCAAATGCCTGGTGGCGTACCGGTTGCAACGGTTGCGATCGGAAAAGCCGGCGCAGTCAATGCTGGTTTGTTGGCGGCGCAAATATTAGCGGCTTTTGATTCTGACATTGCTGATAGGTTAGAGGCCTTACGAGACGAAACCAGAGAAAAGGTGTTACAGAGCAGTGAACAACTTAAATAATACAATCATTTTACCGGGACAGACCATTGGAATTATCGGCGGTGGGCAATTGGGCAGGATGATGGCCTTGTCGGCTAAGGCATCGGGCTTTAAGATAGCGGTCCTTGAGCCGACTGCAGAAGGTCCATGTGCTCAAGTGGCGGATATTGAAATCACTGGTGCTTATGATGATATCGAAGCATTGAAAAGGTTAGCTGACGTCAGTGATGTCATAACATACGAGTTTGAAAATATCAGCTCAGAAGCCTTGGATTGGTTAAAGCAACATGCATTTCTTCCACAGGGCTCAGAATTATTAAAGCTGACACAGGATAGATTGACTGAAAAAAAAGCCATATCTGATGCAGGGGCTTCCGTTGCTCCATATCAGGAAATACAGGATATTTCAGAAATTTACCTTCATATAGAGAAATTAGGGTACCCTAGTGTGTTAAAAACGACGCGGGGCGGTTATGATGGAAAAGGGCAGTTGGTCATTAAGGAAGAAGCCGATATCAAAAAGGCTGAATCCCTGCTCAAAACAGGTGTATGTGTGCTGGAAGCCTGGATTCCTTTCGTAAAAGAAATATCCATCATCGTGACGCGTAAGGCGGATGGCGAGACAAGTCATTTTCCGATTGCGGAAAACATTCATATTGAAAACATTCTTCATAAAAGCATTGTTCCAGCCCGTATTAGTCAACAAGCTGAACGGAAAGCTATTAATGAGGCTTTGCAGCTTGCAGAGAAACTTGATTTGGTGGGGACATTGGCAGTCGAGATGTTTTTAACCGCTCAGGATGATATCATCATTAATGAATTAGCGCCAAGACCTCATAACTCAGGCCATTATACAATGGAGGCATGTGAGACTTCACAGTTTGAACAGCATATAAGGGCTGTCTGCAATTGGCCTCTCGGAAATACGGCGTTATTGAAGCCTGTTGTAATGATAAACATCCTTGGTGAGCATATCGGGCCCTTAATGGATGAAATTCCGACGCTTTCAGATTGGAAGGTTCACCTTTACGGTAAGAAAGAAGCCAAGCTTAAGCGGAAAATGGGTCATGTGAATATTTTACGTCCAACGATTGAGGAAGCTCTTTTGGAAAGTGATCGAAGCAAATTATGGAATCAACAGGTTGAAACGGAGGAAGTAAAATGATTGAACGTTATACCCGCCCAGAAATGGGAAACATTTGGACAGAAAAGAACCGCTTTAATGCGTGGTTGGAAGTTGAAATCTTAGCTTGTGAAGCATGGTCTGAACTAGGTGTCATTCCAAAAGAAGATGTGAAGCTTCTTCGCGAAAATGCTACATTCGATGTGGACCGTATCAATGAAATCGAAAAAGATACACGCCACGATGTTGTTGCTTTTACACGTGCGGTTTCTGAAACATTGGGTGAAGAACGGAAATGGGTCCATTACGGACTGACTTCCACTGATGTGGTGGATACAGCTCTTTCATATGTGATAAAGCAAGCGAATGAGATCCTTGCCAAGGATTTAAATAATTTCGTGGAGATCCTGAAAAATAAAGCGAAAGAACATAAATACACGGTTCAAATGGGACGTACACATGGAGTTCATGCTGAACCGACCACTTTTGGGTTGAAACTGGCTCTTTGGTATCAAGAAATGAAACGCAATGTAGAACGTTTTGAAGAAGCTAGAAAGAACATAGAGGTTGGGAAAATCTCTGGAGCTGTCGGAACCTACGCAAACATCGACCCATTCGTTGAAAAATACGTTTGTGAAAAGCTTGGCCTTGAAGCAGCGCCAATTTCAACACAAACATTGCAACGCGATCGCCACGCACATTATATGAGCACATTGGCTTTAATTGCGACATCAATTGAAAAGTTCGCAGTGGAAATTCGCGGCTTGCAAAAAAGTGAAACACGCGAAGTGGAAGAATTCTTTGCAAAAGGGCAAAAAGGATCTTCGGCAATGCCTCATAAACGGAATCCAATCGGTTCTGAAAATATGACGGGTATGGCTCGTGTAATCCGCGGTTATATGATGACAGCATATGAGAATGTGCCATTATGGCATGAACGTGACATTTCGCATTCTTCTGCTGAGCGCATCATCTTGCCGGATGCAACGATCGCATTAAACTACATGCTGAACCGTTTCAGCAACATAGTGAAGAACTTGACCGTTTATCCAGAAAATATGAAACGCAATATGGACCGTACGCTGGGATTGATTTTCTCACAACGTGTGCTGCTCTCCCTAATCGATAAAGGACTTGTCCGTGAAGAAGCTTATGATACGGTTCAGCCGAAAGCGATGGAAGCATGGGAGCTTCAGGTTCCATTCAGAAGCCTGATCGAAAAGGATGATAAAATCACAAGCTTGCTTACGAAAGAAGAACTTGATGATTGTTTCGATCCTACACATCACCTGAAAAATGTTGATGTAATCTTTGATCGTTTAGGTTTATAAAAGTGAAGGCGGCAAACATGGCACCTCTAATGGTGATATGTTTGCCAAGCCTGACCAATGGCAGGAAGATTCATAATATTCACTATGTGGGGGTCTGGACAGATGGAAAAACGAGAATTGTTGTATGAAGGAAAAGCGAAACAGATTTTTGCAACGGACAACAGTGAAATAGTATGGGTGGAATACAAGGATTCCGCAACAGCGTTCAATGGTGGGAAGAAGTCAGAGATTGCTGGAAAAGGTAAGTTGAATAATCAAATTACTAGCTTACTATTTTCAAAGCTTGCCCAAGAGAATATCCCGTCCCATTTCATTGAAATGCTTTCCGATCGGGAGCAGCTAGTCAAAAGGGTATCCATCATTCCGCTTGAAGTCGTTGTCAGAAATACGGCTGCCGGCAGTTTTTCTAAAAGGACTGGCATTGAAGAAGGCCAGCCGCTCAAGAAAACGCTGATTGAGTTTTACTATAAAGACGACGAGCTCGGAGATCCTCTGTTAACGGAAGACCATATTGAAGAATTGGAACTTGCAAGCAAGGAAGATGTAGCGATTTTAAAAGAAAAGGCACAAGAAATCAGTATCGTCCTAACTTCCTTCTTTAAAGAGTTGGACATTAAATTGATTGATTTTAAATTAGAGTTCGGCAAAACCCCGAATGGAGACATTCTGCTGGCAGATGAAATTTCACCTGATACCTGCCGATTATGGGATATTAACACGAACGAAAAATTAGACAAAGATGTATTCCGCCGTGATTTAGGCAGTTTAACAGATGCTTACGAAAAAATACTAGCAAAGTTGGAGGGTACTCAACATGTATAAGGTTAAGGTATATATCACACTACGCGAAAGTGTACTAGATCCACAGGGAGCAGCAGTGCAACAATCACTTCATAGCTTGACATATAACGAAGTCAGTGATGTTCGAGTGGGGAAATACATTGAACTTACAATTAAGGATACGGATCGTGATTTAGATCAACTTGTGAAGGAAATGTGTGAAAAGCTATTGGCCAATACGGTAATTGAAGCTTACCGTTATGATGTTGAGGAGGTTATCACCCAATGAAATTTGCTGTCATAGTTTTCCCTGGCTCCAATTGTGATGTCGATATGTACCATGCGATAAAGGATGCACTGGGGGAAGAAGTGGAGTATGTTTGGCACTCTACAGACAATCTAGATCAGTATGATGGGATTCTCCTTCCTGGAGGTTTCTCTTATGGAGACTATTTACGCTCTGGAGCAATTGCACGATTTTCGAATGTAATGGCTGAAGTCGTAAAAGCGGCACAAGCAGGAAAGCCTGTCTTGGGTGTCTGCAATGGTTTTCAGATTTTACTAGAAGCAGGACTTTTACCTGGAGCGATGCGCCGTAATGAAGGCTTGAAATTCATTTGCCGCAATGTAGCATTGAAGGTTGAAAATAATCAATCGATGTTCACGACAGGATATGAATTAAATGAAACGATTACGATCCCGGTTGCCCATGGTGAAGGGAATTATTACTGCGATAATGAAACATTGGCTGAATTAAAACGAAATAACCGCATCTTGTTCACTTATGATGGTGAAAATCCAAACGGAAGCTTGGAACAAATAGCGGGAATTACAAATGAACAAGGAAATGTCCTCGGAATGATGCCTCATCCCGAACGTGCTGTTGATTCGCTGCTTGGCAGTAAAGACGGCTTAAAGATTTTTCAATCCATCGTAAAAAACTGGAGGGAATCACATGTTATTACAGCTTGAACCAAGTCCGGAAAAAATTAAATCGGATCGATTGTACGCAACTATGGGACTATCCGATGATGAATTTGCAATGGTGGAGAAAATCTTAGGCAGACTGCCGAATTATACGGAAACTGGATTGTTTTCAGTTATGTGGTCAGAGCATTGTTCCTACAAAAATTCAAAACCCATCTTAAGGAAGTTCCCGATTACAGGGGAGAAAGTGCTGCAAGGTCCTGGTGAAGGAGCTGGTATCGTTGATATCGGTGACGATCAGGCTGTCGTTTTTAAAATAGAAAGTCATAACCACCCTTCGGCAATAGAACCTTATCAAGGTGCTGCTACTGGTGTCGGCGGTATTATCCGTGATGTTTTCTCCATGGGTGCACGTCCGATCGCGATGTTGAACTCGCTTCGCTTCGGTGAGCTAGACAATGATCGCGTGAAATATTTATTTAAAGAAGTGGTTGCAGGGATTGCAGGATACGGGAATTGTATCGGAATTCCAACTGTCGGCGGAGAAATTCAATTTGATCCATCGTATGAAGGAAACCCTCTAGTCAATGCCATGTGTGTCGGTTTGATCGACCATAAGGACATTAAAAAAGGCCAAGCGCATGGAGTGGGCAACACAGTGATGTATGTGGGTGCCAAAACTGGACGTGATGGCATTCATGGAGCAACATTTGCATCTGAGGAGCTATCAGAGTCTTCTGAAGAAAAACGCCCTGCCGTACAAGTAGGCGATCCATTCATGGAGAAACTGCTTTTGGAAGCATGCCTTGAATTGATTCAAAATGATGCCCTTGTTGGCATTCAGGATATGGGAGCAGCAGGTCTTACAAGCTCATCTGCCGAGATGGCGAGTAAAGCTGGCTCAGGAATAAAAATGAACCTTGATTTGGTACCGCAGCGTGAAACGGGAATGACAGCATATGAAATGATGCTTTCTGAATCACAAGAGCGGATGCTGATCGTTGTCACTAAGGGACGCGAGCAGGAAATCGTTGACTTGTTTACGAAATATGACCTAGAAGCGGTCGCTGTTGGAGAAGTAACGGATGATAAAAATCTAACACTTTCCCATCAAGGTGAAATCGTTGCTGAGGTTCCTGTTGATGCACTGGCTGAAGAAGCTCCGATTTATCACAAGCCATCTGCAGAACCGCAATATTTCCGTGACTTCCAAAGCATGACGGCAGAAGTACCGGTCATTGGAGATTATAAAGAAACATTGGTATCACTATTGAAGCAACCGACAATTTCGAGTAAGGAATGGGTCTACGACCAATATGATTATATGGTTCGCACGAATACAGTCGTTTCACCTGGATCGGATGCTGCGGTAGTGCGTGTACGGGGTACGAATAAGGCCCTTGCCATGACGACGGATTGCAACTCCCGCTTTATTTATTTAGATCCTGAAACAGGCGGCAAAATCGCAGTGGCTGAAGCTGCCCGTAACATCATTTGCTCGGGTGCTGAACCTTTAGCGATCACGGATTGCTTGAATTTTGGAAACCCAGAAAAACCTGAAATATTTTGGCAATTGGAAAAAGCGGCAGACGGTATGAGTGAAGCGTGCAGAAGCTTAAGTACTCCTGTAATTGGCGGAAATGTTTCCCTTTACAATGAAACGAATGGTGAAGCGATTTACCCGACACCTGTAGTTGGGATGGTTGGATTAGTCAGTGACCTTCAGCACATCACAACACAAACTTTTAAAAATGAATCCGATTTGATTTACGTGGTCGGCGAAGCGAAAGTTGAATTCGGAGGCAGTGAATTACAGAAAATGCTCGAGGGTAAAATCTTTGGACGCGCTCCAGAACTTGATTTGGCCGTTGAACAAAAACGTCAGCAGCAGATTCTAACTGCAATCCAAAAAGGACTTGTTGCATCTGCCCATGACCTTTCGGAAGGCGGTTTGGCAGTGGCTTTAGCTGAATCTTTATTCGGGGCTAGCAAACTTGGCGCAAAAGTGAATATATCCGGTGAACCGGTATCCGAATTATTCAGTGAAACGCAATCACGATTCCTACTGTCCATCAGTCCTGAAAACCAAACGGCATTTGAAGCACTTGTTGAAGATGCGATATGCATAGGCTCAGTAACGGCAGATAATAAATTAGTCGTGGCAACAAGTGATAGTAAAGTATTGGAAGCGGACGTTGAAGATTTACAAACAGCTTGGAAGGGAGCCATACCATGCTTGCTGAAATAAGAAGCCTAAACGAAGAGTGTGGTGTTGTTGGAGTCTGGGGACACCCCGATGCTGCACAGCTTGCTTACTACGGTTTGCATAGCTTGCAACATCGTGGTCAAGAGGGAGCAGGCATCGTCGTGACGGATGGTGAGCAGATGTCCATCTCAAAGGGCGAAGGACTTGTCACAGAGATATTCACTGCCGAAAAAATGCAGGCACTTTCCGGTACCGGAAAAGCGGCAATCGGCCATGTCCGTTATACAACGGCAGGCGGCGGCGGGTATCAAAATGTTCAGCCTTTCCTGTTCAATTCGCATACAGGAGGGCTGGCCCTTGCTCATAATGGGAATATCGTCAATGCCCATCAGTTAAAAGCACAGCTAGAAGGACAGGGAAGCATTTTTCAAACGACATCTGATACGGAAGTTCTGGCACATCTGATTAAACGCTCGGGCTACTCTGATGTAAGAGATTCCGTGAAGAACAGTTTAAGCATGCTGAAGGGAGCCTATGCCTTTGTCATCATGACCGAAAACCAAATGATCATGGCAAGAGATCCGCATGGCTTCCGCCCGCTTTCCTTGGGGAAAATAGGCGATGCCTATTTCGCTGCATCAGAAACATGTGCCCTTGACATTGTAGGAGCAGAATTCATCCGCGATATTGAGCCGGGTGAACTCGTTGTCATTAATGATGAGGGAATCACATCCGAGTACTTTTCGCTTTCCAGTCAACAGGCAATGTGCACGATGGAATACGTGTATTTTTCCCGTCCGGATAGCAACATTGATGGAATCAATGTTCATACGGCACGAAAAAACCTTGGTAAGCAAATGGCACTGGAAACCAAAATTGAAGCCGATGTAGTTACAGGTGTACCTGATTCCAGCATCTCGGCAGCGATTGGCTATGCTGAAGCTGCAGGCATTCCCTATGAAATGGGTTTAATAAAGAATCGTTATGTTGGACGGACATTCATTCAGCCATCACAAAGTTTACGTGAACAAGGCGTGAAAATGAAACTATCACCTGTAAGAGGGGTAGTGGAAGGTAAGCGGGTCATAATGGTTGATGATTCAATCGTCCGTGGGACAACGAGCAGAAGGATTGTCCGAATGTTAAAAGATGCCGGGGCAAAAGAAGTGCATGTAGTTATCAGCTCACCACCGATCAAGAATCCATGTTTTTATGGCATAGACACGTCTAAAAAGGAAGAACTGATCGCGAGCTCTAAATCGGTGGAGGAAATAAGGGAAATCATCGGTGCTGATTCCTTAACTTTTTTAAGTGTCGAAGGTATGGTCGAAGCTATTGGACGACCGTTTCCTGGAGAAACGCGCGGTTCATGCCTAGCTTGTTTCACCGGAAATTATCCGACTGAAATTTTTGAATACGAACGAGAAAAAACAAAATGTTAATCAAGTCGGCAATGATGATTGATTTTCGGAGGAGGATTTCAAATGGCTAATGCATATAAACAGGCTGGTGTGGATATTGAGGCTGGTTATGAAGCGGTAAATCGAATGAAAAAACATGTAAAGCGCACATTTCGTCCAGAAGTAATGAGTGGTCTGGGCGGTTTCGGCGGCATGTTTGATTTATCTTCCTTGAACCTTAAAGAACCTGTGCTCATTTCAGGTACGGATGGAGTGGGTACAAAACTTTTATTGGCGTTCATGATGGATAAACACGATACAATTGGAGTGGATTGTGTAGCTATGTGCGTCAATGATGTTGTCGTTCAAGGTGCTGCACCTTTATACTTTTTAGATTATATTGCCTGCGGTAAAGCAGATCCCGAACGAATTGAAATGATCGTCAAAGGGATTGCAGATGGCTGTGAGCAGGCGGGCTGTGCTTTAATCGGCGGAGAAACGGCTGAAATGCCAGGCATGTACGAGACGGAAGAATACGATGTGGCAGGTTTTACTGTAGGTGCCGTTGAAAAATCACGTCTTATTACTGGTGAAGCAATCTCGGCTGGTGATGTCGTTATTGGACTCGCTTCAAGCGGCATCCACAGTAATGGGTATTCCCTTGTTCGTAAAATTCTTCTTGAAGACTCAGGCATGGGGCTTCATGACTTCGTGCCGGAATTGGATTGCAAGTTGGGAGAGGAATTATTAAAACCGACAAAAATCTATGTGAAGTCCGTTTTATCGACGTTGGAAAAATTTGAGGTTAATGGTCTTGCCCATATCACAGGTGGAGGATTCATCGAGAATATTCCGCGTATTCTTCCTGAAGGATGCGGTGTTGAAATCGAGCTTGGAAGCTGGGAAATTCCAACTATATTCTCATTCCTTGAAGAAAAAGGGAACCTTTTAAAAGAGGAAATGTTCAATATCTTCAATATGGGAATTGGAATGACGGCTGTCGTGAAAAAAGAAGTGGCATCCGATGTGCTAGCCCACCTGCGGTCTTGCGGTGAAGAAGCCTCAGTTATTGGAACGGTTGTGGATGGAAATGGAGTGTCGTTCAAATAATGAAACGCCTTGCTGTCTTTGCATCAGGTAACGGTAGTAATTTTCAATCAATTGCTGAAGCAATAAAAAGGGGGAAGTTGGAGGCAGAAATCTGTCTTGTCGTTTGCGATCGTGAAGACGCATATGTGCTTGAGAGGGCTAAGCTTGAGAATATTGATTCTTTCTCCTTTTCAGCGAAAAATTACTCCAACAAGACTGAGTATGAATCGGAAATCCTGGAAAAACTTCGCCAATATGAGATAGAATTTATCATTCTGGCTGGTTATATGCGTTTGATCGGACCGACATTATTACAAAAGTATTCACAGAGGATTGTGAATATCCACCCTTCACTTCTGCCTAGTTTTCCAGGCAAGGATGCAATTGGCCAGGCTTTTGATGCCGGGGTGAAGGAAACCGGGGTAACGGTTCATTACGTTGATGATGGAATGGACACAGGACCGGTCATTGCCCAAAAAGCAGTGCCAATTCTTGAGGGGGATACGAAAGACATCCTTCAAAAAAGGATTCAGGAAATGGAGCATGACCTATATCCGTCAGTTTTGCAGGAGCTATGCCACAAGAAACTTACTTAATGGAGGGACCAACATAACATGAAGAAACGTGCATTAATTAGTGTATCGGATAAAACAGGTATCGTAGAATTTGCTCAAGGTTTAATTGAAGCAGGTTTTGAAATCATTTCTACAGGCGGTACCAAAAAAACGCTGCAGGATAATGGGATTGAGGTAATTGGAATCAGTGACGTCACCGGTTTCCCGGAAATATTGGATGGACGTGTTAAAACGCTTCACCCGAATGTCCATGGAGCAGTGTTGGCAAAACATGATGACAAAAATCACGCAGCACAGCTTGCAGAGCATAATATTGAACCCATTCAACTTGTCTGTGTGAACCTATATCCATTCCAAGCGACTATTTCCAAACCGGAAGTCACTGTGGAAGATGCTATTGAAAACATCGATATCGGTGGACCGACAATGCTTCGTTCTTCTGCTAAAAACCACGAATATGTGACTGTTATCGTTGATTCCAATGATTATCCTACCGTATTGGCTGAGCTGAAACAAAACGGCGGGGTATCAAAAACCACGAATCGCCGCCTGGCTGCAAAAGTTTTCCGTCATACAGCAGCATATGATGCCGTTATTTCAGAGTACATGACAGAGCTTGCCGATGAAGAAAATCCTGAATCATTGACTGTTACCTATGAATTGAAACAGTCGCTTCGTTATGGGGAAAATCCACATCAAAAAGCCGCATTCTATAAAAAACCGCTTGGTTCCGTTTTCTCTATTGCAGAAGCGAATCAATTACATGGGAAAGAACTTTCATACAACAACATTAATGATGCTGATGCAGCACTTCAAATCGTTAAAGAATTCAATGAGCCAGCTGCAGTTGCAGTCAAACATATGAATCCTTGCGGCGTCGGTGTCGGTGCGACCATTTTGGAAGCATATGAAAAAGCTTATGAGGCAGATGCCACTTCCATTTTCGGTGGAATCATCGCTTTGAACCGTGAAGTCGATAAGGCGACTGCGGAAAAGCTTCATGAAATTTTCCTTGAAATCATCATTGCCCCTGGGTTTACACAAGAGGCAGTGGAAGTATTGACAAGCAAGAAAAACCTCCGTTTATTAACGATCGATTTCGACGCGGTTAAAAAGCCTGAACGTAAATTGACATCCATTGAAGGCGGATTACTTATTCAAGATCAGGATGCACATAGCTTAAAGGATGCAGAGGTAAAAGTGGCAACGAAACGTGAGCCTACCCCTGAAGAGTGGAAAGCCATGGAACTTGGCTGGAAAATCGTGAAACATGTCAAGTCGAATGCAATAGTGGTTTGTAACGATCAAATGACATTAGGTGTCGGCGCAGGCCAAATGAACCGTGTGGGAGCTGCCAAAATTGCTCTGGAACAAGCTGGGGAAAGAGCAACAGGAAGTGCATTGGCATCAGATGCTTTCTTCCCGATGGATGATACTGTAGAAGCGGCAGCGAAAGCGGGCGTCACGGCAATCATTCAGCCTGGTGGATCTGTTAAAGACGAGGATTCAATCAAGAAAGCTGATGAATATGGGATTACGATGGTGTTTACAGGAATTCGTCACTTTAAACATTAATCAAAAATGAGGTGCGATAATGAATGTACTAGTAATTGGCCGGGGCGGCAGGGAGCATGCAATAGCCCGCAAACTATTTGAAAGTAAACGGGTTGGGACCGTTTTTGCAGCACCGGGAAATCCAGGGATGACCGATGTAGCGACTCTTGTTCCAATTGATGAAAACAATCACCAGGATTTGGTTGCCTTTGCAAAAAAGAATGCAGTTTCATTAACGGTGATCGGGCCTGAAACCCCATTGTTGAATGGACTTGCAGATGATTTTACGGAGGCAGGATTACAGGTATTTGGCCCTAATGGCCGTGCTGCAGTCATCGAGGGAAGTAAATCGTTTGCTAAAGATTTAATGAAGAACTACAGCATTCCGACAGCGGAATATGAAACTTTTTCTGATTATGATTCAGCAAAAGCATATATCGAAAAAATGGGTGCCCCCATCGTCATAAAAGCGGATGGTTTGGCAGCAGGAAAAGGTGTCGTAGTTGCTATGACGATGGAAGAGGCGTTAGACGCCATCCATGATATGCTAGTCGGAGCAAAGTTCGGGGAAGCATCTGCCAAAGTCGTTATTGAGGAATTCCTTGATGGCGAGGAATTTTCATTGATGGCATTCGTTAATGGGGAAAAGGTGTATCCGATGGTCATTGCTCAAGATCATAAGCGGGTTTTTGATGGAGATCAGGGTCCGAACACAGGTGGAATGGGTGCATACTCACCGGTTCCGCAAATTTCCGATGAAATGATCCAGACTGCAGTCGAAACGATTCTTAAGCCCACGGTAAATGCGATGATTTCGGAGAAGCGGAGTTTTACAGGAATATTATATGCCGGGTTGATCGCTACTGAAAAAGGCACAAAAGTCATTGAGTTCAATGCCCGTTTTGGCGATCCGGAAACGCAAGTTGTTTTACCGCGCCTAAAAACAGATTTCGTAGATACGCTTGAAGCTGTTCTTTCTGGTGAGGATTTAGAACTTGAATGGCATGAAGAAGCCGTGCTTGGAGTGGTCGTCGCAGCAGATGGATATCCAGGGGAATATAAAAAGGGGTCTATCATTAAAGGCTTGGAAAAGATTGATGCGAATGCACATGTTTATCATGCGGGAACGGCTCTCAATAACGAGGGGAATTTCATCGCGAATGGCGGACGTGTACTTTTGGTTGCTGCAAAAGGGAAAGATTTGGCCTCTGCCCAAGCTGGAGTATACAAAGAGTTAGGGCATATTGAGAAAGACGGCTTATTTTGGCGAACGGATATTGGCTACCGTGCAATAAAATACAATTTTTCATCATAATATAAAGAAGCTGACTCTAAGCGGAGTCAGCTTCTTCTTTAAGAAAAACTTAATATAAATCAGATTGATTAGATTCATTTTCCTGTTTTCGTTCTTTTGTCATCAAGTTTTGACCGTTTTCCATCGCATCGACGACAGGACAATAACGGAGGATTCCTTCGCCTATTTTCATGGCAGAAAGCATGACCACGATTATGTAAGATTGGCTTTTCCATGGTTTTTTCACCATCTTAGCCGTAGCCCATGTTAGAAATGTAAAACCACAAGTAATTCGCATTAATGCATTTATTATACTGATATTTTGTTTAAACTTCATATAAAATCCATCCCTTCACAAAAATTTAACAATAATCTGGATAACATTACTGTTCTAATGGGGCAAGTATGTTAATATGAAATAAAATTGGATTGAAATGGTTTTTTCATACATCTGTTTCTAATAACTTATGGGGGAATGTTTATGCTTGAACAGCGCTATAGATGGAAAAATAAACATCTAAGAGAACATATAGATGTGCTGGATGGCAATAGGGCACCACACATTCTGCTAAAAAATACGACTTATTTAAATCAGGCTTTACGAAAATGGGTAAAAGCGAATATATGGATATATGAAGATCGCATCATATATGTTGGCGATAAGCTTCCTGATAATATAGACCGCTGTGAAATGGTCGACTGTACAAACCAGTACTTGGTCCCGGGTTATATTGAGCCGCATTCACACCCTTCTCAATTATATAATCCCCTTTCTTTTTCACGTTATGCATCTCATTTTGGCACAACGACATTGATCAATGATAACTTGCCGTTTCTATTGCAGTTAGATAAAAAGAAAGCGTTTTCTCTTTTGAAAGAATTACGTAACATTCCTGTAACAATGTATTGGTGGAGCCGTTTTGACGGACAAACGGAATTGATCGATGAAGATATGGTCTTTTCCCATGGGGCCGTTAAATCATGGCTGGAGCATGATGCCGTATTACAGGGCGGGGAACTAACAGGATGGCCGAAGCTTCTCGATGGGGATGACATGATGTTGCACTGGATTCAGGAAGCCAAGCGAATGAGGAAGAAAATAGAAGGTCACTTTCCAGGTGCTTCAGAGAAGACTTTAGCAAAAATGACCTTGTTCGGCGCCGATTGTGATCATGAGGCAATGACAGGTGATGAAGTCATGTCACGCTTGCTGCAGGGCTATTATGTATCGTTAAGACATTCTTCGATCCGTCCGGATTTACCAAAGCTGATACAGGAAATCCATGAACTGGGCATCGACCACTATGACAAATTCTTTTATACGACAGATGGATCGCCGCCGTCCTTTTATGAAGGTGGTTTCATAGACTGCTTGGTCAAAATAGCGATAGAGCATGGCGTTCCGGTCATCGATGCTTACAATATGGCAACTATCAACATCGCACGATATTATAACATTGAATACCTTCATGGCAATATTGCCACGGGAAGGGTAGCGAACATCAACTTCCTGACCGATGTAAAGGAACCCGCACCGGTTTCGGTAATGGCGAAAGGGAAATGGGTTAAAAGGGATGGTGAAATCATTCCGGATAAACAGGAAATCGAATGGAGTGATTTCGATTTTAAACCGCTCGATCTTGATTGGGATCTCAGTTTAAAGGAAGATTTTGAATTTTCCATGCCGTTTGGAATTGAATTGGTCAATAATGTAATTACGAAACCGTACTCCCTTGCCAATGATGTTGGACATGAAGAACTGAACTTTGAGGATGATGAATGCTTTTTCATGCTAATCGATCGGGAAGGGAAATGGCGTATCAATACGATATTAAAAGGGTTTGCGGACAAATTGTGTGGCTTTGCCGGCTCTTATACCAATACAGGTGATATCATACTGATCGGTAAAAGGAAAAAGGATATGCATTTGGCATTTAACCGGCTGAAGGAAATCGGCGGTGGAATCATTTTGACGGAACAAGGCAAGGTGATCCATGAACTTCCTCTGAAATTAAAGGGAGTCATGTCCACCAAGGAGGTTCCCGAATTGATAGAAGAAGAAAATGAATTGAAACATTTACTGCGTGAGAGAGGTTATCGCTTCGCCGATCCTGTGTATACCCTTTCATTCTTTTCGACAACCCATCTGCCATATATAAGGCTGACCCAGCGAGGAGTATATGATGTAATGAATAAAACTATACTCTTTCCTACTATAATGCGTTAAAATATAAGAGAAGAAATGGCTAATAAATCAGAGGAGTGGAAAGATGAATTTTAAGAGAGTTCTTTTCATCGTGATTGCTATTTTCCTGCTGGCAGGCTGTTCGACTAAAGAAGATCCTGCATCGGATGACAGTAAGCCGAAAGACCAAGCTGTCATCAAAAATACAGATGTGAAAAATGAACCTTCCAATGAGTTTCCACTTACAGGTATAGCCACCGAAGCAGGCAGTGAACGTAGGGCGGCAGCAGTGATGATTAATAATCATCCGGAAGCACGCCCACAATCGGGCCTCTCAGAAGCCGATATGGTTTACGAAATGCTTGCAGAAGGTGACATAACCAGATTTTTAGCTATCTTCCAAAGTGAAATGCCAAGCCAAATCGGTCCGATCCGGAGTGCAAGGGACTATTATATCGAATTGGCTAAAGGCCTTGATTGCATCTATGTCTGTCATGGGAATAGCCCCGAGGCAAAAACCATGCTGGACAAAGGGTATATTGATAACTTGAACGGATTATATTATGATGGTACTTTGTTTCAACGTTCGGCAGATCGAAAAGCACCGCATAATTCCTACACCTCCTTTAAGGATATCCAAAAAGGTGCAAAGGAAAAGGGATATGAGTTGAATGGTGCACCGGAGCCTTATGCTTTCCTTACAAAGGAAGAGGCAGCTGGACTTCAAGGGGAACCGGCATTGAAAACCGAGGTTTCCTACGGATCAGACGAGTATGATGTACAGTATGAATACGAAGCCACGGAAGAGAAATATAAACGTTATTCGAATGGAGAGCAAACAGTCGAGCATAAATCGAATAAACCTATTTTACTGGATAATATATTGATCATTGAGGCTGCTCATCAAGTGATCGACGATAAAGGGCGTCGTAAAATCGACTTGAAAAGTGGCGGAAATGGTTATTTACTTCAAAAAGGAAAAGCGAATGAAGTAGAATGGGTTAGTAAGGATGGTCGGATTACACCAGTGAAAAACGATAAGGAAGTAGGGTTGATTCCAGGGAAAACTTGGATCAATTTTATTCCGGATGATCCTGGTTTAGTAGGAGACGTCTCATTTTGATACCCATGAAATTGAGGGGGAGTAACATGCAAATTGATAAGTTAAGAGGAAAAGAAACGGATCAGCTGTTTAAGTCGATCCTTTCCTTGCGTGATTTGGACGAATGCTATCGATTTTTTGATGATTTATGCACAGTTAATGAAATTTCATCATTGGCACAGCGTCTTGAAGTAGCCCGCATGCTTGAAGAAGGAAAAACCTATCATAAGATCGAAACGGAAACGGGTGCAAGCACGGCTACGATTTCCAGGGTCAAACGCTGCTTGAACTACGGAAATGATGCTTATTCCATGGCTCTGAACCGTATTAAGGATAACGTAGAGGAAACAAAAGAATCTTAATTCTTTCGATTATAATAAAAAGCCGGGGAATTCATATCCCGGCTTTTTATTTTGAGTTCCCTGATTGCCGGCTGTCTTTCAGCAGTATCCATGTTATATTGGATTTTAGATTCAGAGGTTCCATTTGGTAATAACATTTTATCGATACTTCTCTTTTTTAATGAAAAATCTTAATGCTATAATGGTGTAATGGGAAGTGTGAATGGAGGATTATAATGTACGATTTTCGCGAGTGGAAACATGTTTTCAAACTCGATCCAAATAAAGAAATAAGTGATGAGGCCCTTGAGAAAGTCTGTGAATCAGGTACTGATGCAATCATGGTCGGGGGAACGGATGGAATCACGCTTGAGAATGTGCTTCATTTAATGGCACGTGTCAGACGATATACCGTCCCCTGTGTGATGGAAATTTCTTCAGTTGAAACAGTGACGCCAGGGTTTGATTTATATTTCATTCCGAGTGTCCTGAATAGCACCAACCCGGATTGGATGATGAAACTGCATCAGCAAGCAGTCAAGGAATACGGATACCTTTTGAATTGGGATGAAATTTTCGTTGAAGGGTATTGTATCCTGAATCCTGAGTGCAAGGCGGCCCAATTGACGAAAGCCAATACCGATTTGGATATGGATGATGTGGGTGCATACGCTATGATGGCAGAAAAGATGTTTAACCTGCCGATTTTTTATTTGGAATACAGCGGTGATTATGGCGATGTCCAGATGGTGGAAGCGGCCAAAGAGAGTTTGGAGGATACCGTACTATTCTATGGCGGTGGGATAAAATCGGTTGAACAGGCCAAAGAAATGTCTAGGATTGCGGATGTCATCGTTGTCGGCAATGTGATTTATGAAGATTTGAAAGTGGCACTTGCAACAGTTACGGCTGTTAAATGAAAACATGTAGTAAATATAGTATACTAAAACAGAAACGAATGTTCGTATAGGTGGTGTGATAATGCAATATTTAGCGGAAAAATTATTAATAGGTTTGAATGTACAGCAACAAAAAGCAGTGAAAGCAACAGATGGTCCACTTTTAATCATGGCTGGGGCAGGAAGTGGAAAGACGCGTGTGCTGACTCACCGAATAGCTTACTTGATGGTCGAGAAGGAAATAGCGCCTTGGAACATCCTTGCAATCACGTTCACCAACAAAGCGGCACGTGAGATGAAGGAGAGGATCCGTGCCATACTTGGCGGTGCGTCCGAAGATATCTGGATTTCGACTTTCCACTCGATGTGTGTCCGTATTTTACGAAGAGATATCGACCGTATCGGATTTAATAGGAACTTTTCGATATTGGATACGACGGATCAGCAATCGGTCATAAAACAAATCATGAAAGACCGTAATATGGATACAAAGAAATATGATTATCGTGCCATTTTGGGTAGCATCAGTTCAGCGAAAAATGAATTGGTCGGGCCGGAAGAATACCTAAAGACGGCGTCTGATTACTTCACTAAAGTAACTGCCGATGTCTATACGGAATATCAAAAACGGCTGCGTAAAAATTCAGCGCTCGATTTCGATGATTTGATCATGATGACGATTCAATTGTTCCAGCTCGTACCTGAGGTGCTTGAATATTATCAGCGTAAATTTCAATACATTCATGTAGATGAGTACCAAGATACGAACAGGGCTCAATACATGCTTGTTAAACTATTGGCTTCACGCTTTCGTAATCTCTGTGTCGTCGGGGATTCCGATCAATCGATCTATCGTTGGCGCGGTGCGGACATTGCGAATATCCTTTCATTTGAAAAAGATTATCCGAATGCCAACATGATTTTCCTTGAACAGAATTACCGCTCGACGAAAAAGATCCTTGCAGCGGCGAATAAGGTTATCGATAACAATCAAAACCGTAAGCCGAAAAATCTTTGGACCGAGAATGCAGATGGCAATAAGATATTCTATTACCGTGCGGACAATGAACAAGGGGAAGCACAATTCGTAGCCGGAAAGATAAATGAGTTAGTTCAGGACGGCAGCAGGAAATATTCAGATATAGCAATACTTTACAGAACGAATGCACAATCACGTGTCATGGAGGAAGTTCTGCTTAAATCCAATATAAATTATGCAATAGTCGGGGGCACTAAGTTCTATGACCGTAAAGAGATTAAGGATTTACTTGCCTATCTGCGCCTTATTGCGAATCCTGATGATGACATCAGCCTTCGCCGTGTAATCAATGTACCAAAACGCGGAATTGGTGCAACTTCGATGGATAAAGTGGCAGATTATGCAGATCAATATGATGTTTCCATATATAAAGCACTGGAGTCTGTGGAAATGGCAGGAATAAGCGGGAAGGCTACCAAAGCGGCAAGGGAATTCCATACGCTGATCACGAACTATACAAATCAGCAGGAGTACTTATCCGTGACGGAACTTGTGGAAGAAGTCATCAAGAAAACCGGTTACCGTGAGATGCTGCAGGCAGAAAAAACGATTGAATCACAAAGCCGGCTTGAAAATATAGATGAGTTTTTATCTGTTACGAAAGCATTCGAAGATAACAGCGAGGACAAATCATTGGTGGGCTTTTTGACTGACCTTGCGTTGGTTGCCGATATAGACCAACTTGACGAGAATACCGAAGAAGCTACAAATATGGTAACGTTGATGACATTGCATTCAGCGAAGGGACTTGAATATCCGGTGGTCTTTCTATTGGGCCTTGAAGAAGGGGTTTTCCCTCACAGCCGCTCGCTTATGGATGAAGAGGAGATGGAAGAAGAACGCCGTCTGGCTTATGTGGGAATTACAAGGGCTGAAAATGAACTATTCATAAGCAATGCCCAAATGCGGACATTGTATGGACGGACGAGCATGAATCCCGTTTCACGTTTCATCAGTGAAATACCAGAGGAACTTCTCGAAGACTTAAAACCGAAACCTGCTCCTAGAGCTAGGCAAACGCCTTTCAGCTCTTCGAGAACGGGGTCTCCTTCAACAGCTTCAACAAGAAAAGTGCCTGCCTTTGGAAAAGCTGTTTCTTTACCATCCGCAACGGGCGGTGAAGAAATCGGCTGGGCTGTCGGTGACCGTGCATCCCATAAAAAATGGGGTATAGGAACCGTAGTGAGCGTAAAAGGGGAAGGCGAAGGAAAGGAATTGGATATTGCCTTTCCAAGTCCAATCGGCATCAAACGCCTATTGGCGAAATTTGCACCAGTTGAAAAAGCATAAGCTATTAATACGCTCCTACTGGTAAAGAATAGGGATATCTGACTTTAGACACCGCTCTTCTATAAGAAGTGCGGTGGAGTCTTCTTTAGAAAGGATTGAACGTATGGACTTACAAGCTGCAGAGAAGAAAGTTCTGGAACTGCAAACGTTATTGAACCAATACAGCTATGAATATTATGTGATGGACCAGCCATCAGTACCTGATGCTGAATATGATCGGCTGCTCCGTGAACTTATTGGGTATGAGGAGAAATTTCCGGAACTGCAAACGGCGGACTCACCGACACAACGGGTCGGTGGCGCCATTTTGGATATGTTTGAAAAGGTGGAGCATACCACACCGATGCTTAGTTTAGGCAATGCCTTCAACGAAAGTGACTTACGGGATTTCGACAGAAAGGTCAGACAATCTGTAGGTGACAATTTTTCCTATGTATGTGAATTGAAAATTGACGGACTTGCCGTCACACTTCAATATGAGAATGGATATTTCGTAAGAGGGGCAACCCGAGGAGATGGAACGATCGGTGAAGATATTACCGCTAATTTGAAAACGATCAAGTCGATCCCATTGAAGTTGCGGGAGCCGGTCGCCATAGAAGTGCGCGGCGAGGCCTTCATGCCCAAAAAATCATTCGAATCACTAAACAAGGCTAAGGAAGAACGCGGTGAGGAACCATTTGCAAACCCACGAAATGCCGCTGCCGGCTCGTTAAGGCAGCTTGATCCAAAACTTGCTGCGAAACGGAACTTGGATATTTTCCTTTATGCGATTGCCGATTTGGGGGAAACAGGGGTCCGCTCCCACAGTGAGGGTCTGGATTTATTGGATCGACTCGGGTTTAAGACGAATCGGGAGAGAAAAACATGCTCGAATATAGAGGAAGTACTGGCCTATATAGTAGAATGGACGGAACAACGTTTAAACTTAGCCTATGACATTGATGGAATTGTCGTAAAGGTGGATTCCCTTGAACAGCAGGATGAATTAGGCTTCACTGCAAAAAGTCCTCGATGGGCCATTGCTTATAAATTCCCAGCTGAAGAAGTCATTACAACCCTAAGGGATATCGAGCTGAATGTGGGCCGTACGGGTGTATTGACCCCGACTGCCGTTTTGGATCCCGTCCGGGTAGCGGGTACGACTGTGCAGCGAGCTTCACTTCACAACGAAGACTTAATCCGTGAAAAGGACATCAGAATCGGAGATCAAGTGGTTGTGAAAAAAGCGGGTGATATCATTCCAGAAGTAGTCAATGTACTGGCAGAGCGCCGTACAGGGGAAGAAGTCGAGTTTCAGATGCCGACTGAGTGCCCTGAGTGCAGCAGTGAACTTGTCCGGCTGGATGGGGAAGTTGCTTTACGCTGCATCAACCCGAAGTGTCCTGCACAAATACGGGAAGGCTTGATTCACTTTGTTTCCCGTACAGCAATGAATATAGACAGTCTTGGTGAAAAAGTGATTAGCTTGTTATTTAAAGAAGAACTCATACAAGATGTTGCTGATATCTATAAGCTTACATACGATCAACTGATTGCTTTGGAAAGGATGGGGGATAAGTCCGTCAATAAACTTCTCCAAGCAATTGAAGCTTCGAAAACCAATTCGTTGGAAAAATTACTATTCGGGCTGGGCATTCGCCATGTTGGTTCAAAAGCTGCCAAGACGCTTGCGAGGGAATTCGGGACGATGGAAGCCTTAAGCAAGGCGAGCCGTGAAGAACTAACGGCCATCAATGAAATAGGCGATAAGATGGCTGATTCCATCGTATCTTATTTTGAATTGGAAGAAGTCCATGCATTATTGAATGAGTTGGATGCAGCCGGTGTGAATCTTACTTTCAAAGGGCAAAGAGCTGTTGCTATAGAAGATATCGACTCCATTTTTGCCGGTAAAACAGTCGTTTTAACGGGTAAACTGCATCAGTTAACACGTAACGAAGCAAAAGAGAAATTAGAGGCGCTAGGAGCTAACGTTGCTGGAAGTGTCAGCAAGAAAACCGATTTGGTCGTAGCTGGTGAAGATGCCGGTTCCAAACTGGAAAAAGCTGAAAGCCTAGGCGTCATGGTATGGGATGAAGAGAGACTGATTGAGGAACTAAATAAATAAGAGGTGTAGCTATGAGGAAACACTCTATTTTGGGGATGATTCTTATACTGCTTCTTGCTGGATGTGCGCCTAGTTTCGAGGATAAGCAAGAGGTAGTTCAAGACTCCAAAGACAAAAAAGAAACGGCAATTATTCCGAAGTATAAAATTTCGGAAGAATATTATCAAACAATCCTACCGTTTGAACCATCAAAAGCACGCGGTTTGGTCGTATCCAATCTAAATACCCGATATGACATTGAAGAATTCGAAAATGGATTGATGCGGTTGGCGCAAACCCAATTCGATCCGGAAGATTACCTTTTTCAAGAGGGGCAAATGCTGGATAGTTCCACGATATCTTCCTGGTTGAACAGAAAATATACCGATAGTCAGTTGAAAGAAAAGAAAAAGAAAGCCTCAGAGAACGTTGGCTTGAATCCGGTTGATCCAGGTAAGGGGGACATTGATAAGCGGAATAAAGAAAATCCAATTTATCTTGCCCATATTTTAGAACATAATTACTTGCTGAAAACAAAGGATAATTCGGTGGGCCTTGGCGGGGTTGTAATCGGTCTTGCGTTGAATTCAGTGCATTACTATCAAAAAGAGGCATTCGGTGCCACCTATGAAAAAAATATCGATAGTAAAAAGCTAAAGCAAGAAGGGGAAAAAATTGCTGCAGAAGTCTTAAAAAGGCTGCGTAAAATGGATAAGCTGAAAAATGTTCCGATTACGATTGCCTTATTCGAGCAAAATGAAAAATCTTCAGTAGTCCCTGGGAATTTCATTTCCTATACAAATATCGATAAAAACTCTGACAATATTGGAAAATGGACGAACTTGGACGAAGAGTATTTCCTATTTCCTTCTGCTGCTGCTGAAAAAAAATACCGTGATGACGTCAATACTTTCACGAACTTTAAAGAAGATGTCGAAGAATACTTCCCTAACTTTAATGGAGTCATCGGCAGGGCGTTCTATATGGATGATCAATTGCAAAGCCTGAACATCGATATCCCCATTCAATTTTATGGGAACTCGGAAGCGATCGGCTTTACCCAATATGTTGCTGGGCTCATAATGGAACGTTTCCCGAACTATATTGCCGTACAAGTATCCATTACGTCTGTAAATGGACCTGAAGCGCTCATAGTCCGTGAAGCAAATCAGGACGAACCAACCGTGCATATATACGAATGAAAAAAGATGAAGCTTAGCGGCTTCATCTTTTTTGCGACCTGCTTTTAATTGAAACCTATTTCCTTGTGGACTTCAAATAACCTTTAACAAGGAACAAAATATAAAATAGAAAGAAACCCTTCCATCTTAGGGAACAAGTGCTTTAAAAAGGAAACATTTGTCGGATTTTATAATCCTTTTTGTCATTTCCCCGGAAATTTCGGCAACTTTCCCATATTTCCCGGAAAATATCTCTATTTCCTTATGAAATAATTGAATTTCGACATTGTATCTCTTGTTGCTTTACTGTGCAATAGTTTGATATGATTTAAGCGTTAATTATTTGGAGAAAAGCGACGAAATTCAGTCGATTTGGATATTTTTTCGGAGGTGAAGAGAATGTCACGTATTTCTATGGAACAAGTTAAACACGTTGCCCATTTGGCCCGTTTGGCCATTACGGAAGAAGAAGCAAAACAGTTTCAGCATCAGCTTGACCAAATGATTTCATTCGCAGAGCAGTTGAATGAGCTTGATACGGATCAAGTTAACCCGACTTCTCACGTTTTGGATATGAAGAATGTTATGCGCGAAGATGTCGCAAAACCGGGATTGCCAGTGGAAGAAGTAGTTAAAAATGCACCGGATAGCAAAGAAGGATATATCCGTGTACCATCTATAATTGAATAAGGAGGGACAATGATGTCGTTGTTCGAACAAAAGGTTTCTGAGCTTCATGAACGCTTACATAAGAAAGAGATAAGTGTCACTGATCTTGTTGACGAATCGTATAAGCGGATTGGACAGGTAGAGGACAAGGTGAAGGCATTTTTGACACTTGATGAAGAAAACGCCCGCAATCAAGCAAAACGATTGGATGATCAATTGGTAAAAGGCGAGAACGAAGGCGCTTTATTTGGTATGCCAATCGGAGTGAAGGATAATATTGTCACTAAAAATTTGCGTACGACTTGCGCGAGCAAAATTTTGGAGAACTTTGATCCAATCTATGATGCAACAGTTGTCCAAAAGCTACAGAAGGCAGAAACGGTTACGATCGGGAAATTGAATATGGATGAGTTTGCGATGGGTTCTTCCAATGAGAACTCCGCATTTCAGGCAACACGCAACCCTTGGAACACGGAATATGTGCCAGGCGGTTCTTCGGGTGGTTCAGCTGCATCTGTCGCTTCCGGTGAAGTCCTATTCTCTTTAGGTTCCGATACGGGTGGATCGATTCGCCAACCAGCGGCATATTGTGGAGTCGTCGGCTTAAAACCTACATATGGACGGGTTTCCCGATTCGGACTTGTAGCATTTGCGTCTTCATTGGACCAAATCGGGCCAGTTACAAGAACTGTTGAAGATAACGCTTATTTGCTTGAAGCGATTTCGGGTGTAGATCCAATGGATTCGACCTCTGCAAATGTTGACGTGCCGAATTTTGTGAATTCATTAACAGGCGATGTTAGAGGATTGAAAATAGCTGTGCCTAAAGAATATCTTGGCGAAGGCGTTGGTGAGGAAGCGCGTAATTCCGTACTTGAAGCGTTAAAAGTATTAGAGGGTCTTGGAGCTGAATGGGAAGAGGTATCCTTGCCGCATTCCAAATATGCTTTAGCTGCCTATTATCTGCTATCTTCATCGGAAGCTTCGGCTAACCTTTCACGTTTTGACGGTGTGCGTTACGGACATCGTACAGATAATGCAGAAACTCTTATAGAAATGTATAAGCAAACCCGTGCAGAAGGATTCGGTGACGAAGTGAAACGCCGTATCATGCTTGGGACGTTCTCCTTAAGTTCCGGTTATTATGATGCTTATTATAAAAAGGCTCAAAAAGTACGTACATTAATCAAAAAAGACTTTGAAGATGTCTTTGAAAAATACGATGTCATCGTTGGGCCGACTACACCTACGCCTGCATTTAAAATTGGTGAAAAAGTCGACGATCCATTAACGATGTATGCTAATGATATCTTGACGATTCCAGTCAATCTTGCTGGTGTACCGGGTATATCCGTGCCATGTGGATTCGCAGCGAATGGTCTTCCGCTTGGACTGCAAATGATTGGGAAGCATTTTGATGAAAGCACGATTTACCGCGCTGCTCACGCATTTGAGCAAGCAACAGATTTTCATAAACAATTTCCTAAGCTGTAAGGGGTGAAAATAATGGACTTTGAAACGGTGATTGGTCTAGAAGTACACGTAGAATTAAAAACGGATTCTAAAATTTTCTCAGCGAGCCCAAATCATTTTGGTGCCGCTCCAAATAGTAACACGACTGTAATTGACCTAGGCTACCCAGGTGTATTGCCTGTCGTCAATAAAAAGGCTGTTGATTTTGCAATGAAGGCTGCAATTGCCCTGAATTGCGAAGTGGCGGAAATTACGAAATTCGACCGGAAAAACTATTTTTACCCGGACAATCCTAAAGCATACCAAATTTCACAGTTCGATCAACCGATCGGTGAGCATGGTTGGATTGAAATCGAAGTGGGCGGCAAGAAAAAGAAAATTGGCATTACCCGCATTCATATGGAAGAGGATGCTGGAAAGCTGACACATAAAGGGAACTATTCACTTTGTGATTATAACCGCCAAGGTACGCCTCTTGTTGAAATCGTATCCGAACCGGATATCACTTCCCCGGAAGAAGCATATGCTTATTTGGAAAAGTTGAAATCCATCATTCAATACACCGGCGTTTCCGATTGTAAAATGGAAGAAGGCTCACTTCGTTGTGATGCTAACATTTCCTTGAAGCCAGTTGGCCAAAAAGAATTCGGTACGAAAACCGAATTGAAAAACTTGAACTCATTCAACTTCGTTCGCAAAGGGTTGGAGCATGAAGAAATCCGACAAGCGGAAATCTTGAATGAAGGCGGCATAATCGAACAGGAAACTCGCCGTTTCGACGAAGCTACAGGCAGAACCGTACTAATGCGAATTAAGGAAGGCTCCGATGATTACCGTTACTTCCCGGAACCGGACTTATTGACGATCCATATCGATGAAGAATGGAAAGCGCGTATCGCTGCCGAGATTCCGGAACTTCCGGATGCCCGGAAAAAACGCTATGTCGAAGAATTTGGCTTACCTGAATATGATGCAGCCGTTTTAACGGTGACGAAAGAAAGTGCTGATTTCTTTGAAGCGACAGTCGCTTCAGGCGCGGATGCAAAACTAGCATCCAACTGGATCATGGGTGAAGTTTCCGCTTTCTTGAATGCAGAAGGCAAAGAGCTGCATGATGTCAAATTGACTGCTGAATCGTTGGCTGGAATGATCAAGCTGATTAAAGATGGCACGATTTCTTCTAAAATCGCTAAAAAAGTTTTCAAAGAATTGATTGAAAACGGCGGGGATGCTGAAACGATCGTCAAGGAGAAGGGACTAGTCCAAATTTCCGACGAAGGCGCATTGCGAACAGCCGTTGAAGAAGCATTGAATAATAACCCGCAATCAATTGAAGATTTTAAAGCCGGTAAACAAAAAGCAATCGGCTTCCTTGTCGGGCAGATTATGAAAGCGACAAAAGGACAAGCCAATCCACAACTTGTTAATAAAATTTTGGTGGAAGAAATCAATAAACGTTAATATTGACCGTATCACTTTTAAAGTGGTACGGTTTTCTCTTGAGTAATGAAAGAGTTTACTAAGAAAAATAATAAGCGGGAAAATAATTTTGATTTTTTTTGAGTTATCTGTAGGGATAACTCCTTTTTGTGTCGTCTATTACATGAATGTTTATCAGGAAAGGGGGAAGAGAAGTGACCGATGAGTTAGTTGAGAAGGTAAGGGCTGGGAATGATCATGCATTCCGAATGTTGATTGAAACATATAAACAGACGATTTATAGAACCGTCTATTCCGTCTTGCGGAATCAAAAGGATGCAGAAGATGTTACCCAGGAAGTCTTTATCAAAATCTACACTTCTCTTCCTCAATATAAGAACCAAGGCTTCAAAACTTGGATTACCCGAATTGCGGTCAATCATGCAATCGATCTAAAGAGAAAGAGGGAACGCCAAAAGGAAGAATTACAGGAAGAACATTCATCGGAAGTTAATTTGGGCTTAACTGATGAAGTCGAGGCAGTATTTTTTCGGAACGAAAGGCGAAAGCAAGTATTACGGAAGCTGAATGACCTTCCAGAGGGATATCGGGACGTTGTATATGGCTATTACATAAAGGAAAAGACATTCAAGCAAATTGCAGAGGAACAGCAGATTCAAGTGAAATCTGTGGAGGTAAAGCTATATCGGGCAAGAAATTGGATGAGAAAACATTGGAAAGAGGAGGATTTTTCATGAATCATGTTCCAGAGGCAGGATGGGCTGCATATTTGGCAGATGAAATACCAGAGGCTCTAAAAATTGAATATGAAAATCATCTATACTCCTGTGACAAGTGTTTGTCCGCCTATATGGAAGCGATGGAAAAAGAAGAAACAAGTCTAGAAATTGAAGGATTTGATATTGCAGGTCCAGTCATGGACTCGATTAGCCGATTGAAAGGCGGCTCTGTTGAAGAGGCTAAACTACACCGGAAAGAGAAGTCACTTCGGACAATCACAAGACATTACCTGATTGCGGCCGGCTTTACGATTTTATTAATGGCAGGCGGAGTATTTCAATCATTGACAGAATACGTGGATTCTGTGGAATCAAGCAGCGATAAGAAAACGCAGTCCTTAACCGATGGACTTATTGATAAAACATTTAATTGGATGGATACAATCGAAAAGAAAAATAAGGAGGGGTTTAGGAATGAATAAAAGTCCGGTATTAGCTTTTTTATTATCCTTTCTGCCAGGTTTCGGACATTTTTACCTAGGAAGGAAATATAAAGGGTTATTTTATTTTCTTGCCACGGCTGGATTAGGGCTAGGAGGTCTTTTTCTTTCGTTGATTAGTCAATCGGATGCGTTTCTGGCTTTTTCCGTTATTGGAATGGTGTTTTATTTCATCAGTATATTTGATTTGGTGGTCACCTCACTGAGGAATCCTAAAAGAGAAGAGGATGTGGAGGGAATGGCAAATCAGCCGGAAGCGGAAAGATTTTATGTAATCATCCTTTCATTCGTTCCTGGATTAGGGCATTTTCAATTAGGCCTCATGAACCGTGGGCTCATTTTTCTCATCGGCTTTTTAGGCCTTGGCATCATGGTGATATTCATCAGTGTGATGACACAAATGGAAGGCCTGTTAATATTCATGGCACTATTGCCTGTTATCTGGATTTACAGCTTTTTTGATTCTGTTCAACAGTTGAATAAAAAGCAAAAAGGTGAGGAGCTTATCGATAGGACCGTTTTGGAAGATTTCGAGGAGAGACGGGAATCCGGGAAGAAGAGTAAATCGGTCGCGACTTTATTCGCTATTTTCCCTGGTGCAGGTCACTTATATTTAGGGCTGCAAAAACGTGGGATACAATTGATGGCTGGCTTTTTATTCGCCATTTACATACTGGATTTACTCCGGTTAGGTTTCTTCTTTTTCCTTATTCCAATTATCTGGTTTTATAGTTTTTTTGATGGATTGCAAAAAGCATCGAAAATGGAGGAGGGTCCAATAGAAGATACGCCCATCATTTCGGGAATGGTCAATCATCAAAAATGGTTAGGACTGGGGTTGGTGGGACTTGGAATCTATTTCTTGGCTAGTAATATGATCGTCCCGGCCATTGCTCCTCATTTAGATGAATGGATTGGAAGTAACTTGGAATATTGGTTTAGAGATTATTTTCAAAAAGGTCTTGTATGCATCCTTCTTATAGGCGGGGGAATCAAATTGCTGTCGAGAAGTAAAAAAGGGAGCGTCAAGGAGGAGAGAAAATGAGAACATGGAGAGTCGGAACGATTTCAATGGGAATCTCCCTGATTGGTTTGGGTTTGGTTTTACTGGTTTCTCAAATTGCGGATATGAATTTGACGACGATTCTGCTATCATGGTGGCCGTTGCTATTCATTATCTTGGGTGCAGAGATTCTCTTCTATATTTATTTTTCCAGAAAAGAAAGTTCTTTTGTGAAGTATGATATTCTTAGCATTCTTTTCGTGGGTTTGCTTGGAACGACAGGAATAGTTTTAATCCTGCTTACATCAAGCGGATTGATGGATCAAGTCAGGGCTGCCGTGAATAGTGAAGAGAGAACGGTCAATTTGCCTGGTTTCAATCAAAAGGCAGGGAAAGGCATACAGAGAGTTGTCCTGGACTCTGGCCCATACCCATTGACAATTGAAAGTAGTAATGACGGGGAAGTTTCCGTTTTTGGAACATATGGTGAGCGGGTAATGGAAGGTGCTGATTCATCGTTGAAGAAGGCGGAAGATTATTTACTCGTTGAGAGAAATGGTGATACGCTTTATATAAGCTTCAAGGATTTGCCGATTCAAAATGGACTTTTGGACAGTGGTACAATGAATCTTAAGGCATCCCTTATAATCCCTGCTGAGTTGGCAGTGGAGATAGACGGACAAAGTACCGATCTTGTCTTGAAGCCTAGAAAGCTCTTGAATGACTGGAGTGTGAAGGATAGCGGAAATCTAAGTGTTTTCCTTCAGGATAATAGTGATATCAAGATTGATGCTAGAGGGGTCGAGGAACTTGAAGGTCCTGAGAATGGCTGGAAGATGAATGAAGTGAAAGAAGAAACAAATGAAGAAGGTATTGTAAAAAAGAATGGGATATTCAATATTGGTGAAGGGAAACATACATTGACGGTTACTGACACATTTAACGTGAATGTTCAATATCCATGATTGAAATCATTTACTAGAATAAAATTGTAAAAAGCATTATAATTTTCCCTGATAAGATTTCTAGTAAAAATGCAGAAGATATGGACCGGAATACGGTCCTCTTTTTTTCGAATATTGCTTTTCATGTAACGAAGGATTAAGATGTAAATTATGGAATCAATATGTATAAGGATGATGGGAAATGAAAAGAGCAAGGTTGATTTACAACCCGACTTCGGGCCGGGAAGCCATTAAGAAGAGCCTGCCAGGTGTGCTAGCAAAGCTTGAAGAAGCTGGTTATGAAGCTTCTGCACATGCGACGACCGGTGCTGGGGATGCGACGAAAGCGGCTAAGATAGCGATTGAACGCGGCTATGATGTAGTTATTGCAGCAGGGGGCGACGGTACGATTTATGAGGTTGTTAATGGACTGGCCACTGCAGAGAAACGTCCGAAACTAGGAATCATTCCGACGGGAACGACCAATGATTTCGCGCGGGCGCTGCATTTACCGAAGTCGATTGAAGGGGCAGCCGAAATTATTGCCGGTGGGCATACGATGCCGATCGATATCGGGAAAATGAACGATAAGTATTTTATCAATATCGCTGGCGGGGGCAGATTGACCGAATTGACCTACGACGTTCCGATCAAGCTGAAAACGATGCTTGGTCAGCTAGCATACTATATTAAAGGAATTGAAATGCTACCTTCAATTAAGCCGACTGAAGTTTCCATTGAATATGATGGAAAGCTTTTTGAAGGAGAGATCATGCTTTTCTTGGTGGCTAACACGAATTCGGTCGGCGGCTTCGAGAAACTGGCCCCTGACGCGTCTTTGAATGATGGTATGTTCACGTTGCTTATTTTAAAAAAGGCAAACCTAGCTGATATTGTCCGTGTCGCAACATTGGCAATGCGCGGTGAGCATATCCATGACAAAAACGTCATTTATGAAAAAGCCAATCGAATTAAAGTACAGGCCAAAAAGGACATGATGCTTAATTTGGATGGGGAATTTGGCGGGATGGCCCCGGCTGAATTCGTCAATCAGTACCGCCATTTTGATGTATTCATCCCGCAAGGACTATTGCCGGATGATCCGGCAAATAAATAAGGTGAAAAGGCCACTGAATCTGGTGGCCTTTTCAGTTTAATGAAGCAAGGAGAATGGCAAACATGTATATCAGGAAAGCGACACCGGAGGATGCGGACAAGGCCGCCATATTGACCCGGTTAGCGATTAAGGAAATTGCAGAGGTTCTGACAGGTGAAACGGAAGAAGAAAGAATACTTTCCGTTCTTGCCGATTTGTTCAGGAAAAGTGGGAATCGGGTCAGCTATGAAAATACGCTTGTCAGTGAACATGATGGACAAGTATCTGGATTGATCATTGCTTACCATGGCAAGGATGCCGAAAGCTTGGATGAACCGATAGTGAAACAATTAAGGATGAAAATGAAAGACCCAAGCGTTACGCTCGATAAGGAAGCGGAAATGAGAGACTTTTATTTGGATACAGTGTCCGTTGACCCGGATTTTCAGGGAAGAGGAATAGGTAGTGCACTGATTCAATATGTGGAGGGATACGCTAAACATAAGGGATATCCAAGGATTTCTTTAGTTGTGGAAAATGAAAATGAAGCGGCGAATCGTCTCTATAGCAGATTAGGATATATAGAAATGAAAACAATTTCGATTAGCGGCCATGAATTTCGCTATATGGTAAAGGAAATGGAAGAACCTCCTGTTTAACAGGGGGTCCTTTTTAGTCTTTTGAAGTTTTGGCACTGTATGCGATTACATTTGCTGCCCATTCATGGCTGCCCAATCAGCGTAAGCTCCGGTGCCATTACAGCCGGGACAGTCGTGTATATCGGAAAAATGATATTCCGTAGGTACGAAGGAGCTGTATCCACGTCCGTAACAATCCGGACAGAGGCCCTTTTCCTCCATACTTGCTCGATGTTTTTCTAACCTTGTAGCATTCCAGGCTGATATAGAGTTAAATAAACCCATTTCCTCACCTCATTTGTTTTTCCTTATTTTTCTTTTTTTATTGAACTTTTATTCATGGAACTATGAAAAATCCGTAATTCCTTCCACTATATTTTTATGAAAAACAGGGTAAATTGGTGAGTGGTTTTGTGGCAAGGCCTCTATTGTGGTAAAATACAGGCTAGCATAAAAAAGAAAAGAGAAGATGATATGAAAAAAACAGCACCAGTTGCTAAAAATGATATAGTAGAGGTTTTATTTGAAGATTTAACCCATGAAGGAGCTGGCGTCGCCAAAGTCGATGGCTACCCGATCTTTGTTCAGGGCGCCCTTCCAGGTGAAAAAGCAAAAATCAAAGTGATGAAGGCTAATAAGGGTTATGGTTTCGGACGCTTGATGGAGATTATCGAAAACAGTCCATACCGGGTTGAGGTCACGACTGAAGATTACCATAAATACGGTGGTTGTCAGCTGCAGCATATGAGCTATGAAGGGCAGTTGGAATTCAAGGAAAAGCAAGTACGTGAAGTGATGACGCGCATTGGGAAACTTGAGGATGTAAAGGTTCACCCAATCATCGGGATGGAGAATCCAACCCATTATCGCAATAAAGCGCAAGTGCCTGTTGGTGAAAAGGATGGCCAGCTAATAGCAGGGTTCTTCAAACCGCGGACACATGAAATCGTTGAAACGAAAGAAAGCATTATCCAAAATGAAGTGATCAATGAAGCCGTTCAAGTTGTTAAAGAGATTTTTAGTAAACTTGGTATCCCTGCTTACGATGAAGAGGCACATAAAGGCGTATTGCGGCACATCATGGCCCGTTATGGTAAGCAAACAGGGGAATTAATGATTGTTCTTGTTACAAGAACGAAAAGTATCCCTTTCATCGAAACCATCGTGAAGGAAATCGTTGAGCGTCTCCCGCAAGTGAAATCCATCGTTCAAAACGTGAATTCCAAGAAAACGAATGTTATCTTGGGCGATAAAATGACTGTGCTATGGGGCGACGAAGCAATCCATGATATGATCGGTGATGTGAAATTTGCGATATCAGCAAAATCCTTCTACCAAATCAATCCAGACCAAACGAAAGTCCTTTATGATAAAGCTCTTGACTATGCAGGGCTGACTGGTGAAGAAACGGTGATAGATGCCTATTGCGGCATTGGAACCATCTCTTTATTTTTAGCTAAAAAAGCGAAAAAAGTAATCGGTGTCGAAGTGGTCGAAGAAGCGATAGAGGACGCACGCCGCAACGCTGAATTGAATGAAATCTCAAATGCAGAATTCATGGTCGGCGATGCGGGTAACGTTATTGCTGAATGGTACCAAAAGGGCAACACTGCGGATGTCATCGTTGTGGATCCTCCTCGCAAAGGTTGTGAAGAGTCTCTTCTGAATACGATCATCGAGATGAAGCCAAACAAAGTCGTTTACGTATCATGCAACCCAGGCACTCTGGCGCGTGATCTTCATATCTTGGAAGACGGCGGATATAAAGCGGTTGATATCCAGCCTGTCGATATGTTCCCAATGACGACACATGTTGAAAATGTAGTGTTATTAGAGTTGAAATGATTGAATGAGGGCCCGGTCTAATTGACTGGGCCCTCATTTTTATTATGCTTGTACAATATGGACGTTGATTTCCGCTCCAGGCACTCGCTTTCCCGCTTGGTCGGTCCTTAGCGTACGCCGAGGGGGCTCCCTTAGACACGCTTTTCACGCAGGAGTCTCTCTCACCCGCTCCAATCATAGTTACAAAAGTTAGATAGAAACCATGCCTAAAGGAGTTGCAGGGCTGCTTTGGGTCAGTTGTTTCGGGAACCTCATTTGAAGAGGGATATGTGTTCAGAACCCCTTCTGTCAACAAACTGTGGGTCCCGGTCTAAATGACCAGGACCTTTTTTACATAGTTGAATTGAAGAAAAGGAAGAGGGATTTTTTTTTTGCATGTTTATTCTTGACGCCCTGACTTGGACATATATTAAGAAATATATGGATTGGGAGGCAAGGTGATTTTATTAATTTTCAAAAAGCGGTGGCTGTAATTGTTGGTAGCTTTTTGGTGGGCATTGGAATTAATGGATTTTTGGTTCCTCATCATTTAATAGATGGCGGCGTAATTGGGATTGCGCTCATCCTTCATTATTTCTTTGGTTTTCAAACGGGACTATCCATGTTGATCCTTAGTATTCCTATATTTTTATATGCCTGGTATTATGAACGGCCTTTTTTCTATAGCAGCGTTCACGGATTGCTTTTGACATCCCTTTTTATGGATTGGCTTAATCCATTGAAAAAGGTCTTTTCCATTTCAATTCTGACAAGCTCTTTGATTGGCGGTGCCATCATAGGCATGGGCATAGGACTCATGCTTCGATATGAGACAAGCAGCGGGGGAACGGATATGTTAGCCAAAATCATCTCAAAATCTACCTCCATGGATATTGCTTTGGCGATTATCGTCATAGATACACTAATCATTTCAGCAGCAGCATTCACCTTAGGTATCGAAATTTTTCTTTTTTCATGTGTGACGATCGTCATCATTGGACTGATCACATCGCTTATGAAAATGAGGAGATGAATAAATAATCAGTTCCTTAAGATATGGGCTACGTCATCTATTGCCTTTTGCAGCTTTTCGCTATTTTTAGTAAACATCTCTTTAGCTTCCTTTGATTCAGTTCCAAGTGCAAACAACTCTAAGTCCGCTTGGCATTTTTTCAAAGTCGCGAGAATAAGAGGTTTTTCTTGAGGAGAAGGAACTTTAAGTTTATCATCAAAAAGGTCCACAGTTAATTCTCCGTTAGAATTGGCTTGACCAAGAAAAACATTATCGAGGATTACCCCCAACTTATCCAGTTCAGTATGAAGCCAATGTCGGTTCAGACCAATCGTGGAAAGTGGTTCATCAAGTATATGGCCGTCCATGATGATGGTTTGTGGCTCCTTTACTGCAGCCACTGGGAGGTTAAGGTCCTTAGGTGTTATAGGTTGATTTTGCTTCTTTAACATTACGGAAAAATCCCCATTTGCTTCCAATAAGGCAAACTCAACTTCAGAAATATCAAAGACATCCTTTTTTCGGAGCAATCCCAGCAATTCATCAATGGTATATTTCTCTTTTTTTAAATTATCTTCCATGACTTTCCCATCTTTGATGAATACCGATGCTTTTCCTTCAATAAGATCACGAAAGGTTTTACTTTTTAGGGATATTAATCCTGCAATGTAGGGGGCTATGGCAAAAACGAGAATGGACAGTACGCCATACATAATATTGCCTTCCACTTTTGTAGCTAATTCTGCCCCAACATTACCAATGGTTATGCCCGTTACATATTCAAAAAAGGAGAGCTGGGACAATTGTTTTTTTCCTAACACTTTAGTGATCAAAAAAAGAACAATTAAAAAGAAAAATGAACGTAAAAGAATTTCTATCCAATCCGGCATTACCAAACACCTCCTGCTTTGATCATGGTTATTAAAAACCTTTATATTGTGGTTCTTCCCGTTCTAACTCGCCCACGCGCTTCTGTACATCCTTCATAACTTCATTCACCACCAGCATCGTTTCATGTAAAATGCGTTTAGATTCATCATCTTGAGTCCGGAGTGCTAAGCTGGATAAGCCTGCTTCAACTCCTTTTAGGCTAGAGACACATTGTTTGACATTGGAAGCTATCGTCATGCAGCATCCTCCTTATCTTTTTAGGTCTAAAATAATGACACGGAACAATGAGGTCCACACTGGTTGCTTCAAACATGTCAGCGGCAACAACCGATCAATCGGTGCTTTTCCACATCCGCTAAGGCTACGGAAACAATCCCCGCAGCCAAGAATGTTCATCGAGTATGAGCAGGGATGTGTTTAAACATCAAACCTTAGTTTTGTGCTTCTCCATCACCATCATATTCAATCGATACGGCATGGGCGATGCATGGAATCGTCTCACTTTGTTGAAAGGATAGGGGAGATAGCAAGGCACCGGTAGCCACGACGAGCAATCGTTTTATTTCTCCTTTTTTCATGCGATTTAATAGATGTCCATAAACGACGGTTGCGGAACATCCAGGGCCACTTGCCCCGGCCAGGACCGGTTGACCATCCCTGTATATCATTAAACCGCAATCTTTATATTGCTCTTCTTTAATCGGGGTGCCATGTTTCTTAAATAATGCCAGAGAAACTTCATGTCCAATCTTTCCTAAATCCCCGGTCACTATTAAATCATAATAGGATGGGTCGAGGTTTCTTTCTCTGAGATGTGCTTCAATCGTATCTACAGCGGCTGGGGCCATGGCACCGCCCATATTGAAAGGATCGGTCAATCCCATGTCGATGACACGGCCTATCGTAGCTGAAGTGACTCTTGGTCCCTCCCCGGCACTGCTCAATAAAGCCACCCCGGCCCCTGTAACGGTCCATTGGGCTGTTGGAGGTTTTTGCCCTCCGTATTCAGTTGGGTAGCGAAATTGCTTTTCTACTGCGGTGTTATGACTTGATGCTCCTGTCAATAAGTACTCTGCTCCTTTGGTATTGACAAGGTAGGCACCAAGAGCCAGTCCCTCCATGGAGGTGGAGCAGGCACCAAATAAGCCGAGATAAGGTGTTCCAAGTGTTCGACAGGCAAAACTGGTAGGGGTTATTTGATTGATAAGGTCGCCTCCGAGGAAGAATTGAATCTGTTCCTTCTGAAGACCCGCCTTTTCGATTGCTTTTGTACTCGCTTCTTCCAATAAGACTTTATGTGCTTTTTCATAGGTATCTTGATTGATCCATAAATCGGAATGGAGAAGATCGAAATCATCCGCAAGCAAACCGTCTGCTTCAAATGGACCGCCAACGGTTCCTGTGGAGACGATGACAGGCTTTTGATCAAACACCCATGTGCGATGCCCCGTAAGCATTATTAACCACCCCATTGTTTGAGTATTGTCAGTAAGATAAAGCAAAGGAATAATCCTAGCCAATTTGATATCTAAAACGAAACCTGAAAGTGGAATGAAGCTGCCAATTCGTTCAAACACTCCAAGTCCGATGAGGAGCAGTCAGCTTCTTCTTTTTAATCAAGGAACATCCTCGTATCACTTCTTTCATTCATTCCCGTACAAACGGAATTTTCAAAACGATCGTATACGATGGCAGTCGATCCAAGATTTCCACTTTAAGAATTCACGGCTTTTTAATCCACGACCCGACTGATTCATTAGCTTGATTTCCGCAGTTAGGTCAATTCAGGTATGTAACCCTTTGGTAGTTTGGGATTAGCTTAAAGATTCTGTACTACATCAAAACGACGATGAAAGATATAAAAAAGGCTGGTTGCTTTAACCAACCTTTTTTATATGAATGATTATTGTTTATATTGTGGTTCCTCGTTTTGAATCTCTTCAATGCGAGGAGTGATGCTGTCCACGATCGTTTGTGTTTGTTGGGCAGCTTGTTGGTACAATTGTTTGGCTTGTTCATTATCTGTTGAAAGGGCGAAGGTTTCGAAGCTTGCTTGAGCGCTTTTTAACCCTGCTATCGTTGTTTTGACATCGTTTATTACTGTCATATATAAACCCCCTAGTTTTTTTTAAACTGCCTTATTAGAATGAGAAGAAAATGATTATCTATACCTTCCAAATTTATCTATGAATTGAATCGAGTGACTAGCAAAAATTCCATTAATTAAACGTTTGATTAACGGAAGGGCAACAGGCAGAATTTCTTGTTAAAATCCTCCTTTTTCGTTGTGCTAATCGTTTTTATTGTTTAATTATTGACCGAATTCAGAATTTTAAATATAATTGTAGAAAACATGACGTAATTACGTGAGGTGATGTGACATTTATATTATGGATGATTTATATAGTAGAGTTGTTTTTGAAATTTCATCTGAAGAAGTCATAAAAGGACTGCTATTCCATAAAAGCAAACAGGAGTCGGAAATTGAATCGATCAAAGGTAAAATTCATAAATATGAACAAAAACGAAGAGCTGAGGAAGCTTGGTATCAATCCCTGTCTCCATTTAAACGTTTTTTTACAGGGCGTGCCCCAAGTCATCACCAGGCGGTTGAACATTTGGTGAATGTTAAAGATAGATATAAACAAATTGAGAAAATAAAACAGAGGGTCGCTTTTTTTAATGAGGTGATCGGTTTACTTGAGGCTGAACCGGAAAAAAGGGAAATGAATCTACCATCAGACATCATTAAAGAAATAATGGCCTGGCAGAAAGTGGAGGGAACGCCGAGATGACTCTAGAAACGTTAAACGCTGGCTTGGATACGATTTGGGTGGTTCTGACAGCAGCCATGATACTATTGATGGAGGGCGGGTTTGCCTTATTGGAGGCAGGGTTCGTCCGTACGAAAAATAATGTGAACATCATCATGAAGGTTTTTGCCGATATTACGATAGGAACGCTTTGCTATTTCGTCGTTGGTTTTGGTTTAATGTATGGAATGGATGTATTTGGAATCATCGGGGCAAGCGGATTTCTGCTTAAAGGTGATCTGTCGCATATCGACCTTACAATTTCCATGGATGCATTTTGGTTATTTCAAGGGGCATTCGTCATCGCCGTCATTTCCATCGTTTCGGGAGCAGTTGCGGAAAGGATCAATTTTCGGGCGTACCTTATTTTTGTTGTAATGATGACGGCATTCATCTATCCGATTGCCGGTCACTGGGTATGGGGTGGCGGCTGGTTAAGCGGGTTGGGCATGCAGGACTTCGCAGGGTCTGCTGTCATTCATGCACTAGGCGGTTTTTCTGCACTTGCGGCTGCCATTATAATCGGGCCGAGAGCAGGTAAATTCACTTCACGGGGGACCAGCTCCATTTCACTGCCGAGTAATCTCCCGCTGGCATCTGTTGGGGCATTCCTTTTATGGTTTGGCTGGTTTGGGTTTAATGCAGGAAGCACCTTGCAAGCTACAGATGTCCGCATTGGCCATATTGCCATTGTCACGATGCTCTCAGCTGCATCAGGGGGAGCGGCGACCTTGATTTATACACTATTTAGATATGGACGCTCGGATGCACCTTCCGTCATCAATGGCTCACTTGCTGGTCTTGTCGGGATTACAGCTGGATGTGCATTCGTTAGTGATCTGTCGGCGTTACTGATTGGAGCAGTTTCTGGAATGTTGATGTTAGCAGCGACAAATTGGTTGGAAGCCCGGAAAATCGATGATCCCGTCGGTGCCTTTCCTGTTCATGCTGCATCAGGAATGTGGGGTACGATAGCGGTAGGGCTTTTCTCCATTGAAAACGGATTATTTGCCGGCGGGGGATGGCATTTGCTCGGAGTTCAAATATTAGGATTAGTGGTGTTATGCATCTGGGGCTTTTCAGTGACATGGCTTGTTTTTAAAGTTATAAAAGTTTGGCTGCCTATAAGATCCACTGAAGAAGAAGAAGAACTTGGGTTGGATATCAGTTATCATGGCATCATGGCCACACATACCTCGCCGGAGTTCATCAAGGTAGAGGACTACTATAAGCAGGATGAAGATTTGACAAGGTAATTGTCTATAATACCATGGTAAAATCAAGTAAGAGGTGAATTTTAAATGGGTGCATGCAATCTTAACCATTCGCAACAAGATGTCAGGCTGAAATTTGAGAGTCAAAAGGCATTTTTACCAACCGAATTGAGTCAAACATTAGATCGATATCTTGAAAAAGGGAATTCGCAGGAAACATTGAATGAACTTTTTCATCTATTGAAGAAGTATGACTTGTCTACCCAGGAGGAACAGGAATCTAGAAACGAAAAGTTGAAACGGATAATGTTGTAAATGAGAAAGAACGGGGGTGTGAGTATGACTCCCGTTCTTTTTTGTTTTTTCCATTATGGAATCTTATGTTAAATGATTTGAGGGATTCTGCGGAAATGTGGCTGATTCCATTTCCTTTTATTCAGCGCGTCAGTAATTTAACTATTTTTTAAAAGAAGATAGCAGGATTCACATTTAAGGCGGCGAAAACAATTGTGTATATTACACATAGTGAAATCGTAAAGCTCTGTAACCGAAATGGTGTAACTTTAAAATGGATTAATCAGTTTAAGTAACGTGCACAAGGGTTTAGTGAACCTTTAAAGATTTAATCAATCGTTTGATTAAATTTCATATACCGACATTTAAAGCCTCGGTAAATGAAAAAAGCGGGAGCTCACAATGAGCTCCTGCTATTTCTTTCATTAAAAACCATCATCCGTTGCGGTGAAGGGGATGTTAAGGTTTCTTTCCACGGCCCGAAGTCTTTGATTCAGTCTATTTAACCTATTCGTATGTCGCTGGTCCGTTTGACTCAGCCTGGTGATTTCCTGGTTAATGCGGTTCACTTCACGATTTATCCGCGTGATTTCTTGGTTCTGCCGATTGAGTTCCCTGGTTTGACGCTCGTTTTGACGCTCAAGTTCCCGGATTCTTCTTTCAAGTTGTTGAGGCTGCCTTTCAATATCGAATTGGTCTGGCAATTGGCTATATGGATGCTCTTGTACCTGCGGAACGTTCCAATCTTGCTGTGGCATATAATCAAATCGTTCAGGCTGTTGGAAATATGGGTTAAAATTAGGCTCATAGTACTGGTGATTTCCATTTTGTTGTGGATAAGGATAAAATCCGTATGAATTCATGGTCAACTCTCCTTTTTAAAATCAGGATGGATACCTTATAACTTATGTAAGTTTCAGTGAAGTGACTAGGCGTTTGCCCATATGAATGGGAAGAAGAGGTAATTCACAGAAAAAATTTCAATAAATTTGCAGAAACCATCCGGTTCCTATATCGTTTAGGATAGGAGAAATTCTTTTATCCGACTTGAAACCAATTCCAAGGATAATCCGTATATAAAGAAAAGAGTGTAAGTCAGGAGTGTAATGATAATGAATCGATTTCTTGCTGGTCTTGTTCCGATATTGATTGCATTTCCAATGGTTTTGCCGGTTTGGATGATTAGCTATTTTTCATTGAATCAACCGTTTGCCCTGTCCGTTGTCATATCTTTAGCAGGAGGGGTGCTTGCATACTGGCTAAGTTCCGTATATTTTTCATCAAGATACCTCAAAAAACATGAATTGACGAGAAAAGAATATCAATATATAAAGAAAAATTTAATTGAAGCAAAACCGAAGATATGGAGGGTGCAAAAAGCACTAATCTCGGTCAGGCATATCTCTTCTTTTAAACAGAGGAAAGATATGATTAAAATGATCAGGAAAATATATAGTCTGACAAAAAAAGAACCGAAGCGGTTTTATCAGGCAGAACAGTTTTATTACTCGCATCTTGATTCCGCCATGGAGCTTTCGGAGAAATATGTTTTTTTAGCACAGCAGCCAAAAAAGAATAGGGAACTCGAACTTTCACTAACAGAGACTCGTAAAACCTTAAAGGAACTTACTAATACGATAGAAAAGGATTTATATAAAGTGATTGCCGATGATATCGATAACCTTAACTTTGAATTGGATGTTGCTAAGCAATCCATTAAAACTAGAAAAGAGTCACAAGTAATTGATGAAAGCAGGAGGTTAAAATGAATAACAATGATCCAAACCTGTTGAATAAAATGAATAATGCCAGTTTGATGGATGACCTTTTAGCCAATCCATTTGATGGGATGCAGGAGCTTGAGAAAGTATCTTCCCAAGAAGCGAAACCGGTTAAACTGATTGATGTCATTCCTGAAGAGAACAGGGCAAAGGCTTATCAGCTTGCCGAACAAATCGACCCAACGAATCATCAGGCAATGATATCCTATGGTACACCCGCCCAATCAAAGCTCCTGACCTTTTCTAATTCCATGCTTGAGCATGTCCAGAAAAAAGATGTGGGTGAAGTGGGCAACATTATCAGTGATTTAATGAAAAAGTTAAACGAACTGAGCCCAGATGAGTTAAAACCGGATAAGCCCTCATTTCTTGCGCGTATGTTCGGGAAGCTCTCGGGATCTGTACAGGAGGTGCTATCCAAGTATCAAAAAACTGGTGCCCAAATTGACCGAATCAGTGTTAAACTCGATCGGAGCAAGAATATCCTGTTATCGGATATCGTAATTCTCGAAAAGCTATATGAAACGAATAAGGATTATTTCCAGGCATTGAATGTCTATATTGCTGCTGGGGAAATCAAACTCGAAGAAATCCATGAGAAAACGATTCCGGAGCTAAGGAAGGCCGCGGAATCAAGCAATGATCAAATGAAGTTTCAAGAAGTCAATGATATGCTGCAATTTGCTGAACGATTGGATAAAAGGCTTCATGATTTGAAATTGAGTCGTGAAATCACGATTCAAAGCGCACCGCAAATCAGGCTGATCCAAAACACGAATCAGGCACTAGTCGAGAAAATACAATCTTCGATCATGACAGCTATTCCACTTTGGAAAAATCAAGTTGCGATTGCACTGACCCTAATCAGGCAAAGGCATGCTGTAGAAGCACAAAAACAGGTTTCCAAGACTACAAATGACTTGTTATTGAAGAACTCCGAGATGCTGAAAACGAATACCATTGAAACAGCAAAAGAAAATGAGCGCGGGCTTGTCGATATCGAAACATTGAAGAAAACTCAAGCTAACTTGATATCCACGCTTGAAGAGACCATGCGGATTCAAGAAGAAGGCAGGCATAAACGCCGTCAAGCCGAACAGGAATTGGCGTCCATGGAAAATGAACTGAAACAGAAACTATTAGAGATAAAGGGATAAGGGGAGATAATATGGATACTATCGAGGCTATAAAAACGAGAAGAAGCATTGGAATCGTTAAGCAAGATCCTGTTCCTAAAGAAATGATCGAGCAAATCATTGAAGCTGGAACATACGCACCTAATCATCATCGGACGGAGCCTTGGCGTTTTTTTGTATTGACAGGGGAAGGAAGAAATAAACTTGGGCAGGTATTCGAAGAAATAACAAGAATTGAAAATGCTGATGATACCCCTGAAAGTTTAATCAGCAAGCTCGAAAGGCAAAAAAAGAATCCATTAAGGGCTCCAGTCATCATCGCAGTGGGCATAGAGCCTAGTGAAAAGAATAATGTCCTCGTGGCAGAAGAATATGCTGCAGTGAACAGTGCCATCCAAAATATGCTTCTTGCAGCACATTCTCTAGGTTTGGGAGCAGTATGGAGAACGGGGAAAATAACTTATCATGAAAAAGTCCGTGAATTTTTCAATTTATCTTCTAAGGGTGAGGTATTGGCTTTCATATACTTGGGTTATCCTGACATGGAACCGAAACCTGCTAAGAAAACACCGATTGATGAATTGACCACATGGATCGGATGAAGGATTGAGGGGGCTGCATCAGTTTATAGACACTGATGCAGCTTTTTTTATTGCCTTGATAAGGCTTCCTTGAGTCTGCTTTTACTGATAGGGATTTGGCTTTGTCAGGCTTCGTTTCAAGTGACGATTGATGAATTAGGTTGTACAATACAAAAGAAGAATAAATTTTGATGAATTAGGATGTGTCTATAGATGAGAACGATTGATCCATTTGAGATACTCGATGGAAAAGCGATAAAATATTTGGATGTATTTGGCGTTGAGGATGGCATTGCTTTAAAGAGTAAATACGAAGATAAATCGTATTGGATTTATGATTACTATTGCATGCATCAGACTTGTGATTGCCAGGAAGTATACCTTGAATTCGTTGAGGAGCGCAAGGGAAATAAACAGGCGGGACAGCATTTTGGAGTAAGGGTTTCTTTCGGGGATAATCAATTTGTCCTGGAGGATTATAATATTTCGAAGCAAAAGGCGATGGATATCGCGGAAGATACGCTGAAGTACAGTAAAGATGTAATGGATTTATTTAAACAGCGGTATCAGCAAATGAAGGAAAAAGGCACGCAAATTATCGTGGAAAGTGCAAAGGCGGCTAAAATGCCGCATGTTCATACAGAACCGGTCATTGGCAGAAATGAACCTTGTCCATGCGGAAGCGGGAAAAAATATAAAAAATGCTGCGGTGCAGCATAACATCTTGGAAGCTGACTCGATTCGGGGTCGCTTCTTTTTTTATTGGAAAAGCGCATGCTTGGAAAAAAATGAGTAATGAATGAAAAAAATGTGGCATTAAACGAACGTTTGTTCTATAATAAGGGTACCAGATAATTACTCAAAAAGAAATAAAAAGTAGTCATTTAGACGGAATTTTCCGAAAACTTCTTTTTTATTTTCATAAATCTGGTATATATAAGAGAGAAGAGTTTTTTGATCTCATCTCTTTCAACGGTAGACGGCAACCAGACGGGATGAAAATCCCTACACTGATGGCAGTTTAACTTTTGAACGAAGGAAGGGGTAATCAAATGACAAGGGAAAAAAGATTAATACCTTACAAAGTTCTTGAAGTAATGGAAACGGTGAAAGAGAAGATTCCTGAGGGTGTCGAGCTTGTGAAAGCACCGGCAATTTGGGAAAAAAGCAATCATGGTGAGGGCGTGGTAGTTGCCGTCATTGATACAGGCATTGACAAAGGACATCCAGACCTCAAGGAAAGAATCATTGGCGGGAAGGATTTTACTAATACCGGGGATTATCAAGATGATAACGGACATGGGACACATGTTAGCGGTACGGTTGTGGCTGCCATTAATAATGCTGGTGTAGTGGGAGTGGCTCCGAAAGCAAGCATATTAGCGTTGAAGGCCCTAAATGGTCAAGGACAAGGCGACATAGATTGGATTAATGGGGCTCTAGAGTATGCAATCAATTGGCGGGGACCTAATGAAGAAAAGGTTTCGGTTATTTCACTTTCACTTGGCGGACCTCCGGATGAGACTGAACACAAACTCATTCAAAGGGCCCTTCAGAACGATATCCTTGTTGTTTGTGCAGCTGGAAATAGCGGTGATGGGCGTCATGAAACGGATGAATTGGATTATCCAGGAGCATATCCCGAGGTAGTGGAAGTGGGAGCTGTGGATTTAAGCAGAAATTTAGCGGATTTTTCAAATACGAATGATGAAATTGACTTGGTGGCTCCAGGGGTTGATATTCTCTCTACGTATCCAGGAAATAAATATGCCAGGTTGAGCGGAACGTCAATGGCTACTCCTCATGTAAGCGGTGCGGCAGCTCTCTTGAAAGTGATTGCTGAAAAGGAATTTGATCGCAATTTAACTGAAGCGGAATTATATGCACAGCTGGTGAAAAGTACGGAAGATCTGGGAATAAGCAAAAAAGCACAGGGAAATGGACTGCTTAACTTAACGATTACGGAACAAAGAGCTGAAAAATCGATTAAGATTACAATAGAATCAGAAAATCTTAAGTTACCGAGTAAATCAGTGGTCATGGAATATTAGAAGAGAAAAAAGGTGCCCCAAGAATTTTTGGGGCACCTTCCATGATGGTCATTTTTTAGTTTTCCTTAGAGCTGCAAAAAGCGCTACAATGGAAAGAATTAGTGAGATGACAGCAAGGGTGATGATCAGCGTTTGATTGCTACCACCTTCTGTTGTTGCTGTATCCTTTAAATTGTCAGTAGTCGTGGAATCATTAGTGTCACCTTCATCTTCGTGACCATGGTCCGCAGGTTCTGCATCAGCCTTGGGCGCTACCGTAATTTCCGTTACAGAATGCGGTAGGTCTGAGCCTTCTTCCCCGCTCCATTCAACAATTTCACCATCTTCGTAATATTGAAATGCATCCCAGGCAACTTTCGTTTCTTCTTTAGGATTTTGTGCTACGAAAGAGAATTGCTGGAACTGTCCAGCAGCTATCCCTTCATCAGTTGCTGCCCAAGTTACCGTTTTTACATGCCCATCTTTGTCACCTTCTGTCGTTACTTTCCATCCCGGTACAGGCTGATAGCTTTCAAAAGTAACCCCTTCAGGTACTTTTATAGTCACCTTTGTAGTGGCAGTTTCCTTTTCTACGGGTACTTTAATTGTATAAGTTTCCCACGCTTCAGGTGCAGATGAACTAGGCTTGACTGTAACGTGAGCATATGCTGAACCGGAAAAAATGAATAATGCAGCAAATGTGAAAATAAGTAGCTTTGAAAAATTTTTCATTTGTATAAATCCCTCCTGTTATCAATTCCCTATGAAAATTATAAAATCAGCATTGATTGATTCCAGGCTTTCAGTTAATCCGTGAACATGGATCTTCCACTTTCCTGGCATGGTTAATATAGACTTTGATGTAAATGTACCTGTGTTTTTCTCCTTCATCTGCAGCTTTATTTCACCGCGTGGCGTATCCAATGGCTGCATAGTGATTGTAAGCTGCTCTATTTCAGCAATTGGCTTGCCTTCATTGGATAGATTTACTTGAATCAGATTATCCCCGACTTCATTGGGAGTCACCATTAATGTAATCTCGTTATTTTGTTCAGTCCGTAACGTTTTTTCAATGGGACCGGGAGAAGACATGGCAGTTTGGACATTTGTCAATAAAGCTGCAACGAGAAGTATGGCGATTCCTAAACCAAACTCCATTCCCACACTATAACCAAGTTTTTTCGTTTGCTTTTTCCCACTGAGAAAATGAAAGCCTCCTAAAACGATCATGATTAACATGAGACCGATTTTCGCTAGTAACAATTGGCCATATGTTGTGTTAAACATTGAATGGATAGTTGGTACATGCTGTAAACTGCTATATATCCCGCTAATGATCAGTATGATTACAAACAGAAATGCCCATTTGGAAAACCTTTGAATGATCGACCAGTAAAATGTTTTCTTGTCTTCTTGGACTGCCTGCCGATCTGCAAGCCCAGGCAAAATCACCAATAAGGCCATAAGGCCTCCGAGCCACAAAGCCATGGACAATAAATGAAGGAAATCCATCAAAACGGCCAGAACCTGATTAGGAACGGTTGCTGTATGTCCAGTGAAAGCCTTACAAATCATCAAGCTTGCAATTATGATGAAAGAAATGATAGGCAGTGATTTATTCAAGGAGTTCTCGAGCATGAAATAAATTACTAAAAATAGAAGGAGCAATATTAGAATTTCTATGATCCAGACCGTTCCAAAGTTTGTAGCATTCAATATTTCCTTTATATAACTTACTTTAAATGCATCGGTCCAACCTACGCCAGCATCGATCGTAACTTTTAAAGGCAGACTGCAGAAGATGGAAAATGCTAAACCTGCATATGAAAGCCAAAGGTATAGACGGGTACTTCTGCTGGCTTCAAAAAGACGAGAATCCTTCATTAACGATAATCTGAAAAAAAGGATTCCGGTAAGGGCAGCGAAGCATATGTATTGAAGACTTTGCAGTATAACGGTGATGGAATTCGGAAAACTTGCATTCACCTCGGAATTTTTTTGATCTGATAGGCCCGCCGAATCTCCGAATTGAAAGGGAATTGTTCCTTCAATGGGATGGCCATCACTCGAAACCACTCTCCATTTAATATAGTAAATCCCTTCATCGATAGCGCCCTTCCACTTAGCTTCCAGTACTTTTTCACTTTGTTGCGAGATTGTACTGTCTTGAGTGTGGATTTTGTCTCCATCTTGGCTGAATACCTCAAGCGAATGAAAAGCTGGTTGAATATTCTCGCTGAATTGAATGCTGATCTTTTCAGGAAGAGTATCCATCGCTTCATTCGGGCTAGGATTAGAGCTGATTACTGTAGCATGACCGGAAGCCATTACCGGGTATAAAAGCAAACTGAATAGGCTGACTACCAGCCATAAATATTTTTTCATCTTGGTGTGCCATCATCCTTTCATCAGATTATGTAAGCCCATTATAAAAGGAAAATGTGAAAAAACAGTGAAAATAATTTAGTTATCTAAAGGCAGTTTAAGAGGTTCGCTAGAAAAGCGGGAATAATAGGTTTAGATTTGCCTTCCGCTCCAGTATAGCCATAAATAAGGGGTAGGGATTCCACTTTGCACAAAGTTGTTGACCAAATAGGCATCCTCCTGTTGGTATAAACTCCATTAAGAAATAATTAAGGTTCCTTTATTAATCTGTTCCTATCATGTTTAAGAAAATATAGGGGGGATAGGTTTTGATAAAGATGGGATTAAAAGAAAAAAGTGTGAAGGTCATTTTGGTTGGTTCCCTTGTGGGGATGGGAACATCCACTTATATGTCAGCGGCAGAAGCTGCGGAAGGCACTTCTATCATTCTGGAAGAGGCACAAACGGTGAATAGTCTTTCAAAGTTAGAAATAGAGGGTATAGCACTGGATCAAAAATTTTCAGATGATGTACACAACTATAGTTCAGCAGTGGGGAATGATGTGGAAAAGATCACCTTGCTTGCAGCGAGCCCTAACGAGAATGCAGTCATTTACGTGAATGGTGTTAAAATGACAGATGGTAAAGTGAAGGATTTAACTCTTCAAACTGGGATGAATACGTACGAAATCACCGTCAGCGATGGGGAAAATGAAACCGTTGCCTATACTCTCAAGGTCGAAAAACATGAAAGTGATGATAACCATTTAACATCGATTGGATTATCAAAAGGCTCATTAACATTCCATTCTAAAGTGACAGCTTATCATGCTTCAGTTGAAAATGAAGTCCAGTCCGTTAAGGTAACTCCGACATTGAGTGACAGTAAGGCAATTGTAAAGGTGAATGGAAAGGATGCAACCAGTGCAGGTGTGAAGGTTGCCCTTCCAGTCGGTAAGACAACGGTGAATATAATCGTTACAGCAGAAAATGGAGATGAAAAAATATATACACTCACGATTACACGGGCCGCAGCAAAGGAAACTGAATCGAAAGCTGTTCCTAAAGAGGGTGAAGTTCAAAAGGAGCCCTCAACAGGAACGAGTAAAGCCCAACCTTCCTCAGATAAGGGGAATAAATCATCTTTAGCATCAGCAGGATCCTCCAATAATCAAAAATCAGGCGGTGGTGTCAGCCAAGCACCGAAAGCACAGCAAATTGAAAGTATTTCAACACAAAAAGTGAAAACGGATTCTGTTGAGAAAGTTACGTCAGCAGATTCTTTAGGCGAGGAAGGCAATGATGCACCAGTGTTGAACAGTCTGACGTTATCATCCGGAGTATGGAACAAATCTTTTGAATCTAATGAGCATACCTATCATATCGAGGTCGATAATGATATTTCTTCAGTCGAAATGAATGCAGCGACAAATGCGAGCGGAGCAACGATTGAATATGACGGTAAGAGCAGTGAAAAAGTGAAAATCAAGGATAAAGCGAAAACGGCTATTTCCGTTACCGTTTCAAAGGATGGGGAGCGTCGTACTTACGTCCTTGTTTTCGAAAAGGATATGGATGTTGAAATGGATGTGGAAGAAACCGTGGATGATGTCAAAACAAAAGAAGTGGAAGTTGAGGCAAAGCAAACGAGTACAGCTGGCAAGGCGGAGAGCGAAACATCCAATGATACAGGTGGCCAGGTTAATGGGAAACAACAGGTTGAGACCGTGTCATTCTTTAGGAATATAAAGGATTTCTTCACCTCCCTGTTTAAATAGGATGGTTTTGAATCCTGCAAAAAAAAGGACAAGGTTTAGGCTTGTCCTCGAAATTCATATTTAGATGGGCAAAATGATTTGGACCTCGGTTCCTTGGTTTAGTTCACTGTTAAAGCGGACCTTTCCCCGATGCGCCTCAATGATTCGGCAACTGACTGTCAATCCTAATCCGGTTCCTTTTTCTTTTGAAGAATAGAAAGGCTCTCCAAGATGCTTTAAGCGGTTTTTTTCTATTCCGCTTCCATTATCTTTGATGGTGATGGAAAGGTTATTGTTCATACGTTCGAAATCAATCCAAATGTGATCGGCGGATGCCTCCATGGAATTCTTGAGCATATTTATGAAAACTTGTTTTAATTGGTTTCCCTCACATAATAGAAGCGGTATTTCATTTTTGACAGATATTGATATTTGGGTGGGGTACGAGTCCGCCTCAGGTTTTAACAAGGTTTTGACATCATTCATCAGGTCGATGATTTGATGTTTGCTGAATGGAAGTTCCTGTGGTTTTGCCAGAACGAGTAACTCGCTTACAATAAGATTGATCCGGTCCAATTCACTTAACATGATCGTATAGTATTGTTCATAGGGATGGTCGCTCTTTTTAAGCAGCTGGACGAAACCCTTTAAAGAAGTCAGCGGATTTCGTACTTCGTGGGCTACACTTGCGGCAAGTTCTCCGACTATCGATAATTTTTCGGTTCTTCTTAAGCGTGCTTCGGTTTCTCGAATTTGAGTGACTTCTTTAGCATAAGTAATGATACCGACTAAATCCTCGCCAACCATCATCGGGACAAACGTACAAGAAAGTAAGATGGACTTCCCGTACTTCGTCAGGAATTCTATATCCTTCCCTTTTTTGATTCCCTTTTGGTTTTCCATGACATATTGGCATGATGTACGGATCAATTCCGCGTCTTCTTCTGAAAAGTTCAAATTAATGAATGAGGCGCCATGTATTTCTTCCTGTTGAAAGCCTGTTACCGTTTCAAACCTTGGATTCACGGTCGTGATCATTCCATTTAAATCAAGCATCAGCATCGGATAAGGGTTGTGTTCAAACAATGATTTATAGCGTTGTTCGCTATCAAATAATTGATTCTCCGCGACAACTCTTTCAGATATATCCCTGCCAATGACAACTAAGCCTTTACGTGAACCATCTTCATTGAACAGGGGAACTTTAATTGTATCAAAGGTCTTGTGATTGCCATCGGGAAGAGGGATGATTTCCTCACACCTTGTAATTTCCCCCTTTACCCACGTTTCTTCATCGGAATCTTCACAGTAGATCAAAGACTCTTTATAAAATTCGGAGTATTCTGCGAGCTCACTGTCTCTTTTTCCCTTATAATCTACATGCTCTAATTGAAATAATTGCAGCCCGAAGGTATTGGATTCAAGCCATCGGCCATCCCCATCCTTGAAGTTAACGAAATCCACCATTGAATTGATGAGTGTGCGCCGACGTTGTTCCGCTTCTTTTAATCGTTTGAATTCTTCCTTTTTAGCTAAATAAAGATATAAGATAAAGCCTATTGATAAAAGGAAAACGATGCCTTCAGCCCTTTGGAGTTGAATGAAGACCTCTTTATTATGGATATTTGTAGTTAAAAAATAGTCGAATACGACTAATGTAAGAATCCCGGATAGGATATATATTGCTAAGATGGAGCGTTTGGACATGGAGATTCTCCCTGATTTTAAGACATTTCAAAGGTAAAATTACATACACATTTTAACAAACTATCGGTAAAAAATATATGCAGAATCCTAAATAAAAAAACAGGGGCCAATGTGGTCACCTGTTTTTTCTGAATAAGGTTAGTTTCTTCTTCTTTTTTGCACGCTTATAGATAATGAAGAATAGTAAAAAGAGGAGTGCGAGAGCAGCTAGCGTATATTGGTTCATTTCAACAGATAGCAGTCCATAGGGAATCAGCGATAGGAAGAAAAAGTATATAAGGTTGCCAAGTGCCGTCGCTAATAAAAAGTCCTTGAAAGTGACGGTGCTGACTCCAGCTGCCAAGTTAATTAAGCTTGTTGGGATAAGCGGGAAAATCCTGCCTGTAAAAACGTACATGAAGCCATGCTCCACGGCAACTTTTTGCCATTTTTCGCCAATCTTCTTTAAGAGAAGCTCTTGAAACCAGTTTCTTGCTGCATAAAAAATGAATCCTGAGGCAACAACACTTGTAAACCAACTCCATAGATAGCCATATATGAATCCGAATATCGTGACATTGATGGTCAGGAGCAAAATTAAGGGTATGATTGTAAAAGAATTTTGTACAAACATCAATACGAATGTCACAATAAATGTAAGCCAAAGGTTTTCCTTCAATATACCAATAACAGAATCCAAATCACTTTTCCAAACCAAAGTGAACAACTCTGCATTAGAGTAAATAAATACTGCGATTATCAGTAGACCAATTATGGTCAGGACTTTTTTCAATGGGCCACCACCATTCATACTAATAGTTTATCATTTTCGAGTTCATTGGTGAAAAAAAAGAGCTGCCGCATCATGCAGACAGCTCTTTTCCATTATAGTGGGTTAACGACGCGAAGATTCCTTTAAAGCCACTTTTCAAACTGAATTCTTTTGTTCATTGCATAAATGATTGGCGCGCCAATCAGGAGGACAACGAACTCACCGACAGCCGTAGTCATCCAGCTTAGCCAGAATGGCAAGCCAAAGGCAAGGTTCAGTTCAATTGCAATTAAAAACATTGTGAACGTGAAAAAGATAATCGTGGCGATCATCCGTCCTTGAATGCTTTTAATGAAACGAGAAACGAAGATGACAAGCAATAAGGCGAGCAGGGATTGCCCCACCCCAAAAATCAAATCATATGGCACCATCGGTGAAAAGAGCAGATTCGAAATGAAGACCCCGCCAACGATACCGTAGATATACTTTTTATTGAATACAATCAGATGATTCAACATTTCCGGGACACGAAATTGGAACATCTCAAAAGCTATTGGTTTAAACACCAATGAGACCGCCACATACAGGGCAGCCAATAACCCGTTTATCACGAGTGTACGAACATTCATTTTACTCTCTCCCTAGTTTTTTATCGTGGGATGGTTACGAACCACGTGCAGGCGTTTACCCGATGATTAATAGTATCCCATGTAAGCTTGTTTCGTCAATTTGTAAAGAATGGTTTTAAATTATAAGTTTCCAAGCGGAAGAAGTCGCACAATAGGATTTTGATTTATTGCAATGAAGGATGATATTATTTCAATATGTACTTTAAAGGAGTGAATATAATTGTCGATCGAGAGTGTCAAAAGCCACTTTAAGCAATGGAATCGGGAAGGCGACGTAAAGGAGTTCGAAACATCGAGTGCTACGGTGATTGAGGCAGCGGAAACCATCGGTGTAATCCCAGCGCGGATTGCCAAGACTCTTTCCTTTAAAGGGGAAGGTGAACATGCAATTTTGGTTGTTGCCGCTGGGGACGCGAAAGTGGATAATAAGAAATTTCGTCAGGCGTTCGGTTTCAAGGCACGAATGCTTTCACCTGAAGAAGTGCTTGCACAGACCGGCCATGCAATCGGAGGAGTTTGCCCGTTTGGGCTGGCAAACGATTTAGCTGTTTTTCTTGATGTATCGATGAAGCGCTTTGAATCATTGTTCCCGGCATGCGGCAGTACGAACTCTGCAATAGAACTTACACTCGCTGAATTATTTGAATATTCAGGTGCGAAGGAATGGGTCGATGTTTGTAAGGGTTGGGAAGAAAAGGCGAATGAGGAAACGGCGGTAGGCAATGCAGCTGATGTCATCTGATCAATAGTTCCATACAGATTCACTGAATGGAATGGAGTCCACTAGTGTGGACTCTATTTTAGTGGCGATCGCATGCATCGTGAAGAAAGTGTTCCTGAGCGGAGGTTGAAAGATGTTAAATGGAAGCCAAAGAAAAAGCAATAGCAGCTATCTCAGTCTTAAAACTCTTTATGAAGAAAATATAACGGTTAAGAGCATTGCCCAGGAGCTTGAGTTTTGCCATAAAAACGATTTGGCGCTGGATATCCAGAAAGCAATGGAAAAAAAGAATTTTGATATATTGGCAGTGCAAGATCAGGGGGAAATCATCGGGTATATCGAGAGGGAAGAACTAGGTGAAGGGATCATTTCTGAATATTTAAGAAACTTTTCACCAAGGGAAATGGTTTCGGATTCAACCCCTTTGATCCAGCTTCTCCATATCTTCAAGAATAAAACAAGGGTGTTCGTATTAGAGAATAATTCAATTAAAAAGTTGATTACTCATGCCGACCTTCAAAAGCCTCCGATCAGGATGCTGATATTCGGATATATTACCTTATTGGAAATGAGGATGAGCGATATCATCCTGGATAGATTCGGTGATGGCAGCTGGTATCCAATGATCAGTGAAGACCGTTTAGAAAAGGCAACCGAATTATATAGAAGGAGAATTGATAAAAATGAGGATATCAATATAATAGAGTGCCTGCAAATCAGTGATAAATTCGATATTATACATAAAGATAAAGAATTGAGGCACTTCTTCCAAATCCCTTCGAAAAGTAAAGGGAAGAAGGATGCGAATGCCATCCGGAAATTACGGGATAAGATTTCCCATGCTAATGAACTGGGTCTGGACATGTCATGGATGGAAATCATCGAGGTTGTCGAGTCCTGCGGCCGACTGCTCGAAATCTCTGAATCCTATCATTATGAAAAATAAGATCCGGCTAATCATGCGGGTTCTTTTTTTTAGCGCATCCAGACAGAAAAAAAACTGCCCATATCAGGCAGTCTCCCCGAAAAACTCAAAACTCCGGCAGTTGATCCAGGTTATTTTCCTTTATCCCATCGGGCTCACTCCGCAATATGTCACGTCCATATTTATGAAAGACGTCAACGTTGGCCAGGTTGCCCGCCTTTGCTTCCGCAAGGGCTGTCGGGTAGTCGAGTTCGCGGCCGGAGTTCGTCTTGATGGCGATAATATTGTCCTCTTCATTTTTCCTTACGGCGATGATTTCTTCTTTTCCTGCTGAATCAAGTTGGTTTGCTTGCGGTGTTCCCTGCTGTTTATATGATTCATAGGCTTCTTCAAATTGGTCCATGTTTTTGACACCTCCTATTTATAGGGTGAACCATTTTTTCTGCAATATACAAACCGGATTTCGTCCAACTTGAGCCGTTAATTCGTCCAAATGGGCCGATTTTTCGGCACTTTTATTAGTGAATGCTGTCGTCTTGGCCTTTTTGCAGTGGCATGGTACTTGCATCTTGTATAAGAGTAGCAAGAATTAATATCCACTAGATTAAGGGAGGAATATGAATCATGAATGTAAAACAAGGGGCAAGCACTGTAAATGCAAAACAACAGGTCAAGACAATGAAAGCGGCCGTCGTCAATGAATTTAACCAAAAACTTGAGATTAAAGAAGTTCCGATCCCAGACTTGGAATATGGTGAGATATTAGTGAAAATTAAAGCCTGTGGCGTGTGTCATACCGATTTGCATGCGGTACATGGTGATTGGCCGGTAAAACCGAAACTTCCGCTTATCCCCGGACATGAGGGTGTGGGCATTATAGAAAAGGTGGCGGAAGGAGTAACTTCCTTGAAAGTGGGTGACCGTGTTGGGATCCCTTGGCTTTATTCGGCCTGCGGCGATTGTGAATACTGTCTGACCGGCAGGGAAACGCTTTGCTTGGATCAATTGAATGCAGGATATTCCGTGGACGGCGGGTATGCGGAATATTGTAAAGCACCTGCCCAATATGTGGTGAAGGTTCCTGAGGGGCTTGACTTTGCGGAGGTATCACCGATTTTCTGTGCAGGTGTAACGACTTATAAGGCGCTTAAGGTATCAGAAGCAAAACCTGGCGATTGGGTAGCGATTTATGGAATTGGCGGATTGGGACATGTTGCTTTGCAATACGCAAAAGCGATGGGCTTTAATGTCATTGCTGTCGATATTCAAGATGATAAGCTTGATCTGGCAACGGAACTGGGGGCGGATTACACGGTTAATGGGCTTAAGACCGATCCTGTACAGGCCATTAAGGATAAAGTTGGCGGTGTGCAGGCCTCCATTTCTGTAGCGGTTACGAAAAAAGCATTCGAACAGGCTTACAGTTCAGTCAAGAGGGGCGGGACACTTGTCGTAGTCGGATTGCCGAATGATGAACTTCCAATCCCAATTTTTGATACAGTGTTAAATGGGGTAACTGTAAAAGGGTCTATAGTCGGGACGAGAAAAGATTTACAGGAAGCTGTTCAATTTGCGGCTGAAGGTAAAGTCAGAACGAATATAGAGACGAGGAAACTTGATGAAATCAATGATGTATTTTCAATGATGGAAAAGGGAGAAATCAACGGACGCATCGTATTGACGCTGGAATAGGAATGGATGAGGATGCCCTGGAACGGGGCATCCTCTTTTTATTATGTCTGGTTCTTCTCATTTAATATATAGCGTAATTTCCTTATGGATATCTGCAAGCGTTTGGCTGCTTCATTCCGGTTGCCGTAGGTTTTTTGCAGTGCCTGCATGACAAGCTCCTTTCCAATTGTCGATTGAAGCTGTTTGATTTCCGTAAGTATATCTTCAAGCATCAGTTCATCCTTCTCATTAAAGTCAGCCACTAGCCTTTTTCGCCATTCTTCAAGAAGGTTTTCAGTTGACTGAGTCTCATTAGGGGACAAGTTTTTGTCAGGGGTGATCTGGCTGTTGGATAGAGAGAGATCATTGGCGGTTATTACCGACTTATGGTCTGCAAGAGTTAGCGTGCGCATGACCACATTAGATAGTTCGCGTATGTTGCCTGGCCAGTTGTATTGCTGTAGTTTTTCAATGGCTTCATTGGAAAATGAGATATCTCCATGACCATTTCTCTCGATCAAGTGACGGACAAGCAAGGGAATATCTTCTTTTCGGTTCCTTAAAGGCGGGATATCCAGAGTCACGACGTTCAGTCGGTAAAATAGGTCTTCCCGGAATTTATTTTTGTCCACTGCCTGCTGCAGGTTTTCATTGGAGGCCGCCACTAACCGGGCGTTCGTCCGTAATGTCCCGCTGCTGCCAACCCTCATGAATTCCCGCGTTTCCAAAACCCGAAGCAATTTGACTTGAATGGCCGGACTTGCATCCGCAATTTCATCAAGGAAAAGCGTCCCGTTCCCGGCAATTTCGAAAAAACCCTTTCGCAGCTGGGTCGCTCCGGTGAAAGCCCCCTTTTCATGACCGAATAATTCGCTTTCAAGCAGGGATTCAGAGATTGCTCCACAATTGATGCCGATAAAAGGTTCATGGTTTCGGGGGCTGGCTATATGGATGAAGCGGGAAAGCACTTCTTTTCCGCTTCCGGTTTCTCCTTCGATTAATACATTGACGGATTTTTGGGCAACCTTGAAAGCCGTTTCAATCAAATTCTTCATTAAAGGACTTTCACCGACAATGAGTCCTGAATCCTCGGCTAGCTTATGGATGAAATGCTGATTCAAAGCTTCATTTTCATTTAATAGGTTGTCAATCTGTCTTTCAAGTACTTCAATATCCACAAAGGGTTTTTCCATGTAATCACTCGCGCCAAGTTTCATTGCATCAACAGCGGTTTTGACGGTGCTGTATCCGGTCATGATCAGTACCTTGCAACGCGGCTGCAGTTGTTTTAGATGCTGCAGGAGGGAAAGTCCATCACAATCCGGGAGCTTCAGGTCTATCATCGCGACATCAAATCGCTGCTGATTCCAATCGATTTCATGAAAATCCTTCCCGCTATTCACAACTTGTACGAGATAACCTTTCATCGTAAAAAGGCGGGATAGAAAAGTCCCAACCTCTTTCTCATCGTCTACCACAAGTAAATGAACCACCTTATCGTCCCCTTTCCTCTTCTGCTTGTAAGGGAAGCCTCAGGAAAAAAGTGCTTCCTTGTCCTGGTGTGCTCAAAACGTCGATCTTTCCGCCATGGTCTTTGGCAATGCCAAGGCTTACAGACAGCCCCAAGCCTGTACCTTTTTCACGGTCTTTAGTCGTATGGAAGGGATGGAATATGAAGGGCAGGCGTTCTTTTTCAATCCCCGTTCCGTTATCAGTCACCTGAACCACCATGAACTTGTTTTCTGAATAGGTAGTGATTGCAATCGATTTTTCCGTTTGGGCGGACTCATCCAATGCGTCCTTGGCATTCAATAGCAAGTTGATGATGATCTGTTCTATCTGCGGCTGGCTGCCCTTTATGTAAGGAAGGTCTTCCTGAAGGGTAAGATGGAGGGAGATCTGCTTCTTCCCAAGCTGGAACTTCAAAAGGTTCAGGACCTGGTGAATGGCTTCGTTAATAGAGTAATAGTGGAATCTATACTCATCCTGCCTTGAGAAGGTAAGCAGGCTTTTTACTATTTGCCTGCATCGGTCCCCGCAAATCCTGATATCGTTCAATAGCATATAATCCAGATTGTCCTGAGGGGTTTTCCGCATTAAAATTTGCGAGTTACCTAGAATGGCCGTTAATGGGCTATTCAATTCATGGGCAATCCCTGCTGCCATTTCACCAATCGCCCCAAGTTTACCGGCATGCAATAGCTGGACTTCCATCTGTCTTCTTTCGGTGACATTTTTATAATAAGCAATGACCCCATATACTTGTTGCTCCTTATTCTGAATCGGGTAAGCATGCATTTCCAAGATGGTATCATGCTGAAGGAGAATTTCCTGAAACCCTGGCTTATTAAATGAAAAGGTATCTGTAATCAGATTTTGCGATTTTTCAATTAAAGGAACCAGCTCGGAAAAGTCCCTGGCTGAATCATTGGATTGATAAACCGTTCCTTTGTGATCGAAGACGATGATCATATCTTCAACTGCCTTGAATGTATCCTCCCACTCCTGTTTTGAATGAAGAACTTCCTTATAAAGCTGGGCATTCTCCAAAGTTAACGCAAGCTGGTTGGATAGTTGCTCAAGAAATTCGAGTTCATCTTCATGCCATGTTTTCTTTTTCTTCCTGCCGAAAGTCCAAATTCCGATTTTTTTACTTTTTCCGTATAAAGGGACTAATAGAAGTGATTCGATCTCAAGGGATAATAGACGTTCCTTTTCCGGGAAGTCCGGTAACTGGTTAACTTCCACCTGAATCGGCTGCTTTTCTTTCAGGGCGGATGAGAAATCCTGAAAAGGGTGTAACAAGTTTTTGGAATCCATTTCAAGTTCGCAGTGACCATTAGGGCAGATGTGAAGCAGGGCAGGTTCTTCCTCATACAATATGACAAAATGACTGTCATCGAAGGTAATGAGCTGCTTAAGTTTTGCAATAACATTTCGGAGAATCTCTTGGATGTCGATGTCCATATTCATATTTTTTGTGATGTCATTCATGATTTCAAGCTGCATATTCTTCTTCTTCAGCTGATCCACGGTTTTCTTAAGTTCCGTATAATACGTCTTCTTTGAAGATTTAACGCCTGTCATTAAATCTATCATTTCAAGTTTGTTCATGCTTTTCACCTCTTAAAGGGCTGTAAGAAGCAGCTGATTAATCTGTTCCAATGACATATCACGAGGGTTTGTGATCATGCAGGCATCCTCAAGAGCGGTCATCCCTATCGAATCTATCATTTCTTTCGTAATGCCGACATCACTTAAACTCTTGGGAGCCCCTATATCCTGGGATAATTCCCTTACGAAGTGAATGGCTGCCATTCCTGCTTGCTGCTCCGTCAATGCCCGTGTATCGATGCCCATGATGCCTGCAATCTCGCTGAATCGCCTTGGTGAGGCAATTCGATTGAAATCCATGACATGGGGAAGGAGTATCGCATTGATTTCACCATGCGGAAGGAGGTACTTGCCGCCTAGGGCATGTGAAATGGCATGGGCAGCTCCCAAAATGGCATTGGAAAAAGCCAGTCCAGCCTGCAGGCTCGCCATCGCCATCGCTTTTTTTGCTTCCTCATTATGCCTGGAGGCAACAGAGGGGCGTAAGTGGCGGGAAACGATGAAAAGCGCGTTTTTAGCTTGTACATCTGTCATTGGTGTCGCCGCGAGTGAAACATAGGATTCAATGGCGTGGGTCAAAACATCCATTCCCGTAGCTGCGGTCAAATCCGGTTCCAAGGTGGTCAAGGTACCAGGGTCGACTATTGCAATATCGGGGACGAGTGATTTTGAAATGATCGTCATTTTTTTTTCGCGGAATGAATCGACGATCACCGAAAACTGTGATACTTCCGAACCCGATCCTGCCGTGGTCATGATCATCACCATGGGCGGGAGGGGAGAGTGGACTTTATCAACACCTTCATAATCACTGATGATGCCGCCATTCGTTACTAAAAGGGCAACCCCTTTGGCGACATCCAAAGCACTGCCTCCGCCCAAACCGATGATGGCATCACATTCTTGTTCTTTAAATGCCAAACAGCCGGCTTCGATCTCCCTGTCCTTCGGATTGGTCGTCATTTCAATGAAGGTAGCAAAAGCAAGGCCTGCATCTTGGCAGGATTTAATGACTATATCTAACCAGCCGGCATTGGCCACCCCTGAGTCGCTTACTATCAGCGCCTTTTTGGCGCCCAGCCGCAAGCAGGCCTCGCCAGCTTGTTCAATCGAACCTTTTCCAAAAATCACTTCCGGCATCACGAATTTAGTTATCGACATTTTTGCGCCTTCTCCCTGTGAAAATTCTATCTCTTCTGTATTATTTTCCCGAAAAAGAGCGAAAATCCTGTTTGGTTTCCAGGTATTTTTATATAATATGACAAAATATCGATTGATAGAGAACTTTCGGCATGAGTCAAAACTCCTGATAACTTCTTTAATTTGTAATTTCGTTACTTTAGACATGTATGAATAGGGATAAACCTACCTAGTTAGTATTATCTATATATTGTAAAATTATGGAGAAATCTATTAAACTGGGAGGCAATCTATGAAAAAACAATTTCTAACAGTAACCTTGATCGCAGCATTGACACTCGGGACAGCCGGGACAACCACCGCTTTAGCAGCGCCACATTCATCGCCGGTGCTATCTGCACCATCCACGGACAAGCATGTCATTAAAAGAATCGATGCCGATAAAATCTACAAGAATATTGAATACCTCTCACAAACACCTCGGGTGGCTGGTACGGATTCTGAGTATAAAGCCGTCCAATTCATCAAAAAGCAATTTCAATCTTATGGCTATAAAGCCGATATTGAAGAGTTCAAATTTTTATCTTATACAGACCCAAATCTGGTCGAGCTGTCCGTTGCTGGATTTGATGGGGAAATCCAAGCGAACCATTTAACCTATTCAGTTAATGGGGATCTATCCGGTGAAGTGGTATATGCCGGTTTAGGAACGAAGGAAGAGCTTGAGGAAACCGATGTTGCAGGGAAGATTGCCCTAATACAAAGAGGGAGCCTCACTTTTGCAGAGAAAGTATTGAATGCAGCGGAAAAAGGGGCATCGGGAGTCATCCTATTCAATAATGCAGATGGGGAATTAAACGGGACACTCGGAGAGGATAATGACAAGTATATTCCATCCGTCACGATCACCAAGAAGGATGGAGAAGCCCTTTTGGAAAAATTGAATGCTGGAGTCAAATTGACAGCATCATTAAAAATCGAAGGAGCCCATTCCGGAGAAAAAACCTCTTATAACGTAGTTTCAACTAAAAAAGCAACAAAGAACAATAAAGCAAAAAAGAGCGATATCATTTATATTACTGGACATCATGATTCCGTCGCGGGGGCACCCGGAGCGAATGATGATGCATCAGGAACATCCGTCACCCTTGAACTTGCACGTGTTCTGAAGAATCTTCCTACAGATACGGAAATTCGCTTCGTCACCTTTGGGGCGGAGGAAAATGGATTGTTGGGTTCACAGCATTATGTGAGCAATCTTCCTGATGATGATATCAAGCGGACCATTGCTAATTTCAATCTGGATATGGTGGGAAGCAGGGATGCCGGGGATTTGGTCATTTTGACTAATGATGGAGAAATGAACCTTGTAACCGAGCTGGCCCAGGCATCAAGTACAAGACTGAATGGCGAGCCGACTCCATATGGACAAGGCGGGAGAAGTGACCATGTATCCTTTGCTGAGGCAGGAATACCCGCTGCCTTATTCATCCACAGTCCTACAGAACCTTGGTATCATACTCCTGATGATACCATTGATAAAATCTCAAAAGAAAAGCTTCAAGATGTAGCTGGAATTGTCGGCACCGCCGTCTATGACCAAGCTAAAATCGAAACTAAAAAACCTGATCTCAATCATAACAAAGGGAAAAAGGTGAAAGTACCGCATTTATTTAATGAAAAGGAATTCAGATAATGCAGTAAATATTTAGAGGGTGCAGCCTGCATCCTCTTTTTATGTTTAAAAATGGAAAAGAAGGGGTAATAAGTCTAATCCGGAATTGATGCCTATGGGAAGGATTTCCTAAATCGGTAGCATAAATAGCTTATTTATCCCTATTTAACTCTAAGACTATAATCCTTATAATAAAAATTATGAAAAATATGACAGTCTACATAATGAGAATAGTATGTTTGAGGTGATTTTTTAAGTGTATGCAAATTCATTGAGTGAAATTCACTCAGCCCTCTCCAGCAAAATGTCCGATGTGAATGAAAAAATCAATCGTTTGGAGCAGGCAAAAAGACAAATCAAAGACGAACAGAATGCTTGTCTGGGGGAAATTGCTAAAATTAAAAATCCGGATTTGGCAAAAAGCTGGACGGGAAACCGTGCAGAAGACTTTCAAGATGCCCGCAGTGATGCATATAAGGCAATGTCAACGATCATTCATGATGATTATGACGACTATCAAGAGAAAATCGACGGTAAAATCATGATGCTTAATATAGAAAAAAAGGCTCTGAGTGCAGCAGGAACCATAGCACATGAGGCGGATGTTCTTTTAGGTAAAGGGGAAGCCGTCATAGATCAATTGGAAAGCAAAATATCATATTTAAAAGGGTGGTTGTTTTAATGACGACAATCAAACTGAATCATCCTGCCGTAATGAAGCAAGTCGATCAGGTGAAGACGGCACTTGGTACAGTCACGCTTGGAAATTTGCCGGCAGGCGAGCTTGGCAGCAATAAATTGGAATTCACTTCGAAATGGATCGACCGGGAAACGAACCTGGAGAAGGTCTTTGAACAATATATCAAAATCGTCCAGAAAAATGTGGAAGATACCCGTGCCAACATTGACTTATTAAAAGAACAGGATGAAGCCATCGCCCATGCGTCTTCACATGGGTATCCTACGCGATGAAAATATATGAAGCCGAGACATTGACGGCCGCAACCAAGTCGCGCGCCAAGCAATATGAAGAACTAAAGAAGGAAGTCTCAGCCCTGAAAAAGGAATTTCAGGGCATTGTCGGCCTGGATAACGAGTTTCAGGGAGCCGGTGCTACCGCCATCAAAAGCTTCTATGAAGCGCAAATTGAGGTGGCGGACGCCTGGATGGAACTATTCACGACCCAGATCAGTTTTTTGGAAGGCATTCCGGCCAGTCTGGAAGAGGCGGACCTCTCCGGAAATACGGTGGTCGAGGTTCCCTTTTTAGATGGCGAAGTCTCAAACGGCATCAACCAAGCGAAGTCGCTTGTCGATCAACAAGCGAACGATCTTCAAAGGATCCTCGACAGCATTGACGATATTCTGCCTCTTGATATGTTCGACCAAAAGGACTTTAATGAAAAAATCACGCTGGCCGGGCATAGACTGGATGACACCGTGACAAAGGTCGAGAATGTGGACAGGCAATTGGTCGAGGAATATGATGTGTCCATTGGGCAGGAAAACGTGGCCGTTGGCCTCTTCCGTGCCTTGCTTGATGCCACCAAACAGGACGGCAACGTATCGCCGATGACATTCAATCAATCGGCCTTCAAGAGCAGTGACGTCTATCAAGTGAAGGATGAAGTCGCCGGTCAGATGAAAGATTATCAGACCTTCAAAAAGCAGCAAGCCGAAGCCCGGAAAATCGAACAAGAAATGGAAGAACTCGAAAACCGCCCATGGTACGAAAAAGCCTGGGATACGACAAAAACCTTTACAGGGGAATTCACGGGATATTATGATTCAATCAGGGCCTCAACCGGAGTCGATCCAGTAACAGGGCGCAAGCTGTCCGATGCCGAACGAATCGCCGCCGGCGCCATGGCAGCCGCTGGATTCATCCCCGTCGTCGGCTGGGCAGGACGGGCCATCAAAGGCGGCAGCGCCATCTACAAAACGGCCAAAGGACTCAACGCAGCGAACCACGCGCTCGATGCCTATAAAACGACAAAAGGCTTTAGCCTCCTCCAGAAAACCGAATACGGGATATACGGGCTCCTCGCAGCCAACGGCCTCGGTGAAGCGGCCACAGGCAAAGATATGTTCGGCAACCAGCTGACCGAGGAACAGCGCCAGAACGGGCTGTTAATGGCAATCGGAATCGGCGGTGTGGCAGGTGCTGCTAGGTATGTGGATCATTTACAGGCTAAGAATGCACTCTATCAAACTACTGACTTATTAAAGGAAAATAAAGTAGTAAGAAAATATGCTAAGGAAATAGCGAAACATCCAAATCCTAAACCTGTTGAAGACGTATTAAAGTATGTAATTAAGAAACAAAATTCTATAGGAACTAAGGTAATGCTCGATGGAGAAGTTGTTGAAAAAGTTTTAAAGGAAGTTAAGCCGAATATCACGATAAGGGAACTGGAAAATTTAAAATGGAGTGTAATAGAGGAAGCTACTTTAAAAAATAAGACCATTCTTCAACCTTCACAGAGAGCAAGGTTATGGCAGGGATCTAATCCTTACTTTGGTATAGATACATATGAGGATATTATTTTGAAAAAAGGCACAATCTTATTTGCTGGATATCCAAGACCAACAGGTTATTGTTTTACAAAAGAGGTTTTAGATAGTGTAGACGGAGATTCAAAAAAATTATTTCAAGGTGTTCAAGTTAATCCTAGAGAATTTGATGATGGAACGGGAGATTATAAATTTCAGGTCATCCAATTCGAATTAATGGATGATTTACCATCAGCTAGAGGTATGACAGATGCTAATCCTCAATTTGGATCAGGCGGTTTAGAGCAAATATTCACACCTGATTTTGAAGATTTACTTAGGGAAGGAAAAGTAAATCCTGTGCTGGAAGATGTGACTAAGCAAAAATTAAGAGGAAATGGAATAGAGTTTAATCCAACATTGTTACAACAAAAAGATGAAAGTGGTAAATACATCTACGAAACAATCAGTAAGACTTTTGTAGAGATAGCAGAAGATTCAAATGTTATTAAATTGAAAAACTTTGAATTAACTAAAGCTGAAATGGATGAAATTAATGAAGCGATAGAAAATGCTGATTTATTTGAAATGGGGATTCGTTAATGAATAATTTGAATAACGGAACATTGACAATAGAAGGAATTGAAGTTAACCAAGATACAAAATTAGATTTTTTTGAGAAGTCATTAGCAACAAATTCTAATTTTGAGGTTAGGAAGAGGCAGCCTGATAAAGCAACAGTTGGTTCCTTAAGGCCCATACAGTTGGGAAGCAAAAGATTTTCTGTTAGAATTTCTTTTGAGAATAATATAATAAAGGGAATACGTTTAAAGGTTAGTGATCCATCCATTAACCAATGGGACTATGAAGAAAAACTATCTCAGCATGGCGAATGGCTTACAGAGCAAATTGGTTATCCTGAGGGGATATTGTCTGAAAATGTATTTGAATGGGGTAAGATTACCCAATGGTATGATCCGCGGTCCAGTGATGCAGGAATCAGCATACTATATTTCCAAAGGTAAAATGACACGAAATGAATATGAAAATAAGATAAAAGAGTTAGGTGTAGATTTACAAGAACTCAATATTGTTATTGGAAAAAAAACTAATGTACCAATTTCAACAGGTTGTTACTTTGAAGATGGAAATTGGATATTGTATAATGTGGATGAAAGACAAAATTTTTCAATTATCGTAAAGGGTAACGAGGATCGAATTTTTAAATTTTTATATATGATAACGATTGGAAAATAGGGAAGTAGAATTATAGGCGATTCATATAATTTGGATGCCAGACTACTTAACCAAAGCAGCAAAACCATTGCATGCCGTGGTAACATAGTTAAGATTTTTGAAAATGAAAACCGTATTTTGCTAGAATAAAATGAAACCTTGAGTGGCTAAAGCCATTCAAGGTTTTTTTATAAAAGGAAAAAAACCTATAGTATAGGTGTTAGTTTTTATAAAACCAAAGTGTTACCTTAATCAATCAGTAGTACATTGAATTAAGCAAGGAGTATTGAAGGATGACAAAATGGTACTTAAACAAAAAGTAGGTGTAAAGAATGACAGGCAGAAGAATGGTAGACAGATGGGAAGACGATAACAAGATTTTTATGAGTTTAGCCATTAAGAAAAGATTATTACCGAGTATGTATGGCGGTATTATCGGAGACATGCTGGGTGTTCCTGTTGAATTTAAAAAAAGAGGGACTTTCACTATTAATGATATATCGGGATATGGAACCTATAATCAGCCGCCAGGCACCTGGTCGGATGATACTTCGTTAACTTTATGTTTAATTGAAAACTTAATTGAAAAAAGCGATTCAGCGGAGCTCATGCAAAAATTCGTTCAGTATATGGAATCTGGTTATTGGACACCACATCATGAAATGTTCGATATTGGCAGAACGACCAGTGAAGCCATAATCAAGTTTAGAAATGGATCCCCGGCACCAGAATGTGGCGGAAATGCCATGTTTGATAATGGGAATGGGGCGTTGATGAGGATCGCTCCCGTGGCATTTATCCTTTTTAATAACTTTAATTTCATTGAAAAAATCCAAACCATTAAAAAATATACGGAAGTTACACATTCTCATCCGCGTTCTGTGGTAGGTTCCATTATTTATGTCGAGTTTTTACTTAGACTTTATTATAATAATTCTCCTGAAGTTTCAAAAAGGGAAATAAAAGAACTTTTTGATGAGAATTTTGATAAAGATCATATATACTAAAAAGAGCTGCAATCCTATTCAAGGATTTTTGAGGAAGATTTCTTTTCATTACCACATGAAGAAATTCAGTCAGATGGTTATGTCGTTCATACGTTGGAAGCAGCCATTTGGTGCTTAGGAAATTCAAATTCGTTTAGCGATGCCGTTTTAAAAGCAGTGAATCTAGGGGATGATACGGATACAGTAGGTGCCATTACAGGGACAATGGCAGTTATGTACTATAAAAAAATGGACGACATTCCTAAAGAATGGCTTGAGAAAATCACAAGAAAAGAAGATATTGATAAATAAATTGAGCAATTCCATAGATTTTGTGCAGATAAAGCAATTAAAGAAGAGTATGGGGATTGAAGTAAAACCCCTCATATAAACATAAGAAACGCCCTATAAAAGTCCTTTATAGGGTTTTTTTATGTTCTGAGGACAGATTATGCTATGTTAAACGGGAAGCGAAGCAGTTTATTATTGGTGATGGAAAATTAAATAATGGAGTGGGAAAATGATAAGAAAAGGTGAGTATACGATCTATAATGGGAGAGAGTATAGATTCATAGAGTCTGATACAGTGGAAGCTATTGAATTAATTAGCAATGATAAAAAAGATATGGACAATGGCTTTACTTATTACAAAAATAATATTTACACGAAAATGGTAGGTGTAAGTGAAGTTAAAGAATTATATTCTATTAATCCCTATGCTGTATATAAAGGAGAGGTGTTTCCAGCATCTGAAGAAAGAAGAACTGGAAATGTATTGTTGGCTACAACAAACACTAAACTTGCTAAAAGGATGGGGTTTGAACGGACAGATAAATATATGTACTCCAAATCTGTGGAATGGGATGAAGTGAAAATAATCGAGGAGAGGAAACCTTATTCATTAGATTAATTTCCCCATTTCAAACTCGATTAATATTTATTGCACTATCCCCTCTAATGAGCTTTGGAACTGTTTTGTTAAAGGTTTCCTTTATAGGCGAGTAGATAGGAAGATGAAATGGATAAGAAAAAGCAGTTAATCGATCAATTAAAAGTTGTGATAAATAATCTTGAAAAAGATTATAGTAATGAAATTACTAGCGGCGTTTTTCAACTTATATATATTAGATATAAGAATGCATTGGATGTAATGGAGTGTAATGAAGATATAAGGGAATTAAATATTATTGGCGGCGTAAGGGCTTATATGGATAGTTATAATGACTATCAAAATCCGTTATTAGGAGAATTACATAAAGCCGAAAAATTAAATAGAGAATTATTCCATGCTTGATAAAGTTTGAAAATGGAGGAACCTATGATAAGAAAAGGAAAGTATGCAATACATAATGGTAGCGAGTATAGTTTTAGTCTACTGAAAGATAAGTCTATAAGGTTAATAAGTAATAAATATGCTGATCTAACTCAAGGTTTCAAACATTTAGATGAAAATATCTATATAAAAAATGTTTCTGTAGAAGAGGTAGATTTATTTAAGATAAATTCAAAGGGAGTATATAAGGGAGAGAAGTTTTCAGCTTCTGAAGAAAGAAAAACCGGAAAAGTATTGTTGGCTACAACAAACACTGAACTTGCTAAAAAGATGGGGTTTGAACGAACAGATAAATTTATGTACTCAAAATCTGTGGAATGGGATGAAGTGGAGATAATCGAAGAAAGGAAACCTTATACATTAATTAATTTTCTGATTTAAAGCGCCTACATAAAGTAAAAGCGGTTATTTCATCAAAAAAGTGGGTATTAAGAATTAAGCGGTCTTTCATTTAATATCTAGCACTAAGTTTTCTTTATGTTGAATAAGGAGAATTTGGTGGGAGGTGATTAAATGAGGAAAGCCTATGGTATAAAGCGTTTAATAATGTACCTTGAGTCGGTAAATTATCCAATTACCGAAGAGGAAATCAATGATCTAATATTAAATAAAAAGATACCCCACCTCAGACCCATCAATAATTTGCTGATTTTTAATTTGGATCATATTGATGACTGGCTTAGTGATCAGCAATCCAACCCTTAGTTAATTGAAGCCCTGCTTTAAGTGGAATTTTGATTTATATGTGTACCTGTAATCTAAGTCCATTGATGTAAACACGTGAATATGAAAATGGGAAGGCTAGCCGAGGTGTTTCATGAAAACCTTGGCTGGCCTTTTGTTTATCCCTACATTTTCAGAAAAACGAATCAGCGCCAGTTGATTTAGTAACAATAGTATAATGCCATTACCAAACCGGCCGAAGGTGCCTGGATTATAACAGCTTAAGCAGAGCCTGTACACCTGTTAGGATAAGCCCTATGATAAAACCACAGACCGCCCCGTTCACCCGAATCCATTGTAAGTCTTTTCCTACACCATTTTCCATCATATCAATCAGCGTTTCATTGTCTAGCTTATCTAAGTTTTCTTGTACAAGATTGCCGATTTGCGTATGATTTTTTTCAATGAGAACAGTAATTTGTTTCTGTATCCAGTTATCGATGTGGATGCTATTTTCCTTAATATTGTCCAGTATATGATGAATCAGTGGCGTAAGGTAAGTATCCATGAAATGTTCATCTTCGACGAAATCCAATGCTTCTTGTTGAATTTGTTTTAGGCTTCCCTCTATTGTCGCCTCAGGCTCCCATTTTGTCAGAAGTTGATTTTTCCATTTTTCAACTCCTTCCAACAGTTCCCGGTTATGGTTAATGCCTTGTATCTCTTTCCGGATATATAAGATTAAAGCTTCTCTATTTGGTTCTTTCTCGTTTTGTAAATTATTTACGACACTTAATAACAGGTTTTGGATGATATTCCCAAGTTTCTCTTCGTTAAGTAGACTTTGAATGGATTTAATGGCAAACTGAAGCATACCTTCCAGTTCAATCTTGCTGAGTACATCCATGGAAACAGTGCCAAGTCGATGACTGGTTTCTTTTTTCCCTAACCAATCTTCCGCTTTTTTCAAAACATGATCCAAAGCCTTCTTATCAAACTCTTCGTTAAGTAACTCTGAACTTACTAAATGCAGAATCTTGTCCATGTCTATGTTAGAAAGTGATGCTTTAATTTTTTTTGTAACGAAAGGTGTAACCTTTTCTATATCTATATAACCAACCATTTGCTTGATCAGTTTAATCAGGACTTTTCTAAAAGTATCACTTTGAATCTCTTTTACTAAAATAGGGATCAATTTTTCAGTAAAAGGAATATGTTTTACTTTGTCCTGAATGCTTTCCTTAGAAAGCCAGTCGTTTTTTAGCATCGAAACAAGTGCATTTGTCATTCTTTTACGATTGTTGGGCAAAAGCGCTGTATGGGGGATTGGTAAACCAAGTGGATGGCGGAATAATGCAGTGACTGCAAACCAATCTGCCAATCCGCCGACTAAACCAGCCTCAAACCCTCCATGTAATAAATCCAGCGGCAACGTACCTTGAAATGGAGTGGTTGCAATATAACCCGCCCCCATGATAATTAGTGAATATCTAGCTATTTTTCTTGACGATTTTATTTTTGGTGACATTATATTCTCTCATCCTTAAAATTCATCTATATGTTTAATGCCTTACTTTTATCTAGTAGTAGTATAGCAGGTAGTTCAAAAAAATACTCCCAACAAAGACAGTAAGTTCATTTATTGGGGAATGGGAAAATCACTTATTAAGTAATGAAACTTTAAAAAATGCATTTCAATATGAATCGAAATTATTGGAAAGCTAATTTATAAGGAACCGGAAAATGAATTAGATTTGTTGTTTTACAGGTTTAATTATTGCTATTGTATGTTTAGCCAGAGCCTATAAAAGAAGTGGAGATGTGGTTTCTTTGATACATATTTTAATTGCGGATGATGATCGGCATATTCGGGAGTTGCTTAAATTCCACTTGGAAAAGGAAGGGTACATGGTATCGGAAGCGAAGGACGGGAATGAAGCTTCCTTGCTACTGGTGAAGGAACGGATCCATCTGGCTGTTGTCGATATTATGATGCCGTATAAAAACGGACTGGATCTTTGTAAGGAAATCCGCGATCAATATGATCTGCCGGTCATTTTATTGACAGCTAAAGATCAACTTATCGATAAGGAAAAGGGCTATTTTGCGGGTACGGATGATTACCTCGTAAAGCCGTTTGAGCCAAGGGAACTTCTATTTCGGATAAAAGCGCTATTGCGAAGGTACCGTATGGTGAATTCTGAATCCATCTCATTGAATCAAACGGTGATTGACCGTAAAAGTTACGAAGTGCGAATAAAGGGGAATACCCTGCTCCTGCCGCTTAAGGAATTTGAGCTGCTGGCTCAGCTGGGGAGTTTTCCTGATCATGTCTTTACGCGTGAGCAGCTTATCGAACTTGTGTGGGGTGCTGACTTTGCAGGGGATGATCGAACGGTTGATGTCCATATTAAACGGTTAAGGGAACGTTTTGCCGGGCGGTCCGATGATTTTGTTATAACGACTGTCCGTGGCTTAGGTTATAAACTGGAGGTCAACAAGAAGTGAAAACACTCTATTTCAGGATAGTTATTCAAACCATTTTGATCATGGTGCTTGCCAGTGTCATCGCTTTTTTAATTTCCAATGTTTATTATCACCAGGTTCAAAAACCCTACAATGGTGAGAAGATAAGCAAAGTCGCAAGTGAGATCGTCTCCTTATATGAGGAGAATCCTGATCAGGATATTGATACGTATTTAAACCATGTTGCAGGATTGCACTATCAAATGTATCTATTTAATAAGCAAGGTGAAGGAACTTTATATGGTGAGCCGTTTCGGGATACGAGCTTGGATCGCGACACGATTTCCGGAGTTTTGAATGGGAAGACCTATCAAGGGATCGCCAATTATAATAATGGGTTATTTATTACGGGGTTTTTTGAAGATGTATTAATTAACAGCATTGGGGTCCCGATGAAAGTGAATGGCGAAAAGCATGCATTGTTTGTAAGGCCGAATATAGAGCTGCAGTTTGGCGAATTTCGCTTTTTCCTTGCAGTTTTGCTTGTACTGACGCTCCTTCTCAGTTTTTTATTTGTGATCATTAACACGCATTTCATCGTTAAGCCGATTACGAAATTAACGGAGGCTACAAAAAGAATCGCCGATGGGGATTATAGTAGTGAATTGAATGTCTCCCGAAGCGATGAAATAGGGGACTTGGCACAGCATTTCTCGAAAATGACTCAAAGCATACAGCGGTTGGATGATATGAGGCAGGAGTTCGTATCGAATGTATCTCACGAAATTCAATCTCCGCTTGCATCGATCCAAGGTTTTTCCCAAACCCTTCAATCGGAGGAATTAACAAAAGAACAAAGAAATCAGTACTTGTCTATCATTGAAAAAGAAAGCAGGCGCATGTCGTCGTTAAGCAAACAGCTGCTCATGCTTGCTTCGTTGGATAAAGTAGATGAACCGCTGCAGCGGTCAAAGTTTGATTTAGCGCAGCAAATCCGGCAGGTGTTGTTCATGCTGGAATGGAATTGGCGGGAAAAGGATATGGTGATCGAAATGGATTTGCCGTCAACCGTCATTTCTGCAGATGAAAAACTGTTAAATCAAGTTTGGACGAATTTGATAACCAACAGCATTAAATACTCGGAAAGCGGCAGTTCAATCGATATTCGGATTAAAAGAATAGGCAGTACTGTTGAAGTGATGATCGCGGATACGGGCATCGGAATTCCAGAAGAAGACCTCCCTTATATCCTTGATCGCTTTTATAAAGTCGACAAAGTGAGGAATAGGAGTGAAACCGGAAGCGGATTAGGACTTTCGATTACGAAGAAGACGGTTGAACTTCATGGGGGAACGATCGAAGTTCAAAGCGAACTTGGTAAAGGGACCACTTTTTATGTACGGCTGCCCCTTATGTAATCAGTTGTTCATCTTCCATTCATATTGATTGTTTACAATCGGGTCATACCGATTCAAGCAAGACTTGATCGGTAAACAAAAGGAATGGGAGATGAAATGATGTTTTTGGCAATACGTGAACTAAAGCATTCAAAATTACGTTATCTGCTGATTGGACTGATCATGGTATTGGTCGCTTTGCTTGTCTTTATCATTTCAGGATTAGCTAATGGACTTTCTTCAGATAATGCTTCATCCATACAAAACATGAAGGCCGACTATTTCGTTATGGAGCATGACTCTAAAAATAAATTGAACCGATCGATCATATCGATGGAAAAGCTGGATGAAATCCGGGCTTCATCGGATGTTAAAGCAGCCGAAGGACTTGGGCAAATGATGATCACATTGAATAAAGTCGGCTCTTCGGAGAAAACGGATGTCACGATTTTTGCGACTGATGCCAGTGGGATTTTAGCACCGAAGCTCATAGAAGGAACGAGCTATGACAATAAGAAACAAGGCGAAGTCGTTGCAGATCGTTCTTTAAAAGAAGTCGGTTATAAATTGGGTGATTCACTTAAAGATGACCTATCTGGTAAGGTTTTTACCATTGTTGGTTTTACTGAAAAGCAGTCTTATAGCCATTCACCTGTAGTGTACATGAATGTTAAGGGGTGGCAGGAGATTAATCCTGGATTGAAAAATCACGGGAAAGACTCAATCAGCACAATAGCCTTGCAAATGGATTCGAAGGCAGAAGTGAATGTACGTGAATCATTGCCTGAAGGACTAACGCTCATTTCGAAAGAAGAATCACTTCAGAGTATACCAGGGTTCAAAGAGGAACAGGGTACGTTGACGATGATGATTGCATTCTTGTTTGTCATCGCAGCTTTCGTTTTGGCTGTATTCTTTTATGTGATTACCTTGCAGAAGACGAATCAATTTGGAGTCCTTAAAGCACTCGGGGCCAATACTGGCTACCTGGCAAAAAGCATCGTTGGTCAAGTAATGCTGCTTGCCGTGACATGCATAGCCATCAGTGTTGCCCTGACATATGGCGTCACTTTAATCATGCCAGAAGGAATGCCTTTTGAATTGAGTAACGATTTGGTCATTAAATACTCCGTGTTACTTTTGGTAGTATCCGTATTGGGTTCGCTGCTATCACTATACCGAGTAGCTAAGATAGATGCGATCGAAGCAATAGGGAGGGTATCATGATGGGGGATAAATTATCATTTGAAAACGTCAGTAAGATTTATGGGGAAGGTGATAATAAGGTTATAGCCCTTGATGATATTTCCCTGAATGTGAGAGCGGGGGAATTCGTCGCCATCGTGGGTCCTTCAGGCTCAGGAAAAAGTACTTTCCTATCAATAGCAGGTGCGTTACTATCCCCGAGCAAAGGCCGCCTAAGGCTGAATGGCGAGGATATTACCATACTATCCCCAAAAGAATTGACTCGAGTGCGCCTTGAAAAGATCGGGTTTGTATTCCAATCGTCGAATCTTGTGCCATATCTCTCCGTACGAGATCAGCTTCTGCTACTTTCTGAACTGATTGGCAAGCGAGATAAAACAACTGTTAAAAAAGCGGACGAATTGCTTAGCCACCTTGGACTTGGACACCGGGCTGGCCACTTTCCGGAAGCACTGTCGGGCGGTGAACGGCAGCGTGTAGCCATCGCCCGTTCGCTGATGAATGATCCAGAAATCATTTTAGCGGATGAACCGACCGCAAGTCTTGATTCCAAAAGAGGCAGGGATGTTGTTGAAATGCTTGCACATGAAGTGAAATCAAGAAATAAAGCAGCCATCATGGTGACGCACGATGAAAGAATGTTGGATTTATGTGATCGAGTGGTCAATATTACGGATGGCAAGGTATTTGGATGAAGTTATACGTAAAATGGCCGCCGCCTCTCCAAAGGAGTTAGGAGAGGCGCGGCATGAATTGCTTGACTGGGAACCTGGCTAATTGACAGTAAGCGCCTGAAATAGTCGTTACTATATAAGAACGGTCTGCAATTATGTATAATATTTTGCTTGTATCCCAAATGCTTATCTTCGGATCAATCATGCTTTTCCATCTTTAAGAACAAACAGTGATAGGTTGCTTTCACACCTGATTCGTTTCGGTATTCTGCTTCGTATATGTTCATTAACTCTCGAAAAAAGGATGGGCGCTGGCAGTAGTTTTCTTTGTTGCTGTTAGCTGCGCCAATCTTTTTAATAGAAGTGAAAAATTCACGTACTGTCTGAAAGTACTCCAGTTCAAGCTTTTCTATTTTTGTTATCTCGATTGGAACTGCTGCTGGATAGGGGATTGCCGCTTCACAAACTTGGGATAATTCTTCCAGAGTGTAAAACATTTGGCCTGGTGAACTATCCATGGATAGTTGAAGCTTTTCTTTCGCATGTTCATATGACCGATGAAGCTCTTGAAAGGTATCTATTCCGAACGTTGAAAATATCAGGCTTCCTTCAGCCGTTAATCGTGTACAAAGTTTTTCAAGGGTTGCAGGAAGATCATTCAGCCATTGAAATGTTGCATTGGAAATAATCAAGTCGTAATTTTCATTTAGCGCCATTTCTTCGATGTCCGTACATAAAAATGTAACACGGTCTTCCTTTGTCATTCCTTTTGCCACTTCAACCATTCCTGGTGCCAAATCAACAGCCGTAATAGCGGCATTAGGAAATGTTTTGACGAGTAACCTGGTTAAGTAACCGGTGCCGCAGCCGATTTCAAGAATATTGATTTTATGATTGGTGTTTTTTTGAGGAAGCAAATCCACTAATTGCTTTGCCATGTTTTTTTGAACATTGGCATACGCATCATATGTTTTCGCGTGTTCACTGAACCGCTTGCTTAACAATCGTTTATCTATCATGAACGTACTCCTTTTGAATAAATGTTTTTATATGCTCCATACATTCCTGTGGTTTTGTGAAAAATGGAATATGACCAGCCCCTTCGATAATACGAACCTCGGCTTTCCCACCCAAATTCTCTTTAATGAAAGATGAGGCTTCAAGTGGACAAATGTTGTCTTCCCTCCCATGAAGCATTAAAAAGGGGGATTCAATCCGGTCTAGTCTTGCTCGAGCATCTTTCTGAAGTAAATAATCCAAACCAACCAGAAGTGAAAACACATCATCGCCATGAAACTCGTGTTGAATTGTCTTGATGAATTGATGATAAAAACCTGCTTCTTTTTCAGCATCGGAAAACATTGCTTCATAGAAAGAAGTCAAAGTCTTCTCTTTATTGCGCTGCAGTTGTTTCTTCATGCGCTCGACCATTCGTGGATTCCAGCCAAATGAATAATTTTCTCCTGTAGTGAACCGACTTGTTGCGCCAAAAAGGATAAAACCTTTTATTTTTTCTCGAAACGAACTTGAAAGTTCAAGTGATACTAGTGATCCTAATGACCAGCCCAGTAAATAAACAGGACCATCGATGGAAGCGATTGTGTCTATGACCCGTTCATCAAAGTCATTTAGTGCCTTCATATCTCTCCAGTCTATAAATGAAAGGTAAAAAGCTTCTGACAGCGGTTTGATTAACGGTTGAAACGCATCTTTTTCCATTCCCCAGCCTGGAAGCATGACTAAATTCGGCCGTTTCATTCAATAACACCCATTTCTTTTCCAATGATCGAAACTTTTTCAACTGCCCAATCAAGATCTTTTTTATCGTGAAGAGCTGTTACGGTAAACCGGATTCTTGCTTCATTTTCAGGAACGGTCGGCGGCCTCACAGCAATGGCCGCAATTCCTTCTTTTTGTAAACGTGCTGCAAATTCCATCGTTTTTTCGTTTTCCCCGATGACGATAGGAACAATTTGTGAGCGGCTTCCGCAAATATTAAATCCGTTATATGTGAGTTCTTTTCTAAATTGTTCTGAATGTGTTCGGAGCAATGAGCGGCGTTCTGGTTCTTGCTGTACAAGTGCAATCGCTGTTTTTATAGCACCGAGTATGGCCGGGGGAAGTGCAGTTGAATAAATGAATCCGCGCATGCGATTCTTTAAATAGTCGATGAGCCATTTTTTTCCGACAACATAGGCCCCGAATGAACCGAGCGCTTTACTGAATGTTCCCATTTGGATATCAATTTTATTTTGAAGATGGAGATGACTGGCATAGCCTTCACCGTTTTCACCGTAGATGCCGCTTCCGTGTGCTTCATCTGTCATTAACAGTGCGTTATAACGTTCCTTTAACCGAACAAGGTCTTCAAGAAAAGCGAAGTCACCATCCATGCTGAAGACCGTATCCGTCACGATTAATTTACGTGCTTCAATCGGTGATTTTTTTAAAAATGCTTCTAAATGAGCTAAATCATTATGCCGATAGCGTATATGCTTTGCACGGCTTAAAAGAGCTCCATCTACAATGCTTGCATGATTCAATTTATCGCTATAAATAATATCGTTCCGCGACAGCAGGGTTGAGATAATTCCAAGGTTCGCGTTATATCCACTGTTGATGATCAGTCCTGCTTCGGCCTTCTTCCAATTGACAAGAGCTTGTTCCGCTTGCTCGTAAAGAGGATGATTGCCAACAATTAAACGTGAAGCCGTTGCTCCTGCACCATATGTATGTACTGCATCAACCATAGCCTTTTTCAGCCGCTCATCTCCTGCATATCCTAAATAGTTATTAGAAGCTAGATTAAGCATCCTGCACCCGTTGATCGTAAGCCAAGGCTGTTCGGCACATCCGGTTGATACGAGTTCACGCTTTTGAGAAATCTCTTCTAAATGAGCCAGTTCTTTTTTTATTTTTTCTTCCCAACAAGGTAATTGTTTTTCACTGTGCATGGCCATTCTCCTTTTTATATGTTAACTAAAATTAGTATAGGTTAACATATAAAACATTCTAATTCTGACTCAATGAAACTGTCAAGGTTGAAAAGGGGCATGAGAACAAATTAATAATCCATTAATCTGGGAGAAATCAAGGGTCGAAAAAAGCTTGTTGGTTATTTAGATCCAAGCCAGGAACATGTAGCTAACCATAAAAAAGGTTTAACCGGGAAGCGGTTTTGTTAAGCTAATAGCTTAGTGAAAATCAGTGCCTTTGTATGTATTAAGCTCGTTCATTGAAGAGAATCTAATTTCCAAGGTAGTCTTTTTGTTAAACCTTCAAATCTTTGAAGGATTAAATGGAATTCCATGTTACTATAGAGCAGTGAAATTAACCAATTCACATTAACCATTACATAAAGGAAGGGTATAAATATGAAAAAGATTTCTTTAGATGTTTTCTTTATATTAATAGGAGCTTTTATTTTCGCTTTGGCAATAAATCTTTTCGTCATTCCCAATGAACTTGGCGAGGGAGGGGTCACGGGGATAACCATCATTTTATTTTATCTTTTTGAATGGTCACCAGGGCTGTTAAGTTTGATCATTAACGCTTTCCTGCTTATCGTCGGTTATAAATATTTGTCGAAAATGACAACGGTATATACAATCGTAGCCGTTGCATTCAATTCACTTTTCCTTCATTTAACCGAAAATTGGACGATATCTTCAGATGAATTGGTCATCAATGCGATATTTGGCGGGGTTTTTGCCGGTGCAGGAATTGGCATGATCATTCGTGTTGGAGGCACTACTGCCGGTACGACGATCCTTGCCCGAATTACGAATAAGTATTTGGGGTGGAGCTTAAGCTACGGACTTCTGTTTTTCGATTTAATCGTTGCGTTCTCATCTTATTTCATCATTGGTGCAGAAGGTCTGATGCTCACTATACTAATGCTTTATATTGGAACAAAAACGATGGAATTCATCATTGAGGGATTGAACCCGAAAAAAGCGATCACCATCATTTCAAAAGAAGCGGACCAGATTGCAAAACAAGTAACCGAATTGATGGACCGGGGGGTCACTGTTTTTAGCGGTCATGGATACTATACAAAAGCATCCAAGGATATTTTATATATCGTTATAAGTAAGCAAGAGGTACTGAAGTTAAAGAGGATAGTGCAGTCAACCGATAGCAATGCTTTTATAGCCATACATGACGTTCGGGACGTATTTGGTGAAGGATTCCTGGATATCTCGAAGTCATGATGTGAATAAGGTATTGGCGAAATGAAAAGGCCTAATAGGCTTTTTTATTTTGTATTGAAAAAATCTGTAAATTCCGAATAATTTGTTATATTATGTAAGGAAGAAGCCACACACCCTGAGGAGTGCAGCCATTAAATGTGGAGGTGTCCAAGATGATCCTTTTAAAAGTGGATGACAGAAAGTTTGGGAAAAGCAATATCAAGTACAGTGTCGTTGATAAGGAAACGAATGAATTGATCATTAGTGGTGTGTTTAAAGAATTTGGACAAGCAAGCGATAAATATTATGAATTGAAGGATGAATACGGTCCTTCCAATGTGAAGATGATATTGAAGTGAAAAGAAGGGGACCGTAGGGTTTCCCTTCTTTTCGTATAATGCCAGGATGAAAATGCCCGTACAATAAATAATCGGATAAAGGAATAATCAAAGGTTTCTGAATCATATAATTAGATTAAGAGAGTTCTCAACATCCTTTTTTTACAATATACTACAATTTTATTGTAAAGTATGGAATTTGGTGGTAATATAAGCGCATAAATGTAAACGTTTGCAGTGTATTTGTGAGGAGGTGATGTAAAAGAAGTATGATAGACTATGAATTTTATAGAATGAAGGGCTTTTATTTTACTTATTTTATGCAAACGTTTTCTTAAAATTGCATGAATATTATGAGAAAAAGGGGAGAGTGGGTAAGCATGAGGCGTAAAAAATGGTACGGGGGAATTCTTACTGTTTTATTAATTTTTATTGTGATTTTGGCTGGATGCTCTTCTTCAACTGGCGGAAACAGCGACTCAAAGGATGTCGTTACGCTGGATATATTTCAATTCAAGGTAGAATTCAAGTCGCAATTCGAGACATTGGCAAAACAATATGAAAAAGAAAATCCAAATGTGAAGATCAAGGTATCGACAGTCGGCGGCGGAAATGATTATAAATCAGCCATTACGGCAAAGTTCGCTTCAGGTGAGGAGCCGGCGGTTTTTAACATTGGCGGACCCGTGGATGTCGAACAATATAAAGATAGATTAACAGATTTAAAGGACACGAAGGCCGCTGCTGCAGCACTTGGCGGAACTTTGGATGGCGTGGAAGAGGACGGGCAAGTCCTTGGACTTCCATTTAACCAGGAAGGATACGGCTTGATTTATAACAAACGGATATTTAAAGAAGCCGGAATTAATCCTGATGAAATTACAAGTTATGAAGCCTTAGAGGCGGCAGTTAAGAAAATCGATTCACAAAAAGACAAGTTGAAAATCGATGCAGTTTTCGCTTATCCGGTTAAAGAGAAGTGGGTGACAGGAAACCATTTATCCAATGTATTCTTATCTCCGGAGTTTGATGGGAATGTGTTAGAAGCAAGCAAGGCACCAACGGTTAAATTCACGGATGGTGACAAGTTTAAACAACTGGTCGATATCCAAAATGAATATTCCGTCCAGCCGACAGCAAGCCTCGATTACTCGCAACAAGTGGAAGAGCTGTTCTCACTTGAAAAGGTTGCGATCATACAGCAAGGTAACTGGGTGTATAACACAGTCTATGATATGGACCCTGAGTTGGCTGAAAAGGGAATTGGCATCATCCCGATTCCAAATGGAGACAATGCAGGCATGCCGGTCGGCGTACCGAACTATTGGGCAGTGAACAAGAAATCGGATGAAAAGGTACAGGAAGCAGCGAAGAAGTTCCTCGATTGGATGTATACATCCGAAGAAGGGAAAAAAGCCGTTTTGGAAGATTTTAAATTCATTCCTGCTTATGAAGGATATGATGTAGAAAAAATTGCCGATCCAATTTCAAAAGAAATTTATAAATACTCCCAAGAAGGAAACACGATTGGGTGGGTGTTTAATGGATATCCGGTCGGTTGGAATGATGATCTTGGAGCAAGTGTCCAAAAATACGTTACTGGTAAATTGACTTGGGAGGAACTTGTCCAACAGAACATTGAAAATTGGGAGAAGATTCATAGCAAATAAGTGGTGGGGAAATGCAAGTGACCAATCGGCATGAAAAGTGTGTCGATTGGTTGTTCCTTATTATAGAAAAGTCGCAAAGGGAATCATCAAATAACCCAGTCATGATCTAAACCCATTAACTATTAAATCATTCAAGGAGGTCGGTTTCGTTGAGAAATCGGGATGCCGCATATTGGCTGTTTTTGACACCTGTTCTTGCTGCACTCATTTTGGTTGTGATCGTGCCACTCATCTACGGTTTTTATTATTCCTTTACGAATTGGAACGGTTTAGGGACACCGGATTTCATCGGTCTTAAGAATTATATGGACTTGTTTACGGATAAAGGGTTCCTTGATACATTTTGGTTCACCATTAAATTTTCCGTAGCGGCAATTGTGGTAATCAATATCATCGGATTAAGTTTGGCTCTCATCGTGACTTCGAAAATTAAATCAAGCAACATACTGCGGACAGTTTTCTTTATGCCCAATTTAATTGGCGGCTTGATTCTCGGCTTTATTTGGCAGTTCATTTTTATTAAGGTCTTCGGTGCGATTGGTGATTTGACCGGGATCGAAGCATTTAATGGTTGGTTATCTACGACTGATACAGGTTTTTGGGGGTTGATTATTTTAACGTCCTGGCAAATGGCCGGATATATCATGATCATTTATATCGCCTATCTGCAGGCAGTTCCTGAAGACTTGATCGAAGCGGCAAAAATTGATGGAGCTAACAGTTTCCAGCGTTTTCGCCATATAACTTTTCCACTAGTGGCACCTGCTTTTACCGTCAGTTTGTTTTTGACGCTTTCCCACTCGTTCAAGATCTATGATCAAAATCTCTCTTTGACGAACGGAGCTCCCTATAATTCAACTGAAATGGTTGCGATGAACATTGTAAAATCCGCCTTCACCGAAAACGATATGGCATATGCACAGGCAAAAGCCGTTATCTTTTTCGTAATCGTGGCGGTCGTTTCGCTGACACAAGTCTATTTCAATAAAAAACGGGAGGTTGAGCTGTAATGAGGGGAAAATGGAAATTGTGGCTGATTGGATTCATCGGATTCATTTTGGCCATATTATGGCTCACCCCGTTTTATTTAATGCTTGTCAATGCTTTTAAAATGAAACGGGATATATTTGCCGATACATTGGGACTGCCTGAAACCTGGACGTTCGAAAACTTCATTCAAGCTTTCGAGCAATTGGATTTCCTCCGGACTTTATTCAATTCTTTATTGATATCGGGCGTCAGTGTAGCCATCATCATCATTTTTTCTGCGATGGCAGCATACGCTCTTTCCCGAAACAAAAGTAAAATAAGTTCCCTGCTTTTCTTTATATTTGTAGCAGCCATGCTTATCCCGTTTCAGTCTGTGATGATACCGCTCGTTGCCCAATTCGGTCAATTTGGGATGCTGAACAAGGCGGGACTGATTTTCATGTATTTAGGTTTTGGCTGCAGTCTATCCATATTCCTATATCATGGTACCTTAAAGGGCATTCCCCTCTCACTTGATGAGGCAGCAAAGATTGATGGTGCAAACCGCTTTCAAGTATTTTGGTATATCATATTTCCATTATTAAAACCGATGTCCATTACAGTTGGGATCTTAAATGTCATTTGGATATGGAACGACTATTTGTTGCCATCCCTTGTTATTGGCGGTGCGGGATCGGAGACCATTCCACTTAAATTGTTCTTCTTTTTCGGTCAATATACGAAGCAATGGCATCTTGCCTTGGCTGGACTTACTTTATCCATCATTCCAGTCATCATTGCGTACTTTTTTGCTCAGAGGCAAATTATCAAAGGAATTGCTGATGGAGCCGTTAAATAACTATTTAAATATAGGGAATATTAAACCATGTGCGGTGAACGGGGAGTGTTGATGAAATTGTCTGTTACTATAAAAGACGTTGCCAAAAAAGCGAATGTCGCTCCATCAACGGTATCGCGTGTAATCCATAACAGCCCGACAATCAGTGAAAAGACCAAGCGCAAGGTACGCAAGGTATTAAAGGAAATGGGCTATCATATGAATGAAAATGCCCGGAACTTAGTCACGAAGTCAACTAAGGCAATTGGGATCGTCATGAAAAGTTCGGCAAGGGAATCACTTTATAATCCTTTTTTTCCAGAAGTGATCCGAGGAATCGGGGATTTCTGTAATAAAGAAGGGTACAGTCTTTCTCTGACAACCGGAGAGACGGAGGATGCCATCTTTGAGGACGTCGTGAAAATGGTTCAGGGCAGAAGAGTGGATGGCATGATTGTTTTGTACTCTAAAAAAGACGATAAAGTGGTGCCGTATTTATTAAAGCAGGGCTTCCCGTTCGTTTTGATCGGGAAGCCAAGTACGAACATGAGCGGTATCACATTCATTGATAACGATAATGTTCAAGCGGCCAGGGAAGTATCGGAGTTTGTCATCAATCTTGGACATGAGCGCATCGCCTTTTTAGGGGGCAGCCCCGAGTTTGAAGTGATCCAGGACCGCCTGACAGGCTTTCAACAAGCGATGGAACAGGCTGGGTTGGATGTGCGGCAGGAATATATCAAATTGATTCCTTTAAATCGAACGGATGGAATAAAGGCGATTGACGAATTGCTGGAATTGAAAGAGGCACCAACCGCTTTTTTGGTTATGGATCTTTTATTGGGTGTTCTTTTACTTGGAGTGTTAGCCGAAAAGAACTTGAAAGTGCCGCATCAAATAAGCGTCGTCTGTTTTAACCACTCAGAATTCATAGAATTTTTAAGTACGCCGCTGACAACGGTTGATATCCATACGTATCAGTTAGGGTATGAGGCGGCAAAATGCGTGTTCGACCTAATTGCAAATCCGGAAATGATGGAAAAGAGCATTAGTATTCCTACCAAAATCATAAAGCGGGAGTCGCATTTTGTTGCTGAAAAGGAAATTAAATGAAAAATGTAGAAATGTTTTACCAATTAAAGCTTGATTTTCGCTAACATAAATTTACAATATAGATTACCACTATTATTTTTGAAAATTCATACATTCTAAAAATCAATAAGTATGTCCTTATATTTTGATCACGCCTAACGCAAACGTTTGCGTTATGAATAAAGAGGTAATAGTTAAAATACAAAGCAAGTTGCCGTGAAATGATTCTTGAATGGAGGAGGTTGTTCATGAGAGTCCTTGTATGGAATGAGTTTCGCCACGAGAAAACAAAGCCTGAAGTAGCAAAAGTATATCCGGATGGTATCCATGGTGCAATTGCCGGCTTTTTACAAAGTGAGCAGGTCGAGGTGACGACTGCTACTCTCGATGAAGAAGAGCACGGATTAACCGATGAAGCATTGAAACGAACCGATGTACTACTTTGGTGGGGGCATGTTGCACATGATGAAGTTCAGGATGAAATCATTGCAAGGGTTCACAAGCGAGTACTCGAGGGAATGGGCCTCATCGTCCTCCATTCTGGTCATTTTTCAAAGATCTTCAAACGATTGATGGGAACGACTTGCGATTTGAAATGGCGGGTGGCGGATGAAAGGGAACGGCTCTGGGTTGTCGATCCGAATCACCCTATCGTTGATGGAATCGGAGAATATATAGAGCTTGAGAAGGAAGAGATGTACGGGGAACATTTTGATATTCCTGCACCAGATCAATTAATATTCGTCAGTTGGTTTGAAGGCGGGGAGATATTCAGAAGCGGTTGCACATATCAGCGGGGAAAAGGGAGGATTTTCTATTTCCGTCCAGGACATGAAACATATCCTACCTACCATAATCCGGAGATTCAACGAGTAATTAAGAATGCCGTTGATTGGGTCAAGCCGGAATTTGGAATCATAACGAACTATGGTAAAGCCGAACCGTTGGAATCCATCTCATGCAAAGAGATGAAGTGAAGGAGAGAACAATATGGGCAAAGTGAAGGTAGGAGTCATTGGATGCGGGAGTATCGCAAAAAACAGGCATTTTCCGGAGTATGAATCACATCAGGAAACGGAGATCTTTGCCGTTTGTGATATTGTGCCGGACCGGGCGAATGCAGCAGCACAAAGGTATGGAGCGCAAGCATATACTGATTATATAGAACTTTTGAAGAATGAGGAGATTGAAGCGATCAGTGTATGTACACCGAATTACCTGCATGCGCGCATCACGGTTGCGGCCTTGGAAGCTGGTAAGCATGTCCTATGTGAGAAGCCAATGGCTACTTCTTTAGTAGACGCTGAAAAAATGAATGAAGCAGCAGCGAAAAGCGGCAAAATACTAATGATTGGTCATAATCAGCGTTTTGTTCGCTCACATCAAAAAGCGAAACAGCTTATTGAGAGCGGGGAGGTAGGGAAGGTCTATAGCTTCAGGACGGCTTTTGGACATTCCGGGCCGGAAACCTGGAGCGTGGACGGACTGGAAAGCTGGTTTTTTAAAAAGGATCAGGCAGTCATTGGTGCAATGGGCGATTTAGGTGTTCATAAAGCTGATTTATTACGGTATATCCTTGGAGAAGAATTTGTTGAAGTGGGAGCCTTTGTGGAAACGACTGCCAAGAAAAATACAGACGTTGATGACAGTGCGGCCTGTATCCTCCGGACGGAGAGCGGTATCATCGGGACTCTTACCGCCAGCTGGTCTTATGCAAAAGAAGACAATGCTACGGTCATTTATGCGGAAAAAGCGGTATTGCGCCTTGAAGACGATCCGAAATACTCACTGATCATCCATCATGACAATGGAAAGACCGAAACCATCCAATTAGGAAGCATCCAGACTAATGACTCAGAAGGACAACATGATTCCGAAGTGATCAGCCACTTTGTAAAATGTGTGATGGACAATGAGGAGCCACTTGTCTCGGGAGTTGAAGGATTAAAATCATTAAAAGTCATTCTTGGCGCGATGGAATCAAATGCATCCCGAAAAATCATCCGCTTATAAAGGGGTTAAAAGTCATCATGTACAAATTAAAAATGGGTATTATCGGTGCTGGCGGAATTGCCCAAAAAAGGCATATCCCAGCTTTTCAAAAATTTCAAGATAAAGTGGTTTTATACGCCATTCAGGATATAGATGAAATGAAGGCGCGGGAAGTGGCGCGTGAATTTCATATCGAAAAGGTTTTCACCAATTATAAAGAAATGTTTGCTGAAGTGGATGCTGTTACGATTGCAACGCCAAACAAGTTCCATGCGGAGATTTCCATTGCTGCCCTGCAAGCGGGTGTACATGTGTTATGCGAAAAGCCGATGGCCATTACAACCGAGGAATGTTTAGCAATAACCGAGGCAGCGAATATATCTGGTAAAGTGTTATCGACTGCATATCATTACCGCTTCATGAAGGAAGCCCAGGCTGCAAAGAAAATGATTCAAGCCGGTGAAATCGGTGAACCATATGTAGCGCGTGTACAGGCAATAAGGCGGCGCAAAGTCCCGGGCTGGGGGGTATTTACAAGCAAGGAATTACAAGGCGGGGGAAGCGTGATCGATTACGGCTGCCATTTGCTTGATTTGGCATTATGGCTGATGGATGACCCAGAACCGATTGAAATCGTAGGTTCGACATATAATTATGTCAGTAAGGGTGTCGATCAAGTCAATTTATGGGGGAATTTCGATGCCTCGGTATTCGAAGTTGATGACCATGCCACGGCATATATCAAATTTGCCAATGGAGCATCTCTATTATTCGAAACATCTTGGGCCGCGAATATCCGAGAAGAAGCGACTGTTTTGAGTTTATCCGGAACGCAGGGCGGACTTGATGTGTTCCCGCTGGTCTTGAATCAGGCTAAGCACGGCATGCTTTTAAACAGTGAGGCAGTATGGATGCCAGGGGAGGATACACCAGACCTGCAACAGGCAGAGAACTTTATTAATAGCTGCCTGGGGTTGGCAGAACCATTGGTAAAACCATCGGAAGCCATGAAAGTTTCAAAAATAATCGAAGCCATTTATCAAAGCTCGGCAAGTGGGAAGGTCATGAGCATAAATTAATGAAAAGGTGAGGTGGGGCATGTGAAATTAGGGATCTTTACAGTGCTATTTGCTCAAAAATCATTCGAGGATATGCTTGATTATGTCGCGGATTCCGGATTAAAAACAGTTGAAATCGGTACAGGCGGGTATCCAGGGAATATCCATTGTCCACTCGATGAACTGCTGGAAAGTGAAGAAAAGCGCCAAAAATATCTCGAAGCCGTTCAAACAAGAGGGTTAACGATCAGTGCATTCAGCTGCCATGGCAATCCAATCTCTCCAGATGAAGCATTCGCTAAAGAAAGTGATGAAACACTGATCAAAACAATCAAGCTTGCATCCTTACTGAACGTCCCGGTCGTCAATACCTTTTCTGGTACAGCGGGTGATCACGAAGGAGCTAAATATCCAAACTGGCCCGTCGCCCCATGGCCGAATGAGTATACAGATGTGCTGAAATGGCAATGGGAAGAAAAATTGATCCCCTATTGGAAGAAAGTGGCCGCCATTGCCGATGAACACAATATAAAAATCGGCCTTGAACTCCATGGAGGCTTTCTCGTCCACACACCCTATACCTTGTTAAAACTGCGGGAAGCTACATCTGATGCAATAGGCGCCAACCTTGATCCAAGCCATCTTTGGTGGCAGGGCATCGAACCAGTCGGTGCCATCAAGATCCTAGGGAAAGCGGGAGCAATCTACCACTTCCACGCAAAAGACACATACCTGGATCAGGATAACATCAATATGTATGGACTAACCGACATGCAGCCTTATGGAAATATCCAGAGCCGTGCCTGGAACTTTCGCTCTGTAGGATGCGGCCACAGCCTGCAAGAGTGGTCCGACATCATGAGTGCCCTTCGCACATACGGTTACGATTACGTCGTCAGCATCGAACACGAAGATCCGCTGATGTCAGTTGAAGAAGGATTCCAACGGGCCGTAACCAATCTGAAAACTGTACTCATCAACGAAAGCCCAACTGATTTATGGTGGGTATAACTTAGAGCCGATAACGAGCAGCCTAATTCCAGGTTGCTTTTTATTTTCGCCCTTACTCGTGGAACTCACGAATAAAAAAGTATAATTCACGAGTAAAAGCGTTAAACTTACGAGTAAAGTGGAATTTATGAGTAAAAGTGCGAAACTCACGAGTAAAAGTGTAAAACTCACGAGTTAAAGCGTGAAACTCACGAGTAAAAGTGCGAAATTCACGAGTAAAAGTGTAAAAATCACGAGTAAAAGTGCGAAATTCACGAGTAAAAGTGCAAAATTCACGAGTAAAAGTGCGAAATTCACGAGTAAAAGTGTAAAAATCACGAGTAAAAGCGTGAAACTCACGCGTAAAGTGGAATTAATAATACGTCAAAATTTCTTTTTTACATAAATTGTGTTGAAGACAAATATATTGTGACCCTTTCCACCCTTACGTTTAACGGTTCTTCCCTGTCAATATACTGAAATCTTCGCCTTTCTTAACACGTGTAATCATTGTGAAAGAGGCATGGGGGAAAGTAAAAGCTCCATAAAAGAAATCACCAGTATCCATTGGAGATAGCTTGTTTTTAAAAAAATTAATCAATTTGCAGTCACCCTACTACGTGTTACAGCATACCTTGTAGTAAGTAACACGGGATACCAACAGCACTGAATAGTGAAGTTGCAAAAATATTCTTAAGAAAAAAAGTTGACACCTCTGCTACTCAGTGTTACAGTTTAGATGTAATAAGTAACACTAAATAGCGTGATTTCCCAAAAGCTATTCAGTAAAAATTCCCCTCGGAACTACGTTATACTTTATATAAGTCACAAAATAGAGGAGGCTCTTAATATGGAAAATTTAACTGAAATGCTGAAGGGTTCGCTGGAAGGCTGCGTGCTTGAAATCATCAGCCGCCATGAAACCTATGGCTACGAGATTACCCGCCGCCTGAACGAGCTTGGGTTTACTGAAGTCGTGGAAGGGACGGTCTACACCATCCTCGTGCGATTAGAAAAGAAAAAACTGGTGAACATAGAGAAGAAACCGTCAGATATGGGGCCGCCCCGCAAGTTTTACTCACTTAATGAGGCTGGCCGAAAGGAACTTGAATTGTTTTGGGAAAAATGGGATTTTGTATCATCGAAAATCAACGTCTTAAAGTCAATCTAGCTTCATAAGATATTCCGTACGATATTTTTGGAGTGACTTGTTCAGCTTTATAAAAAAGGAGGAAAAATAAATGATGGAATTGTTCAAAAAAATGATTGGTGATAAAAAAGAGTATAAAATGATGATGGCACGGGTTGAAGCCCTGCCAGAGGACTACCAGTTTGTATTTAAGAAGATTCAAAACTATATGTGGAATTTCTCAGCGGGCAACGGGATGGATATGCTGCACATGCAGTATGAATTAATCGAGTTGTTCGAAGCCGGTGCGGCGGAAGGTAGACAAGTGCTGGAAATCACTGGGGAAGACGTTGCGTCCTTTGCCGACGAACTAGTGGCAAATGCTAAAACCTATTTCGCCAAGTATCGTGAAGATTTAAATGACAGTATCATGACGCGATTGGGAAAAAATAAATTCAATAAATAATTCCGACTGAATAGCTGGTTACAAAGGTGAAATGCCACCTTCGCTATTCAGTTATATTTTAACTCGGTAGTAAGTTATACAGAATATCAGTCAGACTAAATAGAGAAGTCTATTCAATCTAGTTCAGCAAGGCGCTCGACCGGATAATTACGGATCTTACAAGCGGCTTTACTGCGATATTAAAAGGAGGAAAAAAGTATGAATAATGCAGTGATTTCTGTAAAAGGGTTAAAAAAATCATTTAAAGACAAGGAAGTCTTAAAGGGGGTGGATTTTGAGGTACGGCGTGGCGAAATTTTCGCACTGCTGGGCTCAAATGGAGCGGGCAAGACGACGACGGTAAACATCCTCTCGACTCTGATGAAGGCCGATGGCGGCGAAGTAGGTATTTGCGGCTTTGACGTTCAGCGTCAACCGGATCATGTTCGCCAGAGCATCAGCCTGACAGGGCAGTTTGCAGCTATAGACGGCATGCTCACCGGGCGGGAAAACTTGCTGATGATCGCCAAGTTGCGGGGAGTTTCCAATCCCGCTCAAGTCGCCGACAATCTGCTTGCAAGATTCAGCCTGACCGATGCGGCCAACCGCCGGGCGGACAAATATTCCGGCGGGATGAAGCGCCGGCTTGACATTGCCATGAGTCTGATCGGGACGCCAGCAGTCATTTTCCTCGACGAACCGACGACAGGGCTTGACCCCGAAGCGCGGATTGAAGTCTGGGATACCGTCAAGGAGCTTGCCGGCGGCGGCACGACCATCTTGCTGACGACCCAGTACCTGGAGGAAGCCGAACAACTGGCGGACCGAATCGCCATCCTTCATGGCGGAAAAATCATCTCAACCGGCACCCTTACCGAACTCAAGGAGATGTTCCCGCCAGCGAAGGTGGAGTACATCGAGAAGCAGCCGACATTAGAGGAAATTTTCCTCGCGATCATCGGCAAAAAGGAGGAGATGTAAATGAAAAGAAAAACAGGGGTATTACTAGGGCGTTTAATGCGCAACATCATGCGCAGCCCGGATACAATTATCACGGTGGCGATTACGCCGATTATGATGCTGCTGCTGTTTGTCTACGTATTTGGCGGCGCCATAGAGGCAGGAACGGACAACTACGTCAATTATTTATTGCCGGGAATCTTGCTGATGGCTATCGCATCCGGCGTCGCTTACACATCCTTGCGGCTGTTTACGGATGTAAAGAGCGGGCTGATGGCGCGTTTCATAACCATGCCCATCAAGCGTTCGTCGATATTGTGGGCTCACGTGTTGACCTCGCTTGTTTCCAATGCGCTTACTGTCGTGGTGGTTATCCTCATCGCGCTCTTGATGGGCTTCCGTTCCAGCGCTGATATCCTGGATTGGCTCGCGGTAGCTGGGATACTCGGGCTGTTTACGCTGGCGCTGACATGGCTGGCGGTCATTCCAGGGTTGACAGCGGGTTCTATGGAAGGGGCGACGGCCTACTCGTACCCGCTGATTTTCCTGCCGTTTATCAGTTCGGCCTTTGTCCCAACGGAAACCATGCCTAAAATTGTCCGTGCGTTCGCTGAAAACCAGCCAGTGACTTCAATCGTGAATGCGATTCGTGCCCTTTTATATGAAGGGTCTGTTGGCAACGATATCTGGATCGCGCTTGCCTGGTGCGTCGGCATCATGGTCATCGCTTACTTCTTTGCCAGTAAAGTATTTAAACGCCAATTAGGGTAAGTATCGGTTTAGCCATATCAATAGTCAGCCGCTGCGATGAATGCAATTGCTATCACATGGAATGCTGCTTAAATGCCGGGGCAACCATCGATGAAATCATGGAGGCGCGAAACTCACGAATAAAGTGGAATTCACGAGTAAAAGTGCGAAACTCACGAGTAAACCAGCAAAATTCATGAGTGAAAGCACCAAATACGTATAAAAAAGCAAATGATTGCTGAAAATTCTTCTGAAATTAAAAAAGCGATGCCCCCGGAATTCTGGGGGCATCTTCCTTATCATCTTTTCCTTGGGGTATAATCCAATTCCTTAAATAGTTCCGTCAATTCATCCTCGGTCAGGTCGCGCCATTGTCCGATCGCCAGTCCGTCCAGATGGATGTTCATGATCCGGATTCGATGTAAATCACGGACTTCATAACCTAGTGCTGAGCACATACGGCGGATTTGTCTGTTCAGTCCCTGCATCAAAGTGATGTTAAATGTGTATTTGGTCAACTGCTCAACCTTACAAGGAAGTGTTTTCGTATCCAAAATCTCCACTCCGGAAGACATATCTTTAATGAAGGAAGCGGTAAGTGGCTTATCCACGGTTACGATGTATTCTTTTTCATGCTTGTTTTCTGCACGAAGGATTTCATTAACGATATCTCCGTCATTTGTAAGAAGGATCAGACCGCTTGAGTCTTTGTCCAGACGTCCGATATGAAAAATGCGAAGCGGATGATTTACAAAATCAACGATATTCCCTTTAATGTGTTTTTCGGTCGTACTTGTAATCCCTATCGGTTTATTCAGTGCAATATAGACATTTTGCTGTTCCACTTTTATCGGCTTGCCGTCCACCCGAACATCATCACCGGGTTCAGCTTGACTGCCGAGCTCAGCTACAGTGCCATTAATCGTCACGCGACCCTCGGCTATCCATTTGTCTGCGCCTCGTCGCGAGGTAATTCCGGATTCACTGATAAATTTATTGATCCTCAACTAAAGCACACCTTTACATTCAGATTTTCTTCTTTAAAGGATAACGTAAATCATGGTGCATAGACAAGGGGAAAAGACAAGAAAGCGTTCATTGATGAGAATTACTGGATGTTCTTCGTGACAGCTGCCGGATATGCCTTTTTCTTTTTGCTTGTCAGGTAGACGCCAATGAAGACAAGGAGGCCACCGAGGATTTGGATGATCGTAATCGCATGACCCAAAATCAGGCTAAGAATGGCGGTAAATACAGCAATCAGATTTAGATAAATCCCAGCTTGGCCGGCATTGATATGACGAAGGGAAATATTCCAGAAAATAAATGAGCCGACAGATGGGAAAATCCCAATATATAAGAGACCCGTAATGGCTTTATTGCTTAAAGCAAGGTTCATTCCCGAGCCAATGGCAATTGGAGCGATGAGAATCAATCCGAGAAAAACGGAAACGGCAGTGGCTGAGATGATCGGAATGTTTTTCAGCTTTTTACCGATTATTGAATAGAAGGTCCAAACAAGAATCGCTAGGATCATCAATAGGTCGCCTTTATTATAAGTGAGCTGGAATATATCCTGAAGATGTCCTTTTGTCAAGACCAATAAAACGCCGAATAAAGATATGATAAGTTCGAGTGCATGGAGGGGTGAAATTTTCTCCTTTAACAGCAAAGCGGAAAAAAGAACAATTAAGGCAGGGTTCATGGAATTGACAAGAGCGGCATTCATGGAAGTTGTATAGGTCAGAGCCCAATAAAGGAAAAAATTATAACTGATGATTCCAAGCACACCCATGACTAATAGTAATTTCCAGGCTTTCCATACACTCTTCCAGTCGGGCTTTTCAATCCATTGCGCTAAAGGAAACAATAAGAAAACGGCGATTAGCCATCGCGTAAATGTAAGTTGGATCGGGGAAAGTTCGGTCACTACGTATTTTCCGAAAATGTAATTACCGGCCCAAAACAAATTTGCCAAGATAAGAAATAAAATAACAATAGATTTTTTCATTCAGACTGCCTCTTCCTTAATTGATGGAATATTCACTAAATATAACAAAACAGAAGTACCTAAGCAATATAGAGCCTAGCAGTCAATTTTTGTACATGGATGAACCACTGAGCAGATAAAAAGGCCGTTCAACTTGAGCTGAACAGCCTTTTCACACATCTATATTAAGCGAAAATGGCACTGATTTCGGCGATTTCATCCATGGTTAGATCGACATCCAATGCTTGTAGGTTGCGTGTGACCTGTTCTGGCTTTTTCGCCCCGGGAATCAGTACATCTATCGAGTGCCTAGTTAAATACCAAGCTAGTACGACATCGGCGACATCGGTATGCTTCCTGTTGGCGATCGCCCGTACTTCTTCCACTTTTTGCAGGTTGCTTACAAAGGCTTGTCCTTGGAAAAGCGGACTTTTATCCCGGCCGTCATTGAATGTTGATTCCTGGTTATATTTGCCGCCGAGCAAACCGGAAGCAAGGGGGAAATAAGGAATGAAGGAAATATTATTTTCGGCTGTATATGGCAGCAGGTCTTGTTCTGCCTCCCGCTTGAATAGATTGTACTCGGATTGCAGGACATCGACATAGCCGTCTTTATTCGCTTCCTTCAATTGTTCGAACGAAAAGTTCGAGACGCCGATTGACTTTATTTTGCCTGCATCCTTCAATTCCTTTAAGGCACCTACTGCTTCATCTTTAGGGGTATCACCATCAGGGAAATGGATATAGAATAAGTCGATGTAGTCTGTTTGGAGCCTTTTTAGACTCGAGTCCACGGCATTTTTAAGAAAAGCGGGAGAGTTATCAAAGACGATGTTGCCATCGACAAATTTGTGTGCCCCTTTAGTGGCAAGGACAATGTCCTCGCGTTTGCGACTCTCTTTAAGGATTTCACCGATAAGTTCTTCTGAGCGTTCAGGACCGTAAATGTAAGCTGTATCCCAAAAATTGATTCCTTCTTCCAATGCCGTTCTCAAAACATCCCTTCCTGTATCCTCACTTAGATTAGGGAAAAGGTTATGTCCGCCAATTGCATTCGTGCCAAGGCCAATCGGATTTACATACAGATCTGTTTTACCAATACGGGTTTGCTTAGACATATTACTTATTATCTCCTTTGACCCCATCATAACAAAAAGTGGATGTCGATTTCCAAAATAAAGCAATGTAGGTGTGTACAAAATAAGCAGGCGATCCGTAAAATCACCTGCTTACTTCATTATTATAGTGTTTCGATTTCCAACTCCTCAGCTGGAGAGGATTCTCCGATTTGACTGAGCAGAAGGCCAAGGGCTGTACCGACGAGAGCAGGGATGATCCACTCCATGCCGTAAGCGGAAAGGGGAAGGACATCAGTCAACTTTTGCACGGGTCCTAATTGTAGGCCGAATGCATTCAGTCCGTCCATCAAGGCGAAAACTCCTGTGAAAGTCATTGCACCGCGATAAACCTTCTTCGGGTTTTTGAAATGACGGCTGAAGAATGTCAGGACAATCAGGACAATCGTTAGCGGATAAGCCATCACAAGGAATGGTACCGATACTTTCAGAATTTGATTCAGACCCATATTTGAAAGGATGAAACCGACAATCGTTACAATCAGAATGACGGTTTTGTAGTTCAGCTTGGGGAAAAGTTTTGAGAAATACTGTCCACAAGCAGTCGTCAACCCGACGACGGTGGTGAAGCATGCCAAAGTGAAAATGATGCCAAGAAGGACCTTCCCGCCGGTTCCTAGTAAAAGGGTGGATGCGACAGTGAGGATATCCGTTCCGTTTTCAAATGACCCATCGGCTGCCATGCGTGCTCCCATTACACCTAAGGAGATATAAACTAAAGAAAGCAAAACTCCAGCGATGAGACCCGCTTTTACTGTATATCTCGTCAATTGTTTTCGTTCGGAAATCCCCCTTTGCTGGATTGAATTAAGGATGACGATCCCAAAAGCCAGGGAAGCTAGAGCATCCATCGTGTTGTAGCCTTCAATGAACCCTTTCGAAAATGCTCCTGCAGCATATGCTTCGGTTGGAGGTTGGAATGGAGCATCAAGCTTCACGAACCCAACGACACAGAGAATGACCATGGACAAAAGAAGAACGGGTGTAATCCAGCGTCCCATGAAGGTTTCCATTTTTGCTGGATTCAATGAAATGGCATAAACGACGATGAAAAATATGGTTGTGAACATGAATAGAAATAGTGATTGATCCATTGAGTCGCCAAGATATGGCTTGAAGCCCATTTCATACGCAACATTCGCATTCCGTGGAATGGCCAGAAACGGCCCGATGCTTAAATAGATGACCACCATGAACAACGTGCTGAATAGAGGATGTACTCGGGCACCGATGGTTTGTGCCCCGCCTTTAACAAGTGAGACAGCAAGAAGCACCAGAATTGGCAGTCCGACTCCGGTGGCGACAAAACCGGCAATGGCTGGCCAGAAGGAAGTTCCTGATGATGCTCCTAAAAATGGAGGGAATATGAGATTCCCCGCTCCGAAAAACATTGAGAAAAGCATAAGGCCAATAAATAATGTGTCTGTTTTTTTCATGTTGATTTCTCCTTTTTTTAAAATGATAACTCCCGCCGACTGGCCTGAAAAAGGCTAATTAAAGTGTTTTGTGCAAATAAAAAACTCGCCCCTGAAAAATCAGGGACGAGTTTGTGCTCGCGTTACCACCCATATTCCGCACTTCAAAGAAGCTGCGGCACTCAGTCAACGTACGAATTCATACGTGATCCATTGTAACGGCGGAAACCCGTCAAAGCCTACTGTATTTTCAGCTTTGCATCTCAGAGATGATTTTCGGATAGGCCTTGGACATCGACTTCCACCATATGTCGACTCTCTGTGGAACAGGGTTCTCATCTTACTCTTTCTCTTCATAGATTTTATAATATAAAGACAATTTAGCAAATTCTGATTATGAAGTCAACATAATTTATCATTAATCCTTTAAAAGGAGCAGGAAATTAGTCCCTCGTTGGCGAAACTTCCTTTATCCAGAGGATTTTTTAAAGAAGAATAGGCTATTACTCCCTATTATCTTTCTAATCGCAACTATATTATAATAGAAGCAGTACACAAAAGGAGACAACAGTATGTCTGAAAATAAAAAATTAAGCCTGGCGGATGCAGTCAAACAAAAACTGGCTCAAAAGCAAGCAGGATCAAGTAAAGATAAACTGGAAACAGGCGTTGTGAAGAAAACGAAACAACTTAAAAGCCAGTTGACCAAAAAGCCGAATAACCAACGTAAGCGTACAGGGGTATAATCCTAATTTGTCAAAGGACAACGACTGTTCGGAGCTTATCAATGAGCAGTTACCTTTTATGAATGAGGGTACTGCTTTTTTTATATGAATACAAAAATGGGGATTAAGTAATGGGACGGGGCAGAGTGATTTTGTTCTTTTACCGTTTATAGGTAAGTTGAAGGGTTGGGCTTCTGGTAATTTAGAGCTAAAAAGAATGGTTCGCTCACTTCTGGCTGATATTTGGTAAAACTAGAAAAACATATTTTTTTCGAATATGGAAATGACATCTTTGTATCGGTTTATTAAAAACATTACAGTTCCATTTGTTTCTGTTTTAAAATTGTAAGAGTGGTGACATGTTGTTACCATATTGTTTTGCTAAAATAATATTTTAAGGTTTTGTAAATGATTTTTTAACTAAAGGAACCTATAAATTGAATGTTAGTTCTACTAGAAGGCTTATAGGACCAGTGATTATCCTTTAATTGAAAATATGAAATATATCGGGGGAATAAAGATGGACGAACGGCTGATCGGAAAAAAATATTATGAAACGATGCTTGAGGATACAAGGAAGCACCCCATTCAAGCTTTGGGTGAAATGTTCCTTGTGGAACAAAAAAAGGAAAGAGCCGATTTAACCGCAATTAGATTTGCTCAAGGTGAGGTATATTTTCAGCACAATGACTATGAAGCAGCCATTTTTAAATGGGAAAACATAGAAGGGGAACTTGGTTCATGGGCGAAGAAAAACATCGCTGATGCTTATTTTGAATTGGAAATGTATTCAACCGCAGAGGATATTTATAAATCCGTCGATACGAATGAATCGGTCTTGAAAACAGAAGTTCTTTTGCAACTGTTTTCCCTGTACATAGTGGAATCGAGAAATGATTTGGCTTCCAAAGTAGTGAAAGAAGCAGTCGAGTTTCAACCTGACTACCCGAATGTCACGGAAATCGCACGCGCCTTTTTTGAAGAACAAAAGGATTGGAACAGTGCGGTGGTATTAGCGGCGAATGAAAGTATCCGTACAGAATCAATGGGTTGGTTCGATGTGCTGAAAACGTATATTCAGCAGGGTGTTGCCCAATCGATGGAGCCGGATTATTTTTCAACTGTCCTTGGTTCGCTATACACACTAGACCAGGAGCGTTTCGAGAAAATGACGGTTGCCCTTTGGAAAAATTATAAATATACGGATTCTTATTTCGAATGGTTAAGAGTGATTAATAACTTGATAGATACCATCGAATTGAACCATGCGGATGTATGGGATGAGCTTTCCATCTATTACAGGGATGCATATGCAGGTCTGTTAGAAGGAACGCACCTAATCAAAGAATTAAGTCCAGTCGTGCCAAGGTTGCTGGAAAACTGGCTCAAAATCGCAGACGGGGAGCTCTCGCTGTTTGCGGCGGCATCCGCGTTGTCCTGGAATGAAATTTTCCCGGATACGATCAATGCGCTGGTCATTCAGGATGCAGAGAGTCTATTGGCGAAATCGCCTAAATTGGGAGGCGGACTGGAAGCGGGAGAGAAACTGTTCAATTCCATTATCCAGTGGGCTGAAGATAATGATTTAAGGGTTGGCAATAAGCTTAAATGGATGGTGGATGGGCTTAAGGATACCAGGAATTTCAATCTGCTTCTTGCAGGAAGTGCAGGGAATGGCAAGACATCCTTTATTCAGTCAATCGTTGGCGAGAGCATTGCCGCTGAAGATCATTCGTCCCTAGTCAGTGTCAAAGACGGGGATGACTTGGAAATCCTTGAAATTACCGATACAGATAGCAAAGTTGTCGAGGAGCTAACTGATTTGGATGAAACACGCCGTCAGCGCGGGACTATTGTCGATGTGACGATCATCAGTGACTATTTAAGAAATAATCAGCTGCGATTATTGGATACACCGGGTTTCAATGGGGAAAAAAGCGTGGAATCCGATTTCCAAGGTTATTTACATGGCAGTGATGGCCTGATGTTCGTTCTTGACGCCCGGGCGCCTTTCACCGGCAGCGAACGGGATCTGTTATTGGAAATTCAAATGATGGCTCCGAAACTGCCGATTCATTTCCTATTAAATAAAATGGATACGATATATAGTGATCAGGTCGCAGTCCGGATGGAAGACGAAACATGGGATAAAGTGAATGCATATTTCCCGAATGCGAAAGTATTCGCTTTCTCCAAACATTATGACAGCAGGCAGCAATTGAAGGACCTTTCAGCCTTCCTTCAATCGAATTATCAAGATGATAATTGGAAGGAAAGAAGATCTGAAAAAATCCTGGCATTCATTCGTAAAACTTTATCTTATCTATTAGAAAAACGGGCAGCCAATGAGCGGAAATGTGAGCATTCCATCTCTTGGAATGAACAGATGGAAGTCAAACTGAATGGAGCGGTCAATCAACTGGCTGATCTGGAAAAAGAAAAAAGCGAAAATATCATACGGTCGTATCGTTCGCTTAAGGACGAAGTGAAAAATCAGCTTTATTCAAAAATTCCTGAATTACTGAGGGATTGCTCGAAATCGTTAACGGAAAGCAGTGATTTCAGTCAGGTCCATGTACAGTTAAACGAGGAAATGAATGAGCGGATTCAAACCTTCATATCTGACAAGATCATGCCTCAATATTACCGTTCTCTTCAAGACTGGATTGCCAGTTCCCAACTGGAGTTCTCACAAAGCCAGCAGTTTATGGATGAGATGAGTTCCGGATTCAATGAATTATATAAAGAAGAACGGATAACACTGGCAGGTGACTTCAGGGTATTGGATGACTGGCGCCGTGATGCCGACCGGATGACAAGCAGTATCCGTATCGACAACGTTAATATCCTTTTGCGCAGGACTCCATCACAATTGCTGCTTAAAGGAGCAGGGAAGCTGTTTGGGGCAATACCGCAAAATAAAGCCAATATGTACAATCGTTATAAGAAATACCTGGAAAGTGAAGATTACTTGGATGTTGCCGAAATGATTACGGAACGTTTCCTCACCCAATTTGGATTGTTTGAGAAATCATTAGATCGGGACATCTCACTTTTCTATCGCAGTTCATTTGCCTTACTTCAAAAAACGATAGAGCAGACACAGACTGAAATAAAAGACTACCAGGCTGCATTGGAGCATATGAAAGAAAATCCGGAAGTTTACCGTGATCCGATCACTTTGTTCGAAGTGAAATTAAGGCAGTTGGAGAGGCTTGAAAAAATCGAGAAAAAGCGTCTAGCCCAGCTTCAAAGAAAATAAAAATAACGGGGAAGATTTCAAATATTCAAAAATCTATTGACTTTACGACTATATCCCTATAAAGTGATAATTACGAAAACGTAACACAATATATCTCTTATCAAGAGTGGCGGAGGGACTGGCCCTAAGATGCCCAGCAACCGTTCCATTAGGAATTGGTGCTAAATCCTGCAAAACAGAAATGTTTTGACAGATAAGAGAGGGACAAGTCTGCAAAACAGCCGATTAAACCTCTCTGTATTAGAGAGGTTTTTATTTTGGGATTTACACCGACTTAACTGATAAGACTAATAAGAAAACATGGAGGGAAACAAGATGAGAAGGTCTATTAAAGGGATATTCATTTCTGCCATCGCTTCGGCTTTGCTTTTAACGGGTTGCTCTACAGGGCAGAGTTCCACGGAATCGAAGAAAGAAGAAAAAGTATCATTTGAAAATGTCCCGGAAAGATTTGCTGACGGGGATGGAGCCAAGATCAAAGTGATCCGTAAAATTGGCGGTGATGATCATACTGCCCAATACTTGGCGGGGGCGAAAGAAGAAGGAGAAGCGCTGGGGTTTCAAGTGGATACGTACACGGCCAATGGTGACACGGCTAAATTCCATGATGCGATAGCGCAGGCTTTGGAGGAAGATTATGACGGCTATATCATTTCACATGGTGATGATGCCGCAACTGTAAATGACGTTCAAAAGTTGGTTGATGCAGGTAAAAGCGTTGTCACATTCGATTCAATAAGCGATCTATCTAAAATAGAGGGCGTGACGTTAACTTCACAAGATGATGAAGCGTTGGCAACACTGGCTTTTGATAAACTGATAAAGGAACAGAAAGGTGAAGCTGCAATTGCCTATCTTTGGGTGGACGGTTTTCCTCCGATGGTAAGAAGAAATGCAGTCTATCAGGAAAAATTAAAAGAAAATCCTGGGATTAAAGAAGTCGAAAGATTCGGAGTGGCATCTGCTGATACTTCGGTCCAGACACAAAATGCTGTGGCCGCAATGCTGAATAAATACCCTAAAGGTAAATTGGATGCCATTTTCGCAACATGGGATGCCTTTGCTATCGGTGCAGCCCGGGCGATTAAAGAAGCGGGCCGCGATGAAGTGAAGATATATGGAATTGATGTTTCGAATGCAGATCTCCAGGAAATCCAATCGGCTGATAGCTCATGGTCCTACACGGCAGCAGTCGATCCCAAGTTGATCGGTGCAGTGAATATGAGGATATTAGCTAAAAAATTAGCGGGCGAAGAAACGCCGCAAACATATGATTTGGAGGCTTCACTTATTTCACAAAAGCAAATCCAAGCTTCAAAAGAAGCGGTAAACATGGCAAACCTGTCTGATATTGTCGATGGTTGGGGTGTATCCACGGAATTTGAAGAAGATTGGATGAAGATTTTGAAAGATCATTACAAAAAATAAAAAGAGACACTCTCTTTCCGGTGAAGGGAGTGTCTGTTCTATAAGGGGGAATGGACATGGGCACTCAACTAGAGATGAAGAAGATTTCGATTGAATTTCCGGGAGTGAAGGCGCTGAGTGAAGTTGATTTTTCAGTACAATCAGGGACAGCCCATGCATTGGTCGGTGCAAACGGAGCAGGGAAATCGACGTTAATGAAAGTTTTATCGGGAGCCCATGTTCATTATTCAGGTGACATTTTTATTGATGGGATGAAGCAGGATATTCGCTCGCCAAAAGCTGCTCAGGAACAAGGCATTCAAATTGTTTATCAGGAAGTGGATACCGCGCTCATCCCATATTTAACAGTTGGGGAAAATGTAATGTTGAATGATATGGTCCAAAACATGGGGAAAAAACAGAGGGTCCAATGGAAAGAGCTGCACAACAAAGCCACTTCTATTCTTGAAGGTATGAAAATTCGTGTCCCTTCGAAAAAGCTGGTTAGAGACCTTACCTTGGCTGAAAAACAGATGGTCCTGATAGCAAGAGCCGTTTCGACAGAATGCAAATTCCTGATTCTCGACGAGCCAACTGCACCGTTAAGTCATACGGAGACGACAGAACTTTTTCGAATTGTAAATGAATTAAAGCAAAAAGGCGTGGCGATCGTTTTCATTTCACATCGTCTGCCTGAGATTTTTAATATCTGTGAGGAAATTACAATCATGAGGAATGGGGAGCGTGTCACTTGTCGAAAAAGCGAGGACATAACCCGTACCGAAGTGGTAGAGAACATGCTCGGGAAAACCATGGATGAACAGTTTCCTGAAGTGAAAGCTTTAATTGGAGACGTAATTCTGGAAGTGAACGGTTTGTCAGATGCAGAGAAAGTCAAGAATGTCAGTCTGAATATTAAAGCAGGTGAGATAATCGGCTTGGCAGGGTTGGTCGGGGCTGGGAAAACGGAGCTGTGTAAAACCCTTTTCGGTCATGCGTCCATCACAGCCGGTGAAGTCATCGTGAATGGTCGAAAGCTTTCTTTGAAATCACCGCATGAAGCAGTAAAAAGCGGGCTGGCACTCGTACCTGAAGAACGCAGGAAAGAAGGGGTCCTTGTAAAGGAATCAGTCTCGGCCAACTTGACTGCAGCCAGTCTCGGCAAATTCTGCAAAACATTCAGTTTCGTGGATCGTAAGGCGGAAAAGGAAAAGGCGAAGGAAATGATCGCAAGTCTCGGCATTAAAACTCCTTCAGGAGAAGTGAAGGTCGAAAACCTTTCCGGTGGTAACCAGCAAAAAATTGCCATTGGAAAGTGGCTTATGGCAGATGCGGATGTATACATATTCGATGAACCAACGAAAGGGGTCGATGTTGGAGCCAAGAAGGATATATTCGAATTGATTGCAAAGCTTGCAAGGAATGGAAAAGCGATCATTTATGCATCATCCGAGCTTTCCGAAATCATTGGCATTACCAACCGGACATATGTGTTATATGACGGGAGCACTGTCATCGAATTAGAAACAAGCAAAACGAATGAAGAAGAACTACTATTCTATTCAACAGGAGGTAAATAGGATGAGCATACCCATTCCTGTTACACAGACAGCGAAAGCGAAGAAAAAGGTGGAACTATTCGACTTTTTCTATAAATACGGCACAATATTGACGATTATCATTCTGATTGGAATTTTCGCCGTGTCCAATCCATCTTTCATTCAGACTTCTAATCTGATAAACATCCTGCGTTCCATTTCAATCGTGACCATCATTGCGATCGGCATTACGATATCACTGACCGTGGATGGCTTCGACCTTTCCGTCGGCTCCGTAGCATCATTGGCCAATGCCATCGTCATATCAATGTTTGTCTGGTTTTCCCAGGATACATTTATCGCCATATTAGCTGCAATCGGTGCCTCACTTTTCGTAGGGGCTTTGAATTCATTCATGATCGTTAAATTGAGAATTCCCGACATGCTGATGACATTGGCTACCATGTTCATTATTCAGGGAATTGCCCTTACTTATACGAAAGGGGCCACGGTTTCGCAAAATATGGTCATGCCCGACGGGACATTCGCAACAGGACTGATCAGCCCGTTTTTCGCCAAAATTGGCCAGGTACCATGGATAATCCTGATCATGGCCGTCATTGTGATAGCGACCCATATCTTTTTGACTTATACGAAGCACGGTCGTTATATGTACATTATTGGGGGAAATAAGGAAGCGGCGAGACTTTCCGGGATATCGGTTAATAAATACAAAATCCTTGCCTATCTGCTTTCAGCTCTATTTGCTGCAATCGGGGGGATAGTCCTTGCTTCAAGGGTCATGACATCGGAAATCAATTCAGGGTCCCCCTATTTAATGGATGCCGTTGCAGCAGCCTTCATTGGTTCCTCCGTTTTAGGAGCGGGAAAACCGAATGCCTTTGGAACCTTCGTCGGTGCAGTCCTGATCGGAATCCTTCAAAATGGACTGATCATGATGTCCGTTCCGTATTATGCGATGGATATCGTCAAAGGAACAGTGCTGGCCCTTGCGCTCGCGGTAACCTATTACAAACAAAAACACTAAAATGAATCCGTTACGTTACTCTACAGAAATCCAAAATCATGAAAAAAATCCTGTTGGATACAACAGGATTTTTCCTTTTTTAAAAAGGGAGGGTTATGGATATTAATTTCTGCAACTTCATCATGTTGTTTAATAATGAAATCTTCTTACTTACGAAAGTGGGGATAGGAGGACTATAGGGGCCTTATTTACCTTTCAATAAGATTGATAATGATCTATTGTAAAGTATGAACATTCATATCCTATACTTATCTAAAGGAGAGTGTAAACTTATGAGTGAAACCTGTGTTCCGACTGGCGTGAAACCAAATGATACTGGCTTTGGTTATACGTTATCCTTAATAGGCGGCAAATATAAAATGATCATAATGTATTGGCTGTCCGAAAATAAGGTTATGCGGCATAATCAACTGAAGCGAAGTATCGGTACCATTTCCTTTAAAACGCTAAGCATCATGTTAAAAGAGTTGGAGGCAGACGGTCTTATCATACGCAAGGAATTTCCCCAAATACCTCCGAAAGTAGAATATTCATTATCTGAACGTGGTCTATCTCTCATTCCATTGTTAAATATGATGTGCGAGTGGGGAGAGAAAAACAGTTTACCAGCTCAGGAGACTGTACAGCCGTAGGTGTAGCTATTTTGATTAAATCAAAAGAAAGAAGTATTTCCCTGACAAGGAAATACTTCTTTAATGAAACTGCCTATTAAAGGTTATCGACAAAATTTAAAAAATCTTGTGCGCTTTTTGCTAATTCGCTTGAGGACGGCTCATTTTCAGCACCATAAAACGCAAAGAATGAACGATAGTCTGCATTGCAGTATAGAAAGGTAGTTTCAAAAGGAGATAATAAATGTTCAAGTGGATAGCGATATCTTCCTTTTTCACTATAATCCTCTTTGTTAATTCCAGCAGATACAGCTAAAGCAGCCTTGCGATTCTTTAATTTATCGCCTCCATTTGAACCATATGCCCAACCATAAGTAAAAACATCGTCAAGCCATTTTTTTAGGAGGGGCGGGCAATTGAACCAATAAAAAGGGAACTGTAAAACAAGATTACTATGCGCTTCAATTAATTGCTGTTCTTTTTCCACATTAATGTTTCCGTCAGGATAAACTGTATTCAATTCGTGTACTGTATACTTTTCCGGATATTTCCTTAGTTCTTCCACCCATCGCTTATTTATGACGGATGTTTCAAGACTTGGGTGTGATACGATAACAAGAGTTTTCAAAGATTTCTCCTCCTGGATTATTATTTATCTTAAGTATAAAGTGCACCCTGCAAGAACGTAAGTATGCACTTTTAGTATAGGTACTTACCTAAAGGAGAGTGTAAAGCAGGCATGAAATATTTTTATGTGTGATACTATACACCACGATTTAATCTTTCCCATTCAAAACATCCAAGATAAGGTCCAGTTGTTGAAATATTTAATCATAGGCCAGATCCGTTAGGTGAGAAACGGGTGACACCAAATAATTCGTAACCCAGCGTTCATAGCCGAAAGTGGGGAAAATAGCTAAAACAAGTTTTCTTTTGAACTTGCTTAAAACAGACCCGGTAGGTTCAATCCCTTAGTGAATTGTGCCATCGTTTGAAAATACCCCTGATGATATCGTTTTTTTTCGTCAGTAAGCACTTTTTGATTATCCCGATGGTAAGGCATTTATTTTTTCGGGGATGCCTTCTGGAATTCCCCGACCATTATCAACAATGGTTTTGGTCATACCATTTCCTCCTTGTTTGACAAACCTTTCGTTGATACTATAATCTATCAATTATGGGAAGGGGTGTAAAAAAATGTAAGAAAAAAGATTGATGGTTGGAACTTTTTATGATTTGCCATTTGTGAAAGCAGTTGCAGCTGCTGCTCATGTTTTACTTCGTGTTAAAAAAGGTATATTCCTCCAGAATATTTACTAATGGTGGGTTGGAGTGGATAACAGTGTTTATAACGGTTTGGATAAGATTTTTTGAATCAACGTAGCTTTATGATTCAAATGTTATTTGTCCTTATTATGACATCCAGCTTATCGGCATTTGGTAAAAGCCCTGACCAATTTACATATTGAAACTATTACTCTTAAAAGAGAACAGGGTCAGTATATACAACTATTTTATGGTATAAATTCTTTTAAAGTTTTAAAGGAATTAAGACCCTTGTAGAGAATTTCAAGTGTTCTTTAATAAAAAAAGTAATAGATGGGGAATTGTTAAAAGTACAGAAAATGAATTTCATCTGAACAATAGGATGCTTGGAGTCTTCAACATAAACGTACAGAAAAAGGTTGCGAGACCATCTGGATTATTGGAGAAAAGGAAATATATCCGAATATCAATTGGAGGTAGAAGAATGGCAAAAATTACTGTAGGAACAGAAAATCAAACACCTATTGAACTATATTATGAGGATCATGGCACTGGGAAGCCAGTTGTATTAATTCACGGTTGGCCATTAAGTGGTCGATCTTGGGAATACCAAGTTCCTGCTCTCGTTGAGGCTGGATACAGAGTCATAACTTATGACCGCCGGGGGTTTGGGAACTCTTCTCAGCCATGGAACGGTTACGATTATGATACATTCGCTACTGATTTACATCTGTTACTAGAGCATTTGGATCTCCAAAATGTGACACTGGTCGGATTTTCAATGGGGGGTGGAGAAGTAGCTCGCTATATCGGAACCTACGAAACAAATAGAGTAGAGAAGGCTGTATTTGCAGGAGCTGTACCACCATTTCTTTATAAGTCAGGATATCATTCTGAGGGAGTATTAGATGATGCAGCAATTCAAGGATTTGAAAATGGAGTAAAAAATGATCGCCTAGCATTTCTTAATGAGTTTACTAGAGGATTTTTTGCTGCTGGAGATCGAACTGACTTAGTCAGTGAACCATTCCGACTTTACAATATAGATATTGCAGCGGGGGCATCGCCCAAAGGGACATTAGATTGTATCGCTGCTTTCAGCAAAACGGATTTCAGGGGAGACTTAGCGAAGATTAATATACCTACCCTTGTTATTCATGGTGATTCAGATGTAATTGTTCCATTTGAAAATAGTGGGAAGCTAACACATGAAGCAATTCCTAATTCTAAAGTAGCTTTAATAAAGGGTGGTCCGCATGGGTTCAATGCAACACATGCCAAAGAATTTAATGAAGCGCTGCTATCATTTTTAAAGGGCTGATTCGGGCATTATTTTACTTTCGCTATACAAGACTGAAATAAAGCATAATTTGTTCTTTCTTTTTTCCTCATAATTAACGTGTCTATGTATTTCTTAATGAACGAACAGAAGAGTTCGTATTATAAGGTTGACCAGTAAAAATTACTGGGTGACCTTTTTTTTAATTTTAATGAAAGGTTTTTCTATATGGCCATCCGATAATGAGTGTGAACCTTTCAAATACTAAATAAGGAGACGTGATTAGGCAGAAAAACTGGAAGTGACGAGTGATACCACAAGAGACGAATATGGAGATAATTCAATTAAAACACATCAGTGCAAAACAATCGAAGTGATTAAAAATGAAAACAACCAGGATGAGTATGTTTTAACAGGATGTTCTGGCTACGATATCCCTTTCCATTAGGAGCAAAATCTTCTTAATACTATCAGTCGCGATCGTTCTTTGACGTTCAGCTCTTTTTCTTACGGGTTTAAAGGTAACGGTTAGTTGCATAAGATTTTTTTTGCTTTATAATTAGTACCAGGTGTTAATATCAAGTTATAAAAATGATGCAATTCATACACACGAGGTGGCTATTCTATGTTCAAATCCAAAGCACGTATTACTGCGATAGGTTCGTATGTTCCTGAAAAAAGGTTAACAAATAAAGACTTAGAAAAAATGGTTGAAACCAATGATGAATGGATTGTTAAACGTACTGGTATTAAAGAACGAAGAATTGCACATGAAGAGGAGTTTACTAGTGATATAGGTTATAAAGCTGTAAAGGATTTAATGGAAAGGTATGATAAATCTGTCGAAGATGTTGATATGATCATTGTTTGTACCTTTACACCTGATTTCAACACTCCAAGTGTAGCATCTTTAGTCCAAGCAAAGCTAGGTATTAAGAATACTGGAGCTATTGATTTAAACGCTGCCTGTGCAGGATTTACTTATGGGTTGCATGTTGCTAATGGATTAGTAACATCTGGGTTAAATAAGAAAATCCTAGTTATTGGAGCTGATACTTTATCGAAACTTATGGACTATGAGGATCGAGCCACTTGTATTTTATTTGGAGATGGCGGAGGAGCAGTTCTTGTAGAATATGATGAAAAACAGCCAAGTTTTATTTCTTCACATTTATATTCGGAGGGTGAAGGCGGTAAACATTTATATAGTACAAACCTTTCGACATGTATAAATGGTGAAGACTTAAATAATAGTGGCAACCTTGTACAGAATGGGCGTGAGGTTTATAAATGGGCTGTCACGACCGTTCCAAAAGGAATGCAAACTGTGATGAAAAATGCTGAATATCAATTGAATGATGTTGATTGGTTCGTACCGCATAGTGCAAATTTAAGAATGATTGAGTCAATATGTGAAAGAAGCGGCTTTCCAATTGAGCGAACTTTATATAGCTTAGTGGAGTATGGAAATACTTCTTCAGCAACAATTCCATTATCTTTAGAAATAGGAATAAAAGAAGGGAAGCTCAGTGGTGGTGAGAAGGTTTTATTATATGGTTTCGGCGGTGGATTAGCTCAAGCTGGATTGCTTATCAATTGGACCTTATAAAGCTATTTTCCACAACTAATAACTGAGTTTGCCCAAGGAAGGAAGCCTTAAGGCATGAACCCGGTAATCTACCGGGCTCATGCCTTTTTATCGTATATTTGGTCAAAAAAACTGCACCTCCAATTTGGGTGCAGTTCATTTTACGGTCCTCTTTTATCTTACTTAACATTCTTCTCTGAAACGGTTGTTTTCTCTAACGAACCAATCTCTTGGTTGTTTATTGCATTTTCAGAGATATTCAACTTTTTTCTCATTGGGAAGTAATACAAAACAGCTGGGACAACTAACCCAATAATCCAAGCGATATCTGCTCCTTCAAAGGCCTTGGCTATCGGTCCAACATAAAATGATGTGTTTATAAAAGGGATTTCCGCCAAGATTGATACAAGAAATGCCATACAAGTAATGCACTTGCTTTGATGAGGCTTGGCAGACAGTCGGCGGAAAGGGAGCGGATTTCTGAACTCAACTGGGACTTTTTGTTTTTTTACTTCTGCAGCAGTTCCATAAAAATTAAAATGATACTCTTGATATATCAAGGTTTTTTTCGGTGTCACTCATAAGTTGCATAGTAATGCGCTTATTACTATCTTTACTTTGCACAATTCATCTCACAATACTAGGAGTAGGAAAGGCGATGAACTCATTATGATTTTTAGCGAACGATTAAAAAAAGAACGGGAAAAAAGAAAATGGTCACAAAATGATCTTGCAGAGAAGATTCATGTGAGTCGCCAATCTGTGTCCAAATGGGAAACGGGAAAAAATTACCCAAGTATTGAAGTACTCATTAATTTAAGTGATTTATTTCAAATTACGGTGGATGAATTATTAAGGAGTGATGAGGAATTGAAAGAAAAAATAATACGGAAAAGTAAGCAGTTAGCATTTCCAAAAAGGAAAATGTTTTTGATATCTTGTTATTGATAGGAGCATTTTTGTTAGTGTCTAAATTAATCATTTTTGGTCTTAATAAATTTGCAGGCACCGAAATTACAATTTTAAAAAGTATGCCAGTTGTATCTAATTTTTTACCATTACCTTTGATGGTTATTGGCGGTATTGGTTCAGATTATTTGAAAGATAAATATGTAGATTGAAAAAACTCTGCCTATAAAACTGTATAGTGAATCACAAAGGGGAATCTTTTTTATTTGGGGCATGATAACCTTTTGGTGAAACTTGATCATAAATGAACAGAACCTTTGAACTTCAGGTTCTGTTCCTATTTCTTATTTGAACTTTTGCACTTCTTCTTGTCCTTCGAATTTGTTATCTTTCAATATGCCAATTTCTTCAATATGATTTCGTGCCGTTTCATCCCCTAATTTATAAATTAGGGCATAAAGCCTTTTCATGGCTGCATCGTATTTATCATTTGCCCGGTCATGATGATAGAGAAGGTAAGGCACATGTGATCGGGCATATGCCTCCAGGTCATCTGTCCGGTGTTCCTCCAAGCATTGTTTCAATTCTGCAAGTTCCTCATCAGTTGCGTGTACAGTGAAGCTCGGATTCTCTTCAAGTTTTTGCCCGAGTACGTCGCCGCTTACCAAATCGACATGATAGGTCTGTTTTTCCTGCATCATTCTGCACATCACCCTTTCAAGTGTTTGTCTATTCAGTACCACTATTTGTAAAAAGTTAATCATGAAAGTAAACATTTCCTTAATGAAAAAGATAGGAAATAGAGGTATCGGATTCCTTATTAAATGGTTTAAGATGGATTTACAGAATAATATGTAAAATTGAGGAGTGATATAGTGAAGAGGTCAATCATGGTCATTTTTTTTGTGTTGATTGCTTCAGGCTGCGTAACAAGGAATTATGATTCCAATATGGATTTAGGGAAAAGTCAGTTGAATGAGGAAAATTATTTAGAAGCCCACGAGGCTTTTCAATTAGCTTATAAAGAAGCAAAAACACCCGAATCAAGGGAATTAATGGATCTTTCAGGTTTGCTGGCGAGTGGAATGAAGAAATACGATGAACAGGATTTTGATTCGGCCAAAAGAGATTTTGAAGAAGCAGCCGCATATAAAGCAAAATACCGGGAAGGTAAACAAATGGTTTCAAAGGCGGTGGAAATGCATCCGGTAACAGACTCCGCCACGATAGAAGCAGTAGTGGGAAATGATGATGTGAAACCGGCGGAGGAAACAACTGAAGACGGATCCAAAGCAGAAGAGGGGGCGGCAACGGATACAAAAAGTAAAGAAGTAAGCAAGGATTCGGATAGTACATTAAGTAAATCTCAGGCGGAGAAGCTTGTGAAGGATTACGTGGATATGGAAAACTTTTCGCATTTGCAAATCGAATATGATCATGATGCCGAAAAGGGAGATTATATTTTTCATGTTTTCGAGGTAGATGAACCTAGTCAGAAAAGCGGCCACAAAACCACTTGGGGCTGGTATGGCGTGAATAAGGAGACCAAAGAAGTTTATGAAGTCATGTAAGGATAACTGAATGGTCGAATTGAAGGCCCCGGTTGTGGCCTTTTTATTTTGTTGCGCGACAAAATGCAGGATTCGATAAAAATTTATAATTTTTTTAAAAAGGTAGCCTATTTCTTTATTTCTTAAGAATTTTTTAATATTTCCTGTTTATGATTGAGCCAAGTAAAGGACAAACATAGGAGGGATAAAGATGGAGAATTATAATGGTGAGGAGCAAGTCAGAGTCAATGCAGAACGGAAAAAGGGTAAGTCTCTTTGGTTAACTAGCCTTGTTTCCGGAACGGTTGCTTCTATGGTTACATCGTCTGTATTTCTATTTGGCGGAGACTTTATAGATCAAGGGAAAAGTTCAGTGAATGAGTCAACCGAAACGGCAGGTGTACAGCAAACGGACAGTGTTGAAAAGGATAAAAGTGTCACGGCGGAAAAGTTATCGACAAGTACGGATTCAAATGATAGGGCAGAGATGGTCGAATCAGCATCCAAATCGATTGTAGGGGTCGTGAATTTACAGGAGATGCAAAACCAGTACCCGTACCAGCGGCAAAGCACGGAGAGCGAAACGGTTGAGAGCGGAACCGGCTCAGGGGTCATTTATAAAAAGGCTGATGGAAAAGCCTATATCATCACGAACAATCATGTTATTGAAGGAGCTAAGGAAGTCGAAATTTCATTGTATGATGGACAAAAGGCAACGGCAGCTGTTGTCGGGGCTGATGCTTTGACGGATTTAGCGGTTTTGACAATTGATGCCTCGAAAGCACCGGAAGGAATTAAATTCGGGAATTCTGATAGCATGCGTCCAGGTGAAGAAGTATTGGCAATTGGCAACCCACTTGGACTTGATTTTTCACGATCGGTTACACAAGGAATCGTCAGTGCGACCGGACGCACCATTTCAGTCGATACCTCGGATGGGGAGTGGGCACTTGATGTCCTTCAAACAGATGCAGCGATCAACCCTGGAAATAGCGGTGGTGCATTGATCAACACCGCTGGGGAAGTGATCGGCATAAACAGTCTGAAGATTTCCGAAAACGGTGTGGAAGGCTTGGGGTTTGCCATACCAAGTAATGATGTGATTCCGATTGTTACGGAACTGATTGAAAATGGAAAGATCGCGCGCCCGTATTTAGGAGTAAGTTTGGCCAGTATAGAAGAACTGCCGCAATATTACATTCAAAATGTTCCAGAAGCTGCAGAATCCGGCGTAATGGTGACGAGTATAGAAGCGGGCTCGGCTGCGGCGAACGGAGGGCTTAAGCAACAGGATATCATTGTTGAGATTGATGGAACGAAAATAAATACTGCCGCGGCATTAAGGAAATACTTATATACTGATAAGAAAATCGGCGATAAAGTAAAAATTAAAGTATATCGAGGTACTGAAGAGAAAACGGTAACGATAACCTTACAAAAACCATGAAAAATGGTAGGCCCCTGATTATTCATCAGGGGCCTAAGTTTGTGGACAAAAAAGGGTTCTATCTAAATTCAAAGTTGATTGAACGGAGGGTACGAGAGTCCTGCGGGAATAGCGAGTGCCTGGAGTGAAAAACAACGCTCAAATTGTACAACCCCCTATTTAATAGTATACAAAAGGGTTACTAGCGGAAAAATAGATAGTGTATTTGCACTGTTCTACAAATTATTCATATAGTCTTGAATACCTAAAAGTGAATGGTGGCGCCTTCTATTTGTCAAGGTTTTCATCGTGGATATGTTAAAAAATAGAAAAGATTTGACAAATTTGTGAAATGTCATAAAATAGAAAGAAAGGGGATGAAATTATGGAAGCTAATCAGAAGATGTTAGATGCAGTGAAATGGGTATCGGGCACAGGTTGTGTAATCGGAATTATTATTTTTGCTTTAAGCTTTTTTGTAAGCGATTACAATAAGGATTATATATTTACCGTTGTTGGAATCGCCATCACACTAAGCGCAGCTGCCATTTTTCTAGTTGGTATATTTTTTGTCCTGACAGAAGAAATGGTAATGAATACACATAAAGGTGAAAGAATTGAACCGGAAACGACTAAAATCATAAAAATGAAATCAAAGACTAAAACTCATACAAAAAGAAGTACGGAATTCAGTAACTAAAACCAGGAATATAGCGTAATAAACTGGCTTACTATCATCAGATTCACCAACATGTTTGAACAAAACCAGCTGTTTTGTTTATCAGGGAGCCAATTTGATTCCAAACATTGAATGCGCTTTCATATCATTTGTATCGATAAATTTTAATTCAATACAATACACGGCACTCGTTATGTATCAAAAAATATTTCAAGCAACCCTTTGTATTAATCGGAATACATAAGATGTGCTTGGATATTCAAACCAAACTGCCCGAATGCAGAAATACCTTTACATTTCGATAACCACGAGAAAAGGACATTTTTAAAAAGTCCTTTTTTTGTGGTTTTTTTATTGCACTTTTACTTGAAGATACAAAAGGGAAGATTTTGGGCTCCAATGGCGGGGTTGATTGAACCACCAAATGTAAGAAACCAATTACACACCCGGTGTTTCCTTATATATATATAATATTTGACCAATGTTGGATCATAAGAGTATTAAAACATGAATACAACATCGTTTCCAATGCGGCTACCAATTATCAACTTCCATGGACAAGTATGAAAAAACCGTTTTAAATCATGTTTTCCAACGATAAATACATACTTGACAGGATAGGTAATATAATTCATATTCTTGAGGGGGGTTGAGGCAATATACACGGTGAATATAATGTGAAATTTTTATTTCATTATATTAGAGTAATATTAAACGGATAGTGGATCGGTAAAAAATACAATCATGTACTGATAAGTGAATTTCCATAGGTATGTTATTAAACAATTATTATATTTCATTTGCTGAAGATTTTCGAACATTTCAGTTCATTTACCATCTTCTTACTGCTCTTTAATGAACTTTATGTGACAGATGTCACTTTGTATTGTCTTTTTTTTGACTTGGGATTAATATTGGTATGTCGGGGTTTGTGAACATGGTAACACTTTGTCCGAATAATTACCAATTGGAATTTTATTATGTAAGAAAGGGGTAGTACTATGAAAATAAAATGGGCTCTATTAACTATACTTTTTACTATTGCCACTGTGCTAACCGGTTGCGATAACCCATTAATGGTCTTGGACCCTAAAGGGCCAGTAGCTGCAACACAAGCAGATGTTATTATGATTTCGATATGGACAATGGCCTTTGTCGTCCTTGTCGTTATGGTACTGTATATCTTCATGATAATGAAATATCGTGCTTCCAAACAACGTGATGATTATGAACCGCCTCATATTGAAGGAAGTAAAGTTCTTGAAATAATTTGGGTTGCGATCCCAATTTTAATCGTCGCTTTCCTATCCGTTGTTACTGTTAAAACTACAAATGAAGTTGAGGCAACACCTAAAGGATACGGAGATCAAGAACCTTTAATCATTTACGCTTCATCTTCCAACTGGAAGTGGCATTTTAGTTATCCGGAAGAAGATATCGAAACAGTCAACTATCTGTTTTTACCTACTAACCGACCAATTGAATTTAAACTTTACTCATTCGGTCCAATCTCAAGTTTCTGGATTCCGCAACTTGGAGGACAAAAATACGCGATGTCGGACATGGTTAATACGTTGCACTTAGCAGCTGATGTACCAGGAGAGTATATGGGTCGAAATTCAAACTTCAGTGGTTCAGGTTTTGCTCAGCAAACGTTCAACGTTAATGTACTGTCTCCAGAAGATTACGATAAGTGGGTAGATGAAATTAAAGCTACTGCTAAACCGATTACTGAGGAAAAATTCAATGAATTATTAAAACCTGGTCATGTGGGACAATCCACTTACACTGGAACTCACTTAGAGTTTTCACCAGCTCCTGAAGGGGAAAATGCTGGTCATGACCACGGATCTTCTGATACTGAAGAAAATGATTCCAAGGATTCACACGAGGAACATTCAGAACACAGCAACATGAATCATGATCACTAAGAATTAATTTCGTTCGATAAAACAACTAGGTTTACAAGATAAGGAATATTTTCCTGAAAGGAGTCACAAAAGTATGGATTACTTTGATCGATTTGCCGTACCTCATCCAAGTCCTGCGATTTATGCATCCATGGTTGCCATTGGTTTAACCATGATCGCGGTTGTTGCCGGAATTACCTATTTTAAAAAATGGGGTTACTTATGGCGTGAGTGGTTAACAACGGTTGACCATAAACGTATTGGTATCATGTACATCTTGGCAGCACTGCTTATGCTCTTCCGTGGTGGCGTCGATGCACTTATGATGCGTGCTCAAACGGCTATTCCAGATAACGGTCTTTTGGATGGACAGCATTATAATGAGGTATTTACAACACACGGGGTCGTCATGATCCTATTCATGGCTATGCCATTCATCATTGGGTTAATGAACATTGTTACACCATTACAAATTGGAGCGCGTGACGTAGCATTCCCACGTCTGAACGCAGTAAGCTTCTGGTTATTCTTCATGGGGGCAATGCTATTTAACATCTCTTTCGTAGTCGGTGGTTCTCCTGATGCAGGTTGGACATCTTACTTCCCGCTGGCAAGTAACGATTTCAGTGAATCAGTAGGTTCGAACTATTACGCGATTGCTATTCAAATAGCTGGTATCGGTACATTACTGACTGGTATCAACTTTATCGTAACAATCTTGAAAATGAGAGCACCTGGCATGAACTTAATGAAAATGCCAATGTTCACATGGTCTATTTTGATCACAAACTTCATCATCGTTTTCGCTTTCCCTGTATTGACAGTGGCACTTGCGTTGATGACAATGGATCGTCTATTCGGAACTCAATTCTTTACGATGGCCAATGGCGGTAGCGATATGCTTTGGGCGAACTTGTTCTGGGTTTGGGGACATCCTGAAGTTTATATAGTAATTCTTCCAGCTTTCGGTATTTACAGTGAAATCATTTCGACATTTGCACGTCGTAACCTGTACGGGTATAATTCGATGGTTATCTCCATGGTAGCTATTTCTACTCTATCTTTCATTGTATGGGCTCACCATTTCTATACAATGGGTCACGGTGCAATGGTTAATGGTATCTTCTCGATTACCACGATGGCAATTGCCGTCCCAACTGGTGTTAAGATTTTCAACTGGTTGTTCACACTTTGGAAAGGTAAAATCGTATTTACCGTTCCAATGCTATACTCTTTAGCTTTCATTCCGATTTTCACGCTCGGTGGGGTAACAGGGGTAATGCTTGCAATGGCAAGTGCTGACTACCAATACCATAATACAATGTTCTTAGTAGCTCACTTCCACTACGTTTTAATCCCTGGTACTGTATTTGCCGTACTTGCTGGTTTCACGTACTGGTGGCCAAAAATGTTCGGTTTCATGTTGAGCGAAAAAATTGGGAAATGGTCGTTCTGGTTCATTACAATCGGCTTTAATGTAACATTCTTCCCGATGTTCATCACTGGTTTAGATGGGCAGGCACGTCGTATGTATACGTACTCTGAATCAACAGGGTATGGTCCATTGAATATGCTCTCTTTCGTTGGAGCGATTGGCTTGGCAATAGGTTTTGCACTTATTGTGTACAATATCTATTGGAGCACACGTTATGCGTCAAGAAATATTTCAAACGATCCATGGGATGCGCGTTCTCTAGAGTGGGCTACACATACACCAATCCCTGAATATAACTTTGCAATTGTGCCAACAGTTGATTCTACAGAAGCATTCTGGGATGCAAAGAAAAAAGGCTTTAAATTATTTGGCGGTAAAGTAGAAAAGATCCATATGCCAAATAACAGTGGTGTGCCGTTTATCATGAGCTGTATCTTCTTCGTTTGGGGCTTTGCGATGGTATTCAGCATGTGGATCATTGCAATCATTGCAACGATCGGTATCTTTGCTTGTATGATTCACCGTTCATTCGAAAAAGATCACGGACGTTATATCTCTGTTGAAGAGATCGAAGAAACTGAAAATAAATTGCGAGGTGCTAAGTAATGAAAATAGATAACTCGCTGCCACTAGAATATAGCACGGAAGAAAATCGCTTAAAGATTTTTGGATTCTGGATTTTCCTAGGAGCAGAAATAGCTCTTTTCGCTACACTGTTCGCAACTTACTTTGTATTAGTTGATGGAACTGGAAATGGTCCAACAGGGGAACATCTTTTTAAACTCCCAACCCTGATGTTTCAAACAATCTTTCTTTTAACCAGTAGTTTTACCATTGGTCTTGGAATCAATGCAATGAGACTTGGAAGGCAGAAAGCAACGATTGGTTTCTTCATCATTACCCTTATTCTTGGTTTAGGCTTCTTGGGAGTCGAAATTTATGAATTCGTGGAGTATGTACATGAAGGGGCAACCATTCAAACAAGTGCTTTCTTATCTAGTTTGTTTACATTACTAGGTACGCATGGAGCTCACGTTACACTTGGTTTATTCTGGGGAACCTTCATCATCATGCAGATCAAAAAGCGCGGTATGACTCCAGAAACAACAAACAAGGCTTTCATCTTTTCACTTTACTGGCATTTCTTAGACGTTGTCTGGATCTTCATCTTCAGTTTCGTCTACCTGAAAGGAATGATGTAATATGAAAGAATTATTCCCACGGGGCCAAGTTATGGGATTTGCCTTTTCACTAGTCCTGACTTTGGTCGCACTATCAGTTATTATGTTTGATCTCTCACTGAAAATGGCTATGATCATCCTTCTTGTTACAGCTTTCATGCAAGCTGCACTTCAATTAGTAATGTTCATGCACGCAGGTGAGTCTGAAGATAAAGCATCGATTTATACAAACGTTTATTACGGATTGTTCGTTGCATTGGTTACAATTTTCGGTACAATGCTAACAATGATTTGGGGATATCAATAATCGATTCCGGAAAAGCTGGGCGTCTTGATGACGCCCAGTTTTTTTGTATTTTAATTCTTATACCGGTCTATCCATTTCATTCATGGAAGTTTGTTAAGTAGGATGTGGCTGAAATCATATTGTTTAGTATAACCATTTCATGAAATTATATTTATAATCGGGAAATTCTCACTTTAGAAGCGTGCCCGTGCATTTAAGTGCAATGTTCTACTAAAGTCTAAACGTTAATAGAACGGACACATCTCTAAGAAAAACTGTCAGCCCTTTTGATATAATGAGCCATGTAAGAATTAATTTATAAATGTAGCGGAGATGATGAATTAACATTGCCGGTTTTGATTTTGACAATTATCTTAAGTTTGTTAAAAATATTGGTTTCCTGTCTTCCAACAGATGCAGTTAATTGGATTATCAGCAAATTTAAAATACACTCAGAAATTATTGATGGGAATGCAATCGTAACCTTTGACGGGAAACATTTGGAAGGTGAAGAAAAAATTCAAGTTATTAATTATTTTAATAACGCTAGATTTTTGAAGAAAAATCATATATTCCCAGGGAACGAGCAATTGTTTTTACATCCAGAGAACAGTGGGACTCCATTAGTCATTGATACTAAAAGAGGCAAAAAGGATGTTAGGTTATTAATTTTTATTTACAACGATCGCGTGGATGTAGTTAAACTGTACAAGAAGAAGGTCATTTCTTATAGTCTGTTTTCCGATAGCCTCCAAGAACGTTCCATGCCATTAATAAGAAATTTAGTTTAAAAGAACATTAAAGAGACGGTCCTTAAAAAGACCGTCTTTTTTTATAAGTCTTTTAATATATAATCCCATTTCAATTAGATATTTTTTTCATTATAAAAATTCTAGTATACAAACTGACATCTTAATTTTAGTGTCTTTTGAAAAAAACAATTAAAAGTGTTTTTTAAGTAGGAGGGAATTGCTGCAAGAGGGTTTTTAATAGTGCATATGAAAAGTATTTTGGATAGTATTTAAGGTAATAAAAAAGCAGGTATCTATTGCGATGCCTGCTTTTTTATGCTTTCCATTGTTTTTCAACTTGATGAAGGGCTTGTTGTAAAATTACTTCATGATCAGTACCCGGTTTAGTAAGGACGTTAGTTTGATAAGATTTTCCTTGGAAATCAACTGTTACTGTAACTTTTACCATTATGCATCTTTCCTTTCCTAATTCAGAATTAAATGAGGGGTTGTACCTATTTCTTTTATACCCATGGCAGAAGGATAATCAAACATTTCAAAAGCAGTAAAATTTGAAAGAATTAATATTCAAAATTATCTGATATTTTTAGGGTGGTGTCAACACTTTTTTTTGACCTACCCTATTTTCCGGTTAAACCAAAAACGACCTGGCTTGTATACTGACAGCCAGGTTGTTTTATTAAACGAACTATATAATCATATTTTAGTTAAAATAATACCGATTAATGCTGCAAGGACACCGGCAATTTGATAGGTTTTTAGTTTTTCCTTGAATATATAACATCCAGCGAATACGACAACCAAACAGTTCAGGCTGACGACAGGGAAAATGATGCTTGCGATCCCGGTGTTCAACGCAAAGAAATAACATCCATAGCCTATCATGCTTAAAAACCCTACTAAGGAACCGATTTTGACTTCCGTTAGCTTTATTTTTTCTTTTTTAAAGGCTAGAGCCGAAAGAAGATAAAGCATTCCGCCTCCATACATTGATACAAGGATATCAAGGGAGTTTAAATGAAGACGTGTTGATGTCGTCATAAGAATGCCGAGCACACCAAAAGATAAGATGGAGAGTAATGTGTGCATCATCCAAGGGGCATATTGATGATTACCTTTTGCGTTAGGTGTATATTGGATGACTAATGTAGCGATAAACATGCAGACGATTCCACTCCACTGCAAGGAAGAAATATGTTCGTGAAAAATTAAAGCTGCACAGAGAATGGGGAATATTGCATTCGCTGCGATTAATGGAGATGTCAAGCTTGCCGGCCCTTTTTCAAAGGCGCTTGCCATCTGGATGTTACCATTAGCGTTCAGTACCCCAATAGCTGCACCAAGCATGATGGATAGCCAGTTCAGCTGCAAACCGTCCGTGAATACTCCATAAAAAATGGACAAAATAAAAGCTGAAAAATAAAAGAAAAATTGGATATGTATCTTGGAATAGCCTTTTCCGCTGCTCCATTTAAAAATGCTGTTATTGATTCCGAAACATAAACTCGTGATGAGTGCTGCAAAAATCCACATTGACTTAATCTCTTCCTTCATGTAGGATAAACTTCTTCTACATTTTAAGCTGAATGCCTTCAGGAATCAAACCAAATTTAAAATGTATGATTGACAGATTAGATTTTTTTTTCTATATTAACTATGACAATTTTAAAATATTTCCCGATAAACGGGAGAGGTTCATAGCATCACCCTCTTAAAAAAACTATGGCTTTGATATTTTTCGCGAATCAACCATATCTTTGAGGAGATATGGTTTTTGTTATATAGAGGCCCATTTTATGAATCTCCCTGAAACGTGGGATTAGGAGGACTTTTCATGTCTGGAAGAAAAGAAGAAGAATTAAAAAAAGATATTACACTGCTTGGGAATCAAGGAACAAAATATACATTCGATTATGCTCCTGAAATCCTTGAGTCATTCGATAACAAGCATCCGAACCGGGATTACTTCGTCAAATTCAATTGCCCGGAATTCACTAGCTTATGTCCGATCACGGGCCAGCCGGACTTTGCTACCATTTACATCAGCTATATTCCCAGTGTGAAAATGGTGGAAAGCAAGTCTTTGAAACTTTATTTATTCAGCTTCCGCAATCATGGTGATTTCCATGAAGATTGCATGAACATCATCATGAATGATTTAATCGAATTGATGGATCCTAAATATATTGAAGTCTGGGGCAAGTTTACACCTAGGGGCGGAATTTCCATCGACCCTTACACGAATTATGGGAAACCAGGTACGAAGTATGAGGAAATGGCGAATTACCGCTTGATGAACCATGACTTATACCCGGAAACCGTGGATAATCGCTAAAGACTGGGAGAGACAATGGGCATATGCCCGTTGTCTTTTTTAAATTTTTAGCTAATCTCGATCAGTGGTTCTGTTGTTTTGTCTTTTTTAAAAAGACAAATGTCCTCCTATAATGGAATTTTCGCTTGATTGTTTCGAGAAAAAGCGTAATAATAGGGAGAGTTAATTTTGACAGAATATTTACGAAAATAGGGGATGTCGAGATGAAAGTTGCAAAGTTTGGTGGAAGTTCACTTGCGTCAGGTGAACAGTTGAGGAAGGTATTCGAAATTGTTGTTTCTGATCCGGAGAGGAAGATTGTGGTCGTTTCGGCTCCGGGAAAACGCAATTCCGATGATATAAAGGTGACGGATTTATTGATTGAAGCTGCGGAACAGCAGCTGCGCGGGGATAACGGTGAGCATTTGATAGAAGATGTCGTATCCCGCTATGCGAGCATTGCTGAAGAGTTGGATATATCCGAGAGTGTCATCACAGGGATTCATGAAAATTTAATGGCACTGCTGCATGCAGACCAAACTAACCCGAAGCGCTATCTGGATGCCTTGAAGGCCAGTGGCGAGGATAATAATGCGAAGCTGGTCGCAGGTTATTTCCAAAGCCTTGGAGTAGAGGCACAGTATATAAATCCAAAGAAGGCCGGCTTGATCGTAACGGATGAAGGTGGATTTACCAAGGTGCTGCCAGAGTCTTATGATCGGTTATATGCTCTGCGAGATGAGCCAGGAATCGTTGTATTCCCAGGGTTCTTCGGATATACGTTAGATGGTGATGTGTTAACCTTCTCGAGAAGCGGTTCCGATATTACGGGTTCGATTCTTGCGAATGGGGTCAAAGCTGATTTGTATGAGAACTTTACGGACGTGGATGCTGTTTATGCGGTGAATCCAAATGTGGTTTCCAATCCGAAGGGAATCCGGGAACTAACCTATCGTGAGATGCGTGAGCTTTCTTATGCAGGTTTCTCGGTATTTCATGATGAGGCGCTGATTCCTGCATTCCGTGCGGGAATACCTGTCCATATCCAGAATACGAACAATCCGGCGGCACAAGGGACTCGCATTGTGAATACACGGGATAATACGAACGGGCCGGTTATTGGGATTGCAAGTGATAAAGGATTTTGCAGTATTTACATTAGCAAATATTTGATGAACCGGGAAGTTGGTTTTGGCCGGAAACTGCTGCACATCCTCGAAGATTATGGAGTTTCATATGAGCATATTCCATCAGGCATCGATGATGTGACGCTTATTCTAAGGCAGGACCAGATGAAAGGGGATGCCGAGGAGAAAATCATTTCCCGAATCAAGATAGAGCTTCATGCCGATGAAGTGAATGTGGAGCATGATCTTGCCTTGATCATGGTTGTAGGGGAAGGAATGCGCCATAATGTCGGTACAACGGCAAGAGCGTCAAAAGCCTTGGCTGAAGCAAAGGTTAATATTGAGATGATCAACCAGGGTTCTTCGGAAGTAAGCATGATGTTCGGTGTAAAAGGGCACAACGAAGAGACGGCGATTCAGGCATTATATCACGAGTTCTTTTGAGTATGAGTGTTTAGGGACCTCCTTTTAGAAGGGGGTTTTTTTGTGATTTATCTTTTAGTCACAATACATATGCTGGATTTTTCATCTGGTTCTTTTTGGTAGTGGCAATGACCGTGTGGGGATAATCATTCCAAGCTAACAGACGCGCTGCAGGGTTCAGAGCGTCTGTTTTAATTTAATACCCATATGTCAAGTGGCTAAAGCAATTGGAGGAGAACGGGGGTGGCGCTCTTAAGACGGATAGAAAGGGGCGTCCAAACCTCTGAATACATATCTTTCACCAAATTATAAATGAAAGAGATGTCAATGGCACATCAAGTTTACGAGCCAAATGATTCACTGGCACCAATTGATTTAAAGTAATTACTTCAAGTTGATCTTGCTGAATAGAATCATGTTTAGAAAAGCATCCTTATCACCTCAAGTTAAATACTTCTATATAATACAAAAAAAGAATGTAATCTAGGGAGACACCGCAGGCGTAAGCCGAGGGCGGACCACCCGCGGAAAGCCAGTGCCTGGAGCGGAAATCAACGTTCAGATTATAAAAGCCATAAAAAAACTGTAGAAAACTCGGTTTTCATCGAGTTTGTCTACAGTCTGAGCCTCCAAATGGAAGATTGGAGGCTTTCCTTTTATGTTAGTCCATAATGGTCAGGAGTTGATCGATCGCGTTCCTTGGACGCGGGGCAGGGATCATATCGGGATAGCCAACGTGAAGGCTGCCGACAATCTTCTCGCCTGGTTTCACGCCTAAAGCTTCACGAAACTCCATGCTGTGTATCATGCCGTATGTTTCCCATATCATCCCGATTCCCTGTTCCCAGGCAAGCAGGCTGAAATTCTGGATCAAGGCACTTGTAGCCGCATAATCTTCTTCACGTGTCATAGGATTCGGATTCTCTTCCATGATCACTGCGACAAACATCGGTACACCTATAAGTTTATTATATCCTCGCTGTCCGGCTGCTTTTTTCTTTTCAGGGTCCTTCTCTTTGCCTTCCATGAATGCACGGGTTGCTTCTGCGAGTTTTAAACGGCTATCACCATGCACCACGATGAAGCGCCATGGTTGGGTCATTTTATGGTTCGGTGCCCATGTTGAAGTTTCCAATAATGATTGGATGGTATCGATAGGAACAGGAATGTCCTTAAATCGTTTGATGCTGCGCCGTTCTTTAATGATATCTTCTAGTTTCATGACATCCTGCTCCTTTAAATCATATATGTAAGTTTAATAGTTGAAAAAAAATAATCCCCGGCTGCCTAATATGCTTCCAATGTGAATAAATTACTTGAATAAAGAGGGGGCAATATTCTAGTGACTTGCATTCGCTAATGAGCATATAATTTTACTAGGCACAGAGAAGCCGGGGCGACATTGTATCTATGTACAATATCAAAAGGGTACGATAAGAGAATATCGTAATTGCTTATCAAATTTCAGAGATCGATAATGAAATTGAAAATCATTATCAATTAGAATTTTCGCTTATTTCCTGTTATTTGTCAAGGGTATTTATAAAAAAAATTCAAGATATTTACCAACCCTTTAAAACAGGTAAAATCTTTTAAAAAATCTGTATAAAAATGTATAATGAGAGGATGAAAAGATGCTATCTACATATGGAGAATCGAAGGTGTCATAGATGAAAAAATTGTCCTCATTTCTTAAGCCGTACTGGCTTTTGATCATTCTTGCTTTATCCTTAATGATTGTCGAGCTCGGGGTAGAGCTGTTACAACCTCTATTTATAGCAAAAATAATTGATGATGGCATTTTACAGAAAGATTTATCGGTAGTGATTAAATGGGGAAGCGTCATGGTTGGACTTTCCATTTTTTCATTTCTTGGCGGGATCGTTAATTCATTTACGGCATCACATGTAAGTCAAAGCTTTGGACATGATGTCAGGAAGAGCCTTTTTGGTAAAATACAGGCGTTTTCTTTTGCGAATTTGAATAATATCCCGACTTCCTCATTGATCACAAGGATGACAAATGATGTGACCCAACTTCAAAATACGATTTTTATGGGCTTGCGTATCATGGCAAGGGCACCATTGATCGTAATCGGTGGAGCGATAATGGCTATTACGGTCGATTTGAAATTATCCCTTGTATTGGTCATTTCAATACCGGTTCTTGTTTTCTTCTTGGGATGGGTTATGAAACGGGCTGCTAAGCTGTTTATGCTCGTGCAGAAAAAACTCGATAATCTCAATGGCGTCATGAGGGAAAACCTGATAGGCATGCGCCTGATCAAAGCTTTTCTTCGTAAGGAGCATGAAATCGGCCGATTTGACCATGCGAATGAAGAGTTGAAAAGAAAGACTGTGTCTTCCCTTCGTTTAATTGAAACGACGATGCCTGTGCTGATGCTTGTCATGAATGTGGCGATTCTGGTCATTCTCTGGCTTGGAAGTGAATTTATAACAACGGGAGAGATACAGGTAGGGGAAGTTGTGGCGATTGTCAACTATGCCACGAGGATTGCCGCATCCCTTTCCGTTTTTTCGTGGCTGATCATGGTCATTTCCCGTGCAAAGGCTTCAGCGGAACGTGTGACGGAAATATTTGAAACCCCGATAGATATTGATGAAGGTAATGCGGAAAGCAAGAGTGGGGACGTAAATGGGGGAGGCATCAAGTTTCTGGATGTATCTTTCCGCTATCCCGGAACCGAAACCCCGGTATTGAAAAACTTGACCTTCTCCATCGATCCGGGAGAATCGCTTGCAATCATAGGAGCGACAGGATCGGGGAAAACATCACTGTTTCAGCTGATTCCGAGATTATACGGAGTTGAAAGCGGCTCCATTCAAATTGATGGCCAGAATCTGAAAGATATTCCCTTGAATTCGCTGCGGAATAGGATCGGCTATGTCCCGCAAGAGGCCCTGCTTTTTTCAGGAACCATAAAAAATAATGTCGCTTGGGGAAAAGAGGGTGCCTCGATGGAGGAAATCATGGCAGCGGCCATGCATGCTCAGGTCCATGAGACAGTAATGAAACTTCCGAAGCAGTATGAAACCCAGTTAGGGCAAAAAGGAGTGAATCTATCGGGAGGGCAAAAACAGCGCTTATCGATCGCGAGAGCATTGGTGCGCAAACCGAAGATTCTCCTTCTGGACGATAGTACAAGTGCGCTGGATTTGAAGACGGAAAGTAAATTGCTTGCCGCTTTAAAGGACTATACATGCACAACGCTCATCATTACCCAAAAAATCAGTACAGCCATGGAGGCTGACAAAATCTTGTTGCTGGAAAGCGGTCAAGTCCTTGCGCTGGGGAAACATGAGGATTTGATGCAAACAAGCGATCTTTATCGAAAAATCGTTCACTCACAGTTTGGGGAGGAGGGGATTTCGCTTGAGTCGAAGAATATCTCCCGATAAGGCAAAGTCTAAACCGGTCAACTCCTGGAAAACGATAAAAAGGATCGTTCCCTACTTAGCAACGAATAAAAGCCTGCTATTTTGCGTCCTTTTCATGGTACTGATGAGCTCGGTCTTGGGATTGCTTGGCCCCTTTCTTGTTGGGGTGGCCATTGATGATTATATTGTCACAAGAGATAGCGGGGGGCTGATCCGCCTTCTTTTAGGGCTTCTCGGAGTCTATATATTTTATTCCCTATCCATGTGGCTTCAGAATTATTGGATGATCGGAATCGCACAGGATACGGTTTATGCGATGCGCAATCAACTATTCAAAAAGCTTCACCAGTTGTCCATTCCCTTTTTTGACCGGCGTCAGCATGGGGAATTGATGAGCAGGGTCACGAATGATATAGAAAATGTCAGTTCCACTTTGAATAGTTCCGTCATCCAGATTTTTTCAAGTGTGCTGACACTGGTCGGGACGATCGGAGTCATGCTTTATTTGAGCCCTTTATTAACTGTTTTAACCTTATTCATCGTTCCCCTCATGTTCTTCGGTCTGAGGTGGATAACGAACAGGACGGGAAAGCTGTTTAAACAACAGCAGAAGAACCTGGGAGAACTGAATGGGTTTATAGAAGAAACGATTTCCGGACAACGGATCGTAAAGGCTTTTTCACAGGAAGATAAAGTGATCCGTGATTTTATCATCCGGAGTGAAAACTTGAAGAAAGCCGGATTTCTATCACAATCATACTCAGGGCTGATTCCAAAACTGATGAATTTACTGAACAACCTAAGTTTCACGGTAATAGCAGCTGTCGGCGGATTTTTGGCGCTGAGTGGCATAGGTACGGTTTCCATCGGGGTCATTGTCATCTTTACCGAGTATTCAAGGCAATTCACCCGTCCGCTCAATGACCTGGCTAACCAATTCAATACACTGCTCTCAGCTGTTGCCGGTGCTGAGCGGGTTTTTTCCATACTTGATGAAAAAGAAGAGGAATTGGATGAGAAACAGGCTGCTGAACTTCGTGATGTCAGCGGTGACGTGGGCTTTGAGGGTGTGTCCTTTTCGTATAATGATGAAGAGCAAACGATATATGATGTTAGTTTCCATGCAAAAAAGGGCGAGACCATCGCGCTTGTAGGTCCCACGGGGGCAGGTAAGACCACGATCATTAATCTTCTTGCCCGTTTTTACGAGCCGAATAGCGGCCGGATATTGATTGATGGCCAGGATATCAAACAGGTGACAAGGTCCAGTCTCCGTAAGCATATGGGCTTCGTTTTACAGGATTCCTTTTTGTTTCAGGGTACGATTCGTGAAAATATCCGCTACGGCCGGCTGGAGGCTGGAGATGAAGAAGTGGTGAATGCAGCCAAGCTTGCCAATGCCCATTCCTTTATCATGAAATTGCCAGATCGATATGATACCATCTTGAGTCAAGATGGCAGTGGAATAAGTCAGGGGCAGCGCCAGCTGTTATCGATTGCCAGGGCTATTTTGGCCGATCCCGTTTTATTGATTTTGGATGAAGCGACAAGTAGCATAGATACGATTACCGAGCTTAAAATCCAGGAAGCATTACACCGCTTGATGGAGGGCAGGACAAGTTTTGTCATTGCCCACAGATTGAATACAATTCAGCAGAGTGATCAAATCCTCGTACTTGATGAAGGAAGGATCATTGAAAGGGGATCCCATGATGAATTGTTGCGGCAGAGGGGTTTTTATTACGATCTAAATCGCGGTTCATTAAGGGAAAATCAGATAGGATGAAGAAAAAAATGTGTGCCACTAGGCGCACATTTTTTTTGTTGGTCCTAAAATAAGGATCTTAAACTTGGATTGCCGTTCATTTAATGCTCCTGGATTTTTCACACAATATGGTTTTTATAAAACGTGAAATCACCAATTCCATTATGGTGGGAAAAGAGGTAATTATCGACAAAATAATGGGAAATACTTTACAAATTGACCAAATTGCTATTGCTAAAAAACCTAATGGTAACATATAATTCAGAATATATATAAAATTCTTTAAATTTAATGGGCGTGGGGAGTGATACAGCCCAGGCCCCTTATAAATGAAGGTTTTTTATAGTTGCACACAAGATCAATAGAGAGGAGATGGAAAAAAATGAAAGCGCTTAAGTCGGTTATTCTTTGGGGGATCATATCTGCATTGGGTGCAGTTAGTTTTGGTTTCGTCGCGCTAAACCGGGGGGAAAGCATCAATGCCATGTGGATTGTTACTGCAGCACTCTGTGTTTATTCAATTGCATACCGCTTTTATAGTAAATTCATTGCACGGAAAGTGTTTGAGCTAGATGACAATCGCCAGACTCCATCGGAAGCGAATAATGATGGGAAAGATTATGTACCTACAAACAAATGGGTGTTGTTTGGCCACCATTTTGCAGCAATTGCCGGAGCTGGACCTCTCGTAGGCCCCATCCTTGCAGCGCAGATGGGATATTTGCCAGGAACACTATGGCTTGTAGTCGGAGTTGTATTGGCTGGTGCCGTACAGGATTTCATCATTCTCTTCGGTTCGATGCGCCGTAACGGCAAATCTTTGGGTGAGATGATCAAAGAGGAGATTGGACCGGTTACTGGCTTGATAGCGATGATCGGTATCCTTGGTATCATGATCATTTTATTAGCGGTACTTGCCCTGGTTGTCGTAAAAGCGCTGGTGGGCAGTCCGTGGGGGATGTTCACGATTGCTTCGACCATACCGATTGCAGTCCTTATGGGCATTTACATGCGTTATATAAGACCGGGACGGGTTGGTGAAGGATCGATTATCGGAATCATACTTTTGATGCTCGCTTTATATTTCGGCCGCTTTGTAGCCGAGAGCGAAACATGGGCGCCAATGTTCACTTTCAGCGGGGAAACGATTGCCATCATGTTGATCGTATATGGTTTCGTTGCCTCCGTATTGCCTGTATGGATGTTATTGGCACCGCGTGATTACTTAAGCACATTCTTGAAAATCGGGACGATCATCGGACTTGCACTTGGCATCTTTATTGTCATGCCGAGCCTTGAAATGCCTGCCGTCACTCAATTCATCGATGGAACAGGACCTGTATTTTCCGGAAATTTATTCCCGTTCCTATTCATTACGATCGCTTGTGGAGCGGTATCGGGATTCCATGCACTCGTTTCATCAGGTACAACCCCTAAAATGATTGAACGCGAATCTCATTCACGTCCAATCGGATACGGAGCGATGTTGACTGAATCCTTTGTAGCCATCATGGCGATGATAGCAGCCTGTGTATTGACGCCAGGTATCTATTTTGCCATTAACAGCCCGGGGGCCGTTGTGGGAACGGAACCTGCGCAAGTGGCCGCTACGATATCAGATTGGGGTTTCCTTTTGACACCTGAGATGATTACCGGCCTTGCAGACGATGTTGGGGAAGAGACCATTATATCCCGTACTGGAGGAGCTCCAACCTTTGCTATCGGCATGGCCCATATCTTCTCGCAAGTGATTGGCGGAGCGTCCCTGATGGCGTTCTGGTATCATTTCGCGATCCTGTTCGAGGCATTGTTCATATTGACCACCATTGATGCGGGAACCAGGGTAGGGCGTTTTATGATACAGGATATCATCGGCACCTTTTACAAACCATTTGCCGAAACGAATAAATGGCTGCCTAATATAATTGCGACTGCCATTTGTGTCATCGGTTGGGGGTACTTCCTTTATCAAGGTGTCATTGATCCTCTTGGAGGAATCAATACCCTTTGGCCATTGTTTGGAATTGCGAATCAGATGCTTTCCGCCATTGCGTTGCTGCTTGGGACGACGGTCCTTTTCAAAATGGGTAAAAAAGCGTACACATGGGTCACCCTTGTGCCCACTACATTCTTGTTGATAGTGACCATGACGGCAGGGTGGCAAAAGCTGTTCCATGAAAACCCGGCGATTGGCTTTTTAGCACATAAAGATAAGTTTAAAGCAGCCTATGACAGTGGGGAAGTTCTTGCTCCGGCAGCTAACCTGGCCGAGATGAAGCGGGTTATCGTCAATGATTATGTGGATGCTGCCCTATGTGCCATCTTCATGATCGTGGTGATCACGGTCCTGATTTCTGCCATAAGGTTATGGATAAAAGTCTTGAAGAACCAGAAAATAGATTTACATGAAACACCTTATGTATCCAGGTCGTCATAAGGGAGGGAAGGCAATGTTGAAAAGAATAATTAAAGTTCTCAGCTACAGAAAGCAATTCGTCAGTTTGCTTGTCGGTGTGCCAAGTTATGATACGTATGTGGCACATATGAGAATGCATCATCCTGAAGATCCTGTGAAAACCAGGAAAGAATTCTTCTGCGAAGCTCAGGATGAACGGTATAACGCAAAGGGTGGGAAAGTGTCCCGTTGCTGTTAAAAAATATTTATTGAAGGGTCCTCAATAGGGGGGCCCTTTTTTTCGTGGTTTTTTCGAAATGTAACAGCTGTGGAGTAGTGAAAATGTGGAAAAGTAAATATAAAACAAAAAATCACATTTTCTGGTACTTTTATTCTTAATGATGTTATATAATCTAACATTTTTTTTGAAAATTCAAAAATTAAGTTGAATAATTAGAAAATTAAGTATATGATAAAAAATATAACATAATAGTGTAAATAAACATAACATAAACAAAAAACAAGGGGGAAAAAACAGTATGCAAATGACAGATTCGGTATTCATGTTTTTGGCAACGATGATGGTTTGGTTAATGACACCAGGGATTGCCCTATTTTATGGAGGGATGGTAAAAAGTAAAAATGTCCTGAATACGGCAATGCATAGTTATATGCCTTTGGCTGTCATTTCGATTCTTTGGGTGTTGATCGGGTATTCATTATCATTTTCACCTGGTAATACACTTCTGGGCGGTCTGGATTGGGTTGGCTTAAAGGATGTAGGCTTTGCAGCTGGACCATACAGCGAAACAATTCCTCATAGTTTGTTCATGTTATTTCAAATGACTTTTGCCGTTTTAACTGTCTCGATCATTGCAGGTGGCATTGCCGAGCGGATGAAGTTTTCAGCATTCCTGATTTTTACGATCCTTTGGTCTTTATTCGTATATGCTCCCGTTGCACACTGGGTATGGGGAGGCGGCTGGTTAGCGGAACTGGGTACACTTGACTTTGCAGGTGGCAACGTTGTTCATATTTCTTCAGGGGTTGCAGGTCTGGTTTTAGCGATCATGTTAGGTAAAAGGAAAGAGTCAGGGGACAGTGCACCGCATAATCTTCCTTTAACATTCCTTGGCGGATCATTAATTTGGTTCGGTTGGTACGGCTTCAACGTCGGAAGCGCACTGACAATCAATGAAGTGGCGATGAATGTATTCGTCAATACAGCTGTTGCAGCGGCTGCCGGTATCATAGGCTGGCTGATCGTTGAGTATATGGCTAATAAAAAGGCAACATTGCTGGGTGCGGTATCCGGAGCCATTTCTGGATTGGTGGCCATTACGCCTGCTTGCGGATTCGTAACCCCTGCCTCTTCCATCATCATCGGGGTCATCGGCGGTGCCGTATGTTTCTGGGGTGTATTCTTCCTGAAGAATAAACTGGGTTACGATGATGCACTTGATGCTTTCGGATTGCATGGAATCGGTGGGACATGGGGGGGCATCGCTACAGGGTTGTTCGCGACAACTTCCGTAAACGAAAACGGTGCAAATGGTTTATTCTATGGTGATTTCAACTTGTTGTGGAAGCAGCTTGTAGCGATCATTGCGACATATATCTTCGTTGCCGTTGTCACCTATATCGTTGCTAAAGTCATTAACCTTTTCGTGCCGTTGCGTGTCAGTGAAGAAGATGAGTCAATGGGGCTTGATCTTACACTTCATGGAGAAAAAGCTTATCACGAATCCATTTAAAAAGGGGTTGCTCATATGTCCGAGGTTTTAACGAAAATAGAAATCATTACACGTCCCATCAAGTTTGAACAATTCAAAGCGGAACTTGCAAAAATAGGGGTAAGCGGAATGACTGTATCGGAAGTAAAAGGAACGGGTCTTCAGAAAAGTTATGTGGAAACCTATAGAGGCAGAAATCGTGAAATGTCATTACATGACCGAATGAAAATCGAAATCGTCGTATGTGAAGTGCCAGTTCAGGATGTTGTGGATGTAGCAAGGAAATTCTTGAGTACAGGTAAACCGGGTGACGGAAAAATCTTCATTTATGAATTGGCGAATGTTGTGAATATCCGTACCGGAAAAGAAGGCCATGATGCGTTAAAGAATGACCTCTGATTTGGGATCCGCCGAATGTGCCGGATACATTAGATGTAAAGAAAGGGAGCCTGAAAATGGGGAGACTGGTCCGAATTGTTAATGCAAAAAAACAGAAGATCGTTAATACGCTCATTTCAGAGGATGTATATCAACCTGATGACCGACCCTTTTTATTGGAATTGCCATTGAAAAATTTAGAAGAAATACTATCCCTCCGTATGAAATCCTCGTTTCAAAATCCCCGTTTTAAAAAATGACCTTTCAGCCGTTATCCTATATGGGATTAGCGGCTTTTTTATGGTTTGATTACCACTCTCCGCTTTAATGTATTAAGGTAACTTTTTTCTAGAATCCCCCATGGAAATCGGGGAGCTTTCCAACTATAATGAATAAGGATATTAAATTTAAATACAATTTTCTTGCCTTTTTTGACGCTTTTCGCTTAGTTACTTCAATTTTTCTTACGAAAAGTTAATTCAAAAAAATGTAAGTTTCCCAAAGAAATGATGAATTATTTCGTGAATGCCCTATTTAACAATAGGGAAAAATTATTAATATGTTCTATTAAGAGGTGAAAGGAAATGGATCAATTTACGGTCGAATCCGTTTTAAATATCATTAGGGAATTTGTACCGAAGGATGCTTCAATTTCTGTGGCTGATTCCGAAAAATACATTTATTATCAACCAAGCAAACAAGTTGACTTAAGAATAAAACCGGGTGATTTAATCAGTGAAAACACGGCGACATATAAAGCGCTGAGTGTCCGTAAAAAAATAGGGGTGCAGGTTGAAAGCAATGTATTTGGCGTACCTTACTATGGGCTTAGTGTTCCTATCATGGACGAGGGAAATCCTTTAGGGGCGGTAACGGCCATCTTGCCTTCAAAGCCATTAATTTTACCGACATCATTCTTGACCATTAAAACGGATGACCGCTGGATACCGCTTCCATATGATGAAATTATGTATTTGGAAGCTCAAAATAGGAAAACTAAAATACAGTCCGAACGTGTGAGTGGATTTCATAAAATGAACTTGAGTGAATTGGAATTCATTTTACCTGGTGATTCATTCATTCGGGTGCATCGTTCGTACATCGTCAATATTAACTATATTCAAGAGATCCTTCCTGATTTCCATTCTACATTTTTATTGATAATGAAAGACAACTCCAAAATCCAGGTCAGTCAAACATATGCAAGTCAATTCAGGAGGGCTTTGGGGTTTTAGTGAATTCTCCTTTGTGTGAAAAAAATGCTGGTTTATGCCCAATTTAAGGCTTTTCATTCGAAAATGAATGTGACGATTACACAGGATTGGTAAAATTAAGTGTAAGAAAAGCGAAAAATGGGGGTCTTTTGTATGAACGAAAGCGTTTTCAAAAAAATTCGCAACGAACAATTTAAGGGGAAAGTAGTTACAGCGGAAGAAGCAGCTTCATGGATTAAAGATGGGATGAAACTCGGTATGAGTGGATTTACCCGTGCTGGTGATGCTAAAGTTATTCCGATGGCTCTAGTTGAAAGAGCTAAAACTGAAAAATTCAAAGTTGACGTTTATACTGGTGCCTCATTAGGGCCGGAAGTCGACCAACATATGGCGGAAGCAGGTATCATAAATAAACGTTTGCCGTTCCAAGCGGATAAAGGCATTCGCAATAAAATCAATGCTGATGAAGTAACTTATGTGGATCAGCATTTATCTCATACAGCTGAACAAGTTCGTCAAGGCATTGTCGGACCAATAGATTTTGCAATCATCGAAGCTTTGGCGATTACGGAAGATGGATTGATCATCCCGACAACTTCTGTAGGTAACTCAGCCATATTCGTTCAAGAAGCTAAACATGTGATCATTGAATTGAACGTATCCCATCCTGAAGGGTTGGAAGGGATGCATGATATTTATACACCAGCTAAACAAGGGGAACGCGAACCGATTCCTATGACTAAAGCAAGTGATCGCCTTGGATCGATCGGTATTGCGGTTGATCCTGAAAAAGTAATGGGAATCGTCGTTTCTACAGATCTTGATGCACCTTCTACAATTGTGCCGCCGGATGAAGAAACTGCAACAATCGCCAACCACCTCATTAACTTCCTTCGTGAAGAAATCAAGGCTGGCCGTTTAACTGAAAGCCTTGCTCCGCTTCAGTCGGGTGTAGGTTCAGTGGCAAATGCAGTATTCGCTGGCTTCCTTGATTCTGAATTTAAAGATTTGGAAGTTTATTCAGAAGTGCTGCAAGATGCAGTATTTGATTTAATCGATGCTGGCAAGGTTAAATTCGCTTCAGGGTGTTCGATTACATTAGCTGAAGAAAAAGGAAAACAAGTCTACGGTGAGCTTGAAAAATACCGTGATAAACTAGTTCTTCGTCCACAAGAAATATCTAACCATCCTGAAATCATCCGTCGTTTGGGCTTGATTTCAATCAATACAGCGTTAGAGTGTGATATCTATGGTAACGTAAACTCTACACATGTTTCTGGGACAAGAATGATGAACGGAATCGGTGGATCAGGAGATTTTGCCCGTAACTCACGCCTAGGCATTTTCGTAACGAAATCATATGCAAAAGGCGGCAAAATTTCCAGTATCGTTCCTTTCGTTTCTCATGTGGATCATACTGAACATGATGTGGATGTATTAGTGACAGAGCAAGGGATCGCAGATTTACGTGGCTTGGCACCAAAAGAGCGCGTAGAGTTAATCATAGAAAACTGTGCTCATCCTGACTACCGTCCGCAGCTTCGTGCATACTTCACTGAAGCTGTTGCGCAAACGGGCGGGCATCAAACTCCGCACATTCTTGAAAAAGCATTTTCATGGCATACGAACCTAGCTAAAAACGGTACGATGCTTGAAGCGGTTCTTCAAGATCAAAAATAAGACTCAAAACCCCGCCAATAAACAGCGGGGTTTTTTTATTTGGGTCGTGTCCGTATAGGTTAAACCCCACGAATCTTTCAATATTGAAAGGTAAATAAATTATTTCCCCTAAGTAATTTGTATGATGTTTCCTATTGATTCTTTTTCCTGCGACATATAACGGATTTAAAGTTTAAAATGATGCTTAACCATCAAAAAGATAGGGAACTGTATCTTTAGGCTTTTTTCATTTATTTTTGTATATAATTATTCATTCAAGTTATAGAAATATGGTAAACTGCTAACAATGAAAGATTATCATACATAGAATTTTTCGCATTCATGATGTTGTTTCCATAGAAATAGGGAGTTAAATAGAATTGCTTATAGTGGAGGAGATAATTTGTTCAAGACAAAATTACATTTTTGGACGTTAGAGTTATTACTATTGTCTTTACTTTTTTATGTTGGTACAAAGATTTCTTTTCTTTTTGAACCAATAGTCATTTTTACATCTACATTGTTCTTTCCAATCTTGATTTCGGGCTTTCTCTACTTTTTGTTCAACCCTACCGTTGATTTCCTCGTTAAAAGGAGAATGCCAAGGGGATTGGCGATTTTATTGCTTTACGTATTTTTCCTTGGGTTGATTAGTTTATTGGTCGGTCTGGTTGGTCCATCACTTTCCAAACAGGTTACGGACTTAATCAATAACCTTCCGGATTATTTCAATCAAACAAGGAAGTTCATTGAAGATTCAGCTGAGTCAAAATGGTTTTTGTGGACGGTGGAACAAGATTATGTACCTCTGCAAGAAGTAGGTGACTCGCTTCAGAAATATTTGACTGATTTACCTAGTAATATAACGAACAGTTTAACTTCGGTTTTCAGTGTGGTCACGAATATTACTTTAGTGGTCGTAACGGTTCCTTTCATCCTGTTTTATATGTTGAAGGATGGGGATAAGCTTCCGGCCGCCATTATGAAATTCGTACCGGTTCGCTATAGAAAACCAGCTTTAACAGTACTTCAGGAAACTGGCGGGACGCTTACTACATACATACAAGGGCAGATGCTTGTTTGCATGTTTGTCGGGATCGGAACGTTCATCGGGTATTTGATCATTGGTTTGCCTTACGCGTTCTTATTCGCGCTGATTGGTGCCGTAACCAATATCATTCCATATGTAGGCCCGTTTATCGGAGCCGCTCCTGCTGTCATTGTGGCGCTGATTCATTCGCCGACCGAGGCGTTATTGGTCATTCTGGTTGTAACGGTCATTCAGCAATTGGATGGTAATTTCATTTCACCGTTAGTCATCGGGAAAAAATTGAACACACATCCGCTTACCATCATCATCCTATTGCTCGTGGCCGGAAACATTGCCGGTATCATCGGCATGATTTTGGCTGTTCCGACCTACTCCGTTGTTAAAACGATTGTATTGAATATCGTAAAATTCATCAGGATCCGTAAAGAGGAAAAGCTTGAAGAAGATATATTGGAATGAAAAAACGGGCCCGGCTCAATTGAGTCGGCCCGTTTTATAGTGTGCTAAAAAGGTTACAAACCTAAGGAAATATATTTTACTTCCAGGAATTCCTCGATGCCCTGGTGTCCGCCTTCACGGCCGAGCCCACTTTGCTTGAATCCGCCAAATGGAGCTTGCGGAACGGAAGGAAGTCCATCGTTCAAGCCTACAATACCGAATTCAAGTACCTCGGTGAACTTGATGCCCTTGGTGATGTTTTCAGTGAAGACGTAAGCTGCCAAACCGAAGATGGAGTCATTTGCCCTCTTGATTGCCTCTTCATCAGTCTTAAAGGAGGCAATGGGAGCTAGAGGGCCAAATGTTTCTTCTTTCATGCAGAGCATGCTGTCATTAATGTTGGAAAGTACGGTTGGTTCAAGAAAAAGACCGCTTATTGATTTACCGCCAGCTTCGAGCTTAGCGCCGCTGCTGATTGCTTCATCAATTTGTTTTTGAACCTTATCCACTGCATTTTGATCGATAAGAGGACCGATATCGACGCCATCTTCCAGTCCATTTCCTACCTTTAGTTCTTTGACCTTGGCAACGAGCTTTTCGATAAAGGCATCTTGAATTGCTTCGTGGACATAAATGCGGTTTGAACAGACGCATGTTTGTCCAGCGTTACGGAATTTTGAACTGATGATGCCATCAACCGCTTTATTAAGGTCGGCATCCTCAAGAACGATTGCGGGTGCGTGACCTCCGAGTTCAAGCGAGATTTTCTTTACCGTGTCAGCTGAGCCTCTCATAAGGGTTTTACCGACTTCTGTAGAACCGGTAAACGTCAATTTACGAACCCTCGTATCTTGAAGCCAAGTTTCGCCGATTTCTGATGATTTTCCTGTCACGACGTTGATGACTCCTTTTGGAATGCCAGCTTCTTCAGCTAATTCAGCCATTTTTAAAGCTGTTATGGGAGTCAGGTTTGCCGGTTTAATGACGACTGTGCAGCCAACGGCAAGCGCTGGTGCAACTTTTCTTGTAATCATGGCTGCAGGAAAGTTCCACGGCGTAATGACAGCTACAACTCCGACAGGCTGTTTAGTCACGAAAAGCCGCTTATTGGACACGGAAGCAGGGATCGTTTCGCCGTACACCCGTTTTCCTTCTTCGGCAAACCAAGATAAAAAGCCATTGGCATATGTCATTTCACCAAGAGCTTCTTTAAGGGGCTTGCCTTGCTCTTCAGTCATGATTTTGGCCAGTTCTTCTTTATGATCATCAATCAATCGATGCCATTTCCAAATTAGTTCAGCACGTTCGTAGACTGATAGCGCGGCCCATCCCGTAAAGGCTTCATATGCGGCATCTGCAGCCTTCGCCGCTTCAGTTGCACCGCCTTTAGGAACGGTGGCAACTACTTCATCCGTTGCCGGGTTTCTCACTTCAATTTTATCCAATCCAAAATCCGACCACTCACCGTTAATAAATAATCCGTAATCCTTCATGATAAAACCTCCTAATTTGGTTAAATCCATCAAACTACTAAAACTTTTAACTTTATACTTTTACCTGTTACATAAAAGTATAAACACTTTTCCGTGATTCTGAAATTAATTTGATTGGCTATTTATAGAAGATCGGCTGTTCGGTTGATAGAAAGGGAACAATAAAAAAAGAGGTGCAAGTTGCACACCTCTTCATTCAGGGTTCGATTATTTTTCCGATGAGACGGCCACTTCATCCATATCACCTGAGATGGCTTGATTTGGATTGAATTCACCTTCTGATTTAGAAATGACCACTGTAGCGACACTGTTACCGATTAGATTAGTGATGGCACGTGCTTCAGACATGAAGCGGTCGACTCCAAGCAGTAATGCCATTCCTTCAACTGGTATCATTGGGAAGGCAGCTAATGTTGCAGCAAGTGTAATGAAACCGGATCCCGTTACACCGGCAGCACCTTTGGATGTTAACATCAAGATTCCTAGAAGGGTCAATTCCTGCCAGATGCTTAAATCGACACCGTAGGCTTGGGCGATGAAAATCGCAGCCATGGATAAGTAGATGGATGTACCATCAAGGTTGAAAGAATAACCGGTTGGGACAACCAACCCGACTACCGATTTTGAGCAACCGTATTTTTCGAGTTTTTTCATCACGCTTGGCAGGGCGGATTCCGACGAAGATGTTCCTAAAACTAAGAGGATCTCTTCTTTTATATAGGCAATGAACTTGAAAATATTAAATCCGTACATTTTTGCGATCGAGCCAAGGATGAGAATGATGAAAAGTGCCATTGTGATGTATACGCTACCCATTAATTGTCCTAACGAGGTTAAAGAACCAAGGCCAAACTTACCGATTGTATAAGCCATTGCTCCGAAAGCCGCCAATGGAGATACTTTCATGATCATACCGACGATGCCGAAGAAAATGTCGGCAATATGCTGAAAGAAAGAAACGACTGGCTGCACTTTCGGTCCCATTGCCGCCATTGATAATCCGAATAACACGGCAAAGAATAGAATAGGGAGTAAGTCTCCGCCAGCCAGTGCGGCAACGGCATTATCAGGAATGATATTAGAAATGAAAGCAACGGCTCCATGTTCCGTTTCGGAAGCGGCTGTTGTATATTGTGATACATCTCCGCCCTCGACTGAATCGATGTTAAAGCCTTTACCAGGCCCCAGCAGATTGACCACGATGATTCCGATGGCAAGTGCGAAAGTGGTAACGATTTCAAAATAGAGCAGGGCCTTTCCGCCGATACGGCCAACCTTTTTCATATCACCCATACCGCCAATTCCGATTACGACGGTTAAGAAGATGATTGGTGCAATGACCATTTTAATCATTTTAATAAATAAATCTGCTAATATCTTCAGCTGTTCACCGAAAGCAGGGAAGAAGAAACCGACTGTAATACCCAGAATGATACCGATGATGACCTGAACTGTTAGATTTTTTAATATTTTCAAGGTGCATTCTCCTTTGTCATATGATAGCGCTTTCTTAACTTGATAATAGTGTAACAGAAGAAAGAATCAGAATATTCTTTTGGTGATATTGTTTTCTTTTTGTTCTTTTTGGTCTTGAGGATTTTTAATAACTGAAGGAAGAAAGGGAATTAAAAGTGACGATTAGGATATAGATAGATTACTAAACTGCAATAAAAAATACCGGCGGAGAGCCGGTATTGGGGAAAGTCAATTTTCAAATGGTTTTATGAGTGCATATAGGGTTCCAATCACAGGTAGTTTCAAACCGGCCTTGTCGGCTAGGCGCAGTGCACCGCCCTGTAAATGTTCCACTTCGAGGGTCAGGCCCTTCCGGCGGTCCTGGTGCATCGAAGAGGTGGATTCATCAGGTAAGCCTGCCATGTTTTCCAACGCTTGAGCAATATTCTCCGCAGTAATCCCGACGTCATAAGCATTTGCAAGCTCCTTCATTTCAACAAGGACCTTTTCTATCAATCCATTGGTTTCCGGAAATCTCCGTATCGTGCCGATAGGAAGGTTGGAGGCAGTTGTCACACCGGAGAACGCGGTGATGAACATGTATTTGATCCACATCCTGATCAATATGTTTTCCGTTCTGCTTGCCTTCATGATAGCTGAGCCGGCCGCCTGTTCGAATTCATCACAAATCTTTTTTTGTGACGGATGAAGCGGGCCATAGATTAAATCGTGATTTTCATTGGAGTGTATGACATGCCCTTTTTCATCAAGGGTGGCGATGATGAAGGCGCTTCCTCCCAAGACGGCTTCTTCGCCCAGTTCGTCCTGTAAAATGGATACATGTTCCAACCCGTTCAAAAGCGGGAGGACCTTTGCGCCCTTTTCGACAAGCACCTTTAAATCTGAAAGGGTGCCTTGCAGATGCTGGCCTTTTACGGCGAGAATCACGAGATCGACCTTTTCTATATCCTTTACATTCTCTGTGATATGAAGGTCGTTGAAGTGGTAATTTCCATGTGGGCTGGTTATGCTGATCCCGTTTTCCTTCAATTGTTTGGCGCGGTTTTTTCGGACAAGGTATTGAACATCCTGCCCGGCCTGCTGCAACCTGCCCCCAAAGTAGGAGCCGAGTGCCCCGGCCCCTATAATGACAATATTCAAAGCGCACACCTCTCTTTTGATTAAGATGTACTAATCATAACATTGACTGAATTTTCGGTAAATGTTTCCGTTTGAAGGTCAACTGGTTGTTTACATGTTTATAAGAATGGGAAAAACAAAAGACCAGCCTGAAAGGTTTCAGGCTGGTGCTTATCATTATTTATAGATTTTTACTTTAACTGTTTTTCTGCCCCAATTGATAGCTTTTGAGTGAGAAGAGTAGAAGACGTCAATTTTATTCCCTTTGATTGCGCCGCCTTTATCTGCCGCAATGGCATCCCCGTATCCTTCTACATGAACTTTTGTTCCTAGTGGAATGACCTTAGGGTCGACTGAGATGGCTTTTACGTTAGGGTTTTTCTTTAAGTTAAGACCAGATGCTGTAATACCGCTGCAACCTTTGCAGTTCGCAGTGTAAGCTGTTGCCTTCACCGTGATCGTTTTATATTTCTTGGATGATGATGAGGTTTTAGCTTTAGCTTTAGCTTTAGGTTTAGGTTTAGCAGAGGTCGAAGTTTTCTTGATCTTTAAAACTTGTTTTGGATGGATGTTATCTTTTTTCAGGTTGTTCCAACTTTTGAGTTGATTGACTGTTATATTATGTTTATTGGCGATACCCCATAGTGTGTCGCCGCTTTTAACTTTGTATGTAGTAGTAGCAGCCGATGAAACTCCGGAAAAACTAAATACCAAAAAGAAAGCAGTGAATAGTGGAAGTAGTATTTTTTTCAAAATGAATAGTCTCCTTTGTTTTAAATCGTAGACTTAGAATAACAGGTCTTTATGACAACAATGTTTCGGTGGAATAGTAATTGTGTTACAAAAAGGTTTCCTTTGATAAATAAATGTAATATAAACTAGGACAAAAGGACTTATCTGTTAAATGTAAATATATTATTTATTATGTCAGTATAAGCGTATTTTTGTTAAATAGTGCTGCTATAATGGCGTATCCTGTTTAATTAGGTAAAATGTGGATGTGTATTCCCTGGTTTTAAAGTCCTGTATATTTTGTAAAAAAGCAACGTAATAATAGAGGGTTGAATGCTGTTTATTTTTGTGGGAGAGATATTCGGAAAATGGAAAAATCCGGCATCTATGTGATGCCGGATTAAACTATAGACAAACTCGATTAAAATCGGTTTGTCTATAGTTTTTTTGAGAGTTTGTAAAAATTCGAACGTTGATTTCCACTCCAGGCACTCGCTTCCCGTCGGCTCCCATCGACGCGCTTTTCCCGCAGGAGTCTCGCACCTTCCGTTCCAATCAACTTTGTTTTGAAATTTAAATAAAACCCCTTTCCACAAACTCAGCTGGTATCTATGAGATGCTAGCTTTTTTCACGATTTTGATTAATTTAAAACGAATTCAGAAGCGAAATCGACTAGCATTTTTTGATAGACTGCTACCGATTTAAGATTGACGCATTCCCTATCTCCATGCCAGTTCTCGCCTTTTGGTCCGAATTCAATGGCTGGGATATCATATGCCGCAAAAAAGACGGTATCTGCGGAGCCGTGTTGTCCAAAAATGACAGCGTCTTGCTTGGTGTTTCTTTCGATAATCGGGCGAAGCAGAGTGATGAATGGGTCTGACTCTTCGGTTTTTACAGGTTTACTGTACATATTAAGGTGAACATTATTTCCTGTTACACTTTCGATCTGAGCGATGATATCTTCCATTGTTTGCGTAGGAAGATAGCGAATATCAAGACTTAGCAAACAGGCATCCGGTACCTTATTGTAGACCTCCCCGCCTTTTATTTTTGCTAGGTTAAGTGAAGGGGAAGAGTAAAGGGGAGTATGATCCCGGGTGAAAGGAAGCTCCTTTATTTTTAAATAGAGATCATAGGCCTTTTCAATTGCATTCACGCCTTCCCATGGACGGCTTCCGTGTGCAGACTTGCCGGATACTTCAATATCGAGACGAAGGGCACCCTTTGCCTGGAGCCCGATTCCCAATTGCGTAGGTTCAGCACAGATTACAAAGTCCCCTCTATAACCATGTTTCGCTAAATATCCGGAACAGTTCAACCCGCCAATCTCTTCATCCGATACGATCTGAAGCTGGATTTTCAAACCTAAGTCCTTATCTTTCAGTTCGGTAAATGCACACATCATCCCTGCAACTCCTGCTTTCATATCGGCTGTCCCGCGTCCATATAAATTTCCTTCATGAACCTCAGGGAAAAATTGATCCGGCGTACCGCTGACAACATCGACATGGCCATTCCAAATTAGGGTTTTATCTCCGCTGCCAATCTCGCTAACAAGCATTTTATAACCGTTATTTACAATCAAATTCACGGTAAGTCCTTGTTTTTTTAGCCAATCCGCACAGTAATCAACCGCTTGGTTGGCTCCTTCTTTCGATGAACTGTCGATAGATACTAAATCTTTAAGTAACTCGATGAGCAAAAAGAAAACCTCCTAAAAATATGCATACTAATATTATATATACCCTTTCTGAGTAAGGGTTAACTCAAAAATATTTTCCTGTTAAATAACGTTTAGCACTTTCATCCCCTGGGGTATGTAAAGGGGGAGCGACAATACATTCTTTAAGGAGGATGATAGATATGGATAAACGTATAATTGGTGTATATGAAACTGGAGAAGAAGCCATAAAGGCTGTTGAGTCATTACAGGCCCAAGGGTATAATCGTGAAGATATTTCAGTGGTAGCTAAAGATAAAGAAGAATTAAATGCAGTGAATGAAGAAACGGGTACAAAAGTTGAAGAGGGGCTCGCAGCTGGTGCGGCAACTGGAGGTATTTTGGGAGGTGCTGCCGGATTATTAGCAGGTGTGGGTGCGTTGGCAATTCCGGGAATCGGGCCGGTACTGGCTGCTGGACCGCTTGCTGCAACATTAGCCGGAGCGGCTGTAGGCGCTGGTACAGGAGGATTGGCTGGTACATTAATCGGAATGGGCATACCTGAAGACGAAGCCAATCGTTATGAAGCGGATGTAAAGAGTGGCAAGCTGCTTGTGTTAGTAGATTCGGATGCGAGAAAATCCAGTTCTTCTTACTCGGGAATAACTGAAACCGATGAAACGCTAACGAATGGCAGAAGAACTCTATAAGTCGTAAGTTAAAAAAGGACGGATCCCTTAGGACCCGTCCTTTTTTGATTAGAATGTGAATTTCTTTATTTCTTTGTGCATTTCCTGGGATAGGGCATCCAATTCACTAGCCAGGGCATTTAATTGTTCCATGGAGGCATTCGTTTCTTCTACAGAAGCTGATACTTCTTCAGTTCCTGCTGCAGTTTCCTGACTGATTGAATTTAATTTTTCTGCATTGGTCGCCATTCGTGTGACCTCGTTTACCATATCATTCATCATCTTTTTCATTTCGTCAAAATTGCTGAATGTGTTCGCGATGATGGATGCAATGTGACTGAAAGCATTTTCCGTATCCGTTACAGAAGTATCCTGAAGATGGATTTTTTGATTGACTTGATCAATCAAATGAACGGTATTGGTTGTATCGGTTTGCATGGCTTGAATGATTTCAGAGATTTCTTTCAGTGAGTTTTCCGTCTGCTCGGCCAATTTCTTCACTTCATCGGCAACAACTGCAAATCCTTTTCCATGCTCACCGGCCCTGGCTGCTTCGATGGCAGCATTCAGGGCGAGTAAATTCGTTTGTCCGGCAATCCCACTTATGGTCTTTACGATCGCACTAATATCATTGGACCGTGCATCCAATGATTTGACTGCCGTACTCATCTTATTGGATATCTGGGACGTTTCATTGAATTGTTGTTTTAGGCTTTGCACTTGAGTGATTCCGTTTTCGGAAGCTTTGAACATATTTTCGGATTCCGTGGCCATTTTGCCCGTTTGCGCTTCAAGGTCATTGATTTTGTCAGCCAGCAGCTTTACGGCTATTTCGTTATTCTGCCCAACTTCGATTTGGTCTATGGCCCCGGCCGCTATTTGTTCCATCGTCATGGCCACCTCGTTAGCAGCCGCTGAATTCTCATCGGCACTAGCCACTAGCGTCATGGAGGAATCCGATACTTTATCGGAAAGGTTGTTGACAACCCCAAACATATGACCCATATTCCTGGTCATTAAGCTGGTGTCTTCTGCAAGTTGGCCTATTTCATCTTTCCTGAAAATGGAATTCTTGGAGGTGAAATCGCCATCAGCCATTTTCCTTATGGATTCCTGCAGTTTTTTAATGGGATTCGTTAAAGAACGGGTGATGAAGATGGCAGATAGTGCAGTGACGGTAAAGACAATCAACAGTGTGATGATATTATCGATTATCATCGAGTTTGCCCGGACTTTCACTTCATTTTCGTCCATTACACCTGCTATTCTCCATCCGGTGGTAGGGTTGGTGGCGTATCCGACGATCCGGCTTTGCCCTTCATATTCCTCGATCATTGATCCGGATGCACTTTTCATTTTTTTGAAAATATTTTCCTTTGATATGTCCTGTTGAATTTTTTCCTTGTCTGGATGTGTAACGAATGACCCTTTCTTATCCAACAAAACCGTATAGCCCGTTTTGCCGAATTTCGTTTGATTGACCATCGTGATCAATGTATCGATCGAGATGTCGACACCGAGCACGCCTATTAATTTATCACGATCATCATATATGGCTTTTGCTGCCGTAATGACAAGTTCATTCGTCGCCTGATCCGTATAAGGTTCCGTCCAAATGGTCTTGTTTTTTTGTCTCAATGCGGATTGATACCAATCCCTTTGTCTCGGATCGAAGTCAGCCGGCAATTCCGCTTTAGGGAATATTAATGTTTTTCCATCTTTCTCCGTGCCGAGGTATAAACCATTTATTTCAGAACTGCTTGACTGTGTATGGGAAAACTCATCCATTATGGATTCGGGGTTCTTATCATAAGTACTCATGATAGGATACATACCGATCCTATCCAATTGATTTTCCGTTTTTTGAAAGAAGATTTCGAAAGAATCGTTCATTGACTTGACTTGCTCTTCCGTCGTTCCGGTAAGTTCCTTGGTCGTCAAATCGATACTATTTTTATAGCTCATGTAAGAGATGGCCATTCCGCTTATCATGATCAAAGCTAAAAAAGGAATCAATATTTGTTTTTTTAGCGAATTAAAATACCAGTCTGTCAGTCTTTTCATCTGTGCAATTCTCCTTATATACCTCAAATTAATTTAGGCTTCTATAGATATTTCGGTCTGCTTTGACTTTTTTTGAAGTTTCAAGTTAGAAAATTCCCAATATTAATTTTGCTGTGAGTGGAAGACATGCATTCAAGGTATAGTGGATAAAAAAAAGAGCTGACAGCCAGGGTCAACTCTTTCATTCATTGATTGCTATTCGACTTGGATATTTTTTGTCCTGTCCATATACCATGTGTAAAACTCGTCTGCATAATTAACGGATACATCTTGGAGCTTTGTATGGTGTACAGGCTTGGAGCGGTTGATCGTTTCAATTGTGGCAAGCCCGAAAAACTTTTGCAGCCTCGAACGCTCCACCTCAATTTGGATGACCTTGCTTCTTTTAGTAATGAATAGAGATGTTTCCAAACTTCCGGATTTGAACTGAATGAACTCATCATTTAACAAGTAACGGCTATTTTTGTAATCCATTATTCTCAATGTATAAATGAGGACGAATAGAATCAGCGAGATATACCATAGGGAGGGTTTGAAATAATAGATCGCCAATGTTGTGAGAATCCAAAAAAAGCTGGGCCGCAGCATTCGGATTTTGAAGGCCTGTTTCGATAGTGACTTCATTGACCGTTCCACTTTATAAGCGGGTAAAATCTCTTCTACCATCCCATATGCCCGTTCAATTGATAAAAAAGGATAGAGGGTGTTCGTTTCCAGATCTTCATCACCGGTGCTTCCTGCACTGATCAGTTTTACTTCTGCCAATCCTAGCAATCTTTTAATGATTGATTGGGTGATTTCGACTGCTTGTACTTTTTCTTTCTGAATGGAAAAAGCGGATTCATCCAGAACGCCTTTCTTGATATATATACGCTCGTGATCGGATGAAATTTCATATTTTCCATATTTAACGAATGTTGAAACGATTCCGAATGCAACGGCGACACAAATGAGGCCCGCAATAACGACGGTTATGATCCACCAAGTATCCAATAGCCTGGCAAGGAAGCCTTCGGCGTTCTCCAAATCGAAAAAATCATCAAGTGTATTATATAACGTGGCCAATATTGGGATTAGGGCCAGAAAACTGAGTGATGTAAAGGAAGCTTTCAGCACATCTTGTTTGCTTGGCGTGAAATGGATTGTTTTTTCACTGGTTGGTTCTATATCCTCAGCTATTCGTTCTTCAGGACTATCCACTTCGATAACCGGAAGTTCCTGTTTTGAAGCATATTCCCCCTCAAGCCGTTCGGCCTCTTTTCGGGAAATCATCTCGAAAGGTACGGTACCCTGATCGCCAGTCATCCCCGTTTCGAATGTTAAAGAGGTCAATCTGAAAATTTTATGAAATAAAGTCGTGCGTTGCTGGACATTCTGGACCTTATGAAGCGGGACAGTTCGATACGATTTCGAGATAAGCCCTGAAGTAATATGTATGGCACTTTCTTTGATTTGGTATTTATACGTATACCATTTAAGGATGACAGAAATGACTTTCCAAATCAGATAAACTAGAAAACCGATTTGGAGTACCTTCATATACATCTTTTCAGAACCGAAATTCAGGACATAAAGCATGATTATGAAAAACACATTCCCTTTCAGCAATTTCCAAAATTCGAAAGGGATTTTGAAAGGGTGTAATCGTTTTGCTTGTTCTTCCATCGTTAATCCACTTCCTTAATTTTTGCGAAATGGGCAATTTTATCTCGTAATTCATACGCCTCTTTCTCGGGGATGGCAGGTATGTCATAAGAGTCGCCCATTGTTCCGACGCTTAGGGAATAAAGGTTATATTTTCGCAAAAAAGGTCCTTGGTTCAATTTGACGGATTGAACCTTCGTCATTGGAATGAGTTCATGCTTTTCACTCCAGGCTCCCCGTTTTGTTTGAATGAATTCTTCGTTCACATCGTAACGCCAATACTTTTGCAAAAGTATCGGTTCAATGAAGATGGACCAGATTGCATTGAAAAAAGATAATACGATAAGTCCGTTTAAAATCCATCCAATCCATTCTTTCCAAGTGAAATAATCATCAACAAATAATAGGATGCCAAGTACGGCGAGGATAATAAGATTGGTAATGGCTTCAGTCATCCGCCAAACCTTCACTGATTCTTTGGAAATTTTCTTCGTTGGTGGCTCTATCTTGGAATACATATATTCACTCCTTACTATGTCTTTATACTTATACGGATTATCTTACAAAAAAGTTCCCTATCATAAGAACTTGTTTCCATGGGGTGCCGGCCGAATAATCCTGCAGTTTCCCGAGTATATATAAATAAGGAACTTTCTAGTGGCTCTTTTCTTTTTATAAGACAGTAAAATGGACAAGATAGAAGATGTAAGTTTTTAGAGTGGGAGTGATAGGTTTGACATATAAAAGGAAGTTGAGTTTTATATTCTTCCTGTTTTTGATTTGTTTTTTTGATGGAGAATCGAAGCAGGCTGCAAATGATGATGGAAACCTAGAGAAGGAAATTCAACAAATATTAGAGTATTCGCCGGGACTGGCTGGGGCTTTGACGGGAATTTCCATCCGTTCAGCTGAAACGGGGGAAATGATTTATGAATGGGGAGCGCAAACGAGATTGCGGCCTGCTTCAAACCTTAAGCTATTGACTGCAGCAGCTGCGCTGGAAACTTTAGGGGAAGATCATGTTTTTCAAACAGAACTATACATAAAAGGAGTGCAGGTTGGCCATGTTCTGCAGGGAGATGTATATCTGAAGGGAAAAGGAGATCCCACATTATTGGAAAAGGATTTTGATGAGCTGGCAGCTTCATTGAAGCGCAGGCAAGTTAAGCTGGTTCATGGGGACCTTATAGCGGACGATTCTTGGTATGATGATATTCGCTATTCCCAAGACTTGGTTTGGAGCGATGAACAGGAATATTACGGAGCAGCCGTTTCGGCTTTAACCGCATCCCCTAATGAAGATTACGATACCGGTACCGTCATCGTGGAGATAACGCCTGGGGAAAAGGCTGGTAAAAGGGCAACGGTGAAGCTGGAGCCGGAAACGGATTACGTGAAGGTCATCAACAAAACGAAAACTGAATCGGCAGACAGCAATAAGAAAATTGAAGTCGAACGGTCTCATGGCACACAAGTCATTACGGTGTCCGGGACCATTCCGGAGCGTTCTGGGGTGACCAAAGAGTGGATCTCGGTGGAAGATCCCACGGAATATGCCCTGAGCCTATTTGAAAAATCAATGAAGAAACATGGAATTAAAGTGTTGGGAAAAAGGGAAAAAGGGAAAACGCCAGTAGAAGCGGACTTGATTGCCACTCATCAGTCCATGCCGCTTTCACAGCTGCTTATTCCTTTCATGAAATTGAGCAATAACAGCCATGCCGAGGTTTTGGTAAAGGAAATGGGCAAAGAGGCAGAAGGGGAGGGAAGCTGGAAGGATGGTTTAAAGGTTACTCGAAATCAGCTCAAGAGTATGGGTCTCGATATGCAAACGATCATGATGCGTGATGGATCTGGCATTTCCCAAGTCAATATGATTCCAGCGAATGAAATAACGAAGCTTCTGTATGCCGTACAGGAAAAAACGTGGTTTCCTGCTTACTTGAATGCTTTGCCGATTGCAGGCAACGAAAATCGGATGGTGGGGGGTACGCTAAGAAAGAGGATGAAAGGGACACTTGCAGCCGGGAATGTTCGCGCTAAAACAGGGACGATTTCAGGAACGAGCTCCTTATCAGGTTATGTGACGACCAAAAGAGGGGAAAAAATTATATTTTCAATCATCTTGAATAATTTTGTAGAAGAAAAAGGCATTACGGCAATCCAGGATAAGATAGCCGTAATGCTCGCGGAACAGGAAAACCTATTGGGAAGTGGCCATTAGTATCCATGGAAAGCAAGGTATGTAGTTCAGGGTCTGTGATAAGCTGCTCGTCATCTGCCAATTTATTTTCTTCGGCAAAATAAAGCCGATAAGCCATTTTTTATTTGCTGACTCGATGTCGGGTTTCAATTGGAGATTCGAATGGCGTTTCAAATCGATGGTCATTATATAACATTGCATCAAGCCGGCTTTTGAACCATCGAAGACCTTTCTCCGATATATATGTCTATAACAAGAAGTGCTTTTCAAGACCGTCACTAGTAATCAAAATGGAAAGGCCAAGCTGTTTGATCGCAGACAGGGTCTCCATGAAGTGAGGGAAAAGCGAACCTTTTCCTTCTCTCCTCTTATTTTTTTCATTTATCCGCTCAAGGAAGGATTTTAAGGGAGGATTAATAGAAATAAGTAGTATAGGGGGGAATGCTTATGAACTTTCCAACACTCAATGGACAGTATACGATTAGCAGTCTTATAGCTGAAATTCACGAAATTTCAAAAAAACGCTCACTCTATATATTGGCCATAGATGGTCGGGGCGGGTCTGGAAAAAGTACACTCGCTTCCTGTATCCAAGCAGAATTTCCAGGTAGCTTGGTCGTTCATATGGATGATTTTTATTTGCCGTCATCGGATAGGGTTAAACTGCCTCCATCCCAAAAGCAGATTGGAGCGGATTATGATTGGGAACGGGTTTGTAACCAAATCCTGAAACCGCTTACGAAGGGGGAAGAAGGAAGGTATCAAAGGTATGATTGGGAAACGGACACGATGGCCGAATGGCATGTCGTTCCTGCTGGAGGCCTTGTCATTATAGAAGGAACATATTCTATCCGTAAAGAATTGGCAGGGTACCATGATTTCACGATTTGGGTGGAATGTCCCCGTGATCAGCGATTGAAACGTGGCCTTGAGCGGGATGGTGAAAATGCGCGTCAGATGTGGGAGGATAATTGGATGGTTTATGAAGATCTTTATGTGGGTGCACAAAGGCCTCAAGAAAGAGCGAATCTTGTTGTGGACGGAACGAGCTGAATCCGGGATTTCTGGAGCTCGCTTTTAATTGTAAGGGTTTACCTATAAAATATATTATATGTTTAGATAAATTTCTGGGGAGCCGGAAACATGGGGGGAAACGATGTTTACTAATGAAGAACAAGCTGCCGTATATAAAGCCATTTATAACCGAAGGGATATCAGGAGTTTTTTGCCTAAGCCCATTTCAAAGGATATACTCCGCAGAATTTTGGATGCTGCACATCATGCGCCGTCTGTAGGATTCATGCAACCTTGGAGTTTCATCGTGATTTCATCTCAGGAAACCAAGGACAGTTTGGCATGGGCAGCGGATAAAGAAAGAAGGGCCCTCGCTATTCATTATGAAGGAGGTAAAGAAAATAAGTTTCTTGGTTTGAAAGTGGAAGGGTTAAAAGAAGCACCATACACCATTTGTGTTACATGCGACCCGACACGGGGCGGCTCCCATGTTTTAGGGAGGAACTCCATTCCGGAAACCGATATCCTATCCACGGCCTGTGCGATTCAAAATATGTGGCTGGCAGCCTGTGCGGAAGGATTGGCAATGGGATGGGTAAGCTTTTATAAGAAAAATGATATTCGTGATATTTTGGAGATTCCGCCGCATATAGAACCCGTCGCACTCCTGTCGATTGGCTATACGGATCAATATCCGGATAAACCCATTCTTGAACTTGCTAAGTGGGAAAAAAGAAGGCCGATGGACGAACTTATTTTCAAGGATAAATGGGGGAATAAATAAAACGATATATTAAGTTTCTAAAACTTGTTTATTAAGCCCCTGGTTCAGGGGTTTTTTGTTGAGGAAAATATAGAAGACTCTTACGAAAGATACATCTTTTGAAAGAGTCTTTTTAAAAATTTGGTTTGATTTTAAAATCTGCGCCGTTTTGAAGATCCCGGTATACCGAGATCTTCACGGTATTTTGCAATAGTCCGGCGGGAGATCTTCGTCCCTTCATTTTCGAATATTTGACAAAGTTTCTGATCTGAAAAAGGCTTTATTTTATCTTCATCGGCAATCAAGACCTTTATTTTTTCCTTGATGGTGGTCGTTGATTCGGTTGCTTGGCTGTTCACGCGGTTTAACCCTCTAGTAAAGAAGTTCCTTAGTTTGAAGAGGCCATGCGGCGTCTGGATATATTTATTGCTCGTCGCCCTGCTGATCGTTGATTCATGAAGCTGAAGTTTTTCCGAAATGTCCTTCAGTGTCATAGGTTTTAATCCTGTAATTCCCTTCATGAAAAACTCATGCTGCTCATCCACGATTGACGCTGTCACTTTGTAAAGTGTCATTTGCCTTTGTTCGAGCCCTTTTAAAAGTAATTGGGCATCATTTATGTGCCCTTTTATATAATCTTTAGCTGGATTAACAGAATTCATGGCGACGTGATTCTTGTAGTAAGGATTGATGGAAAGTTTAGGTGTGCAGCTATCGTTGACCGTTATCAGGAAACCTTCTTTTTCTTTTTCCACGTAAACGTCCGGAACGATGTAATGAGTCATATCATTGGAAAAGTGACTGACTGGACGCGGGTTTAACGTACGGATGAAATCCGAGGCCTCTTGTACTTCTTGAACGGTCACTTGGTGAAGGGCGGCAATTTTCCTGTAGCGTTTTTCTGCTAAATCCGCTAAATGCTTTTTAACGATCTTATACGCCAATTCATTGTGATTCTCATGCTCACGCAGCTGAATGAGTAAACAATCGGTCAGATCTTTAGCCCCGACTCCAATTGGGTCAAGGGATTGCAATACTTGAATCATATTTTCGATTTCTTCCACGGGTACGGAAAAATGCGAGGCAGCCCAATGGGCATCCAATTCAAGAAATCCATAATCATTTAAGTTTCCAATCAAAAATTGGAGAATCTTCTTTTCAAATGCTTTCAACGAACTTAGTAAACTCAATTGTTCCAGTAAATGGCTTTCCAGTGTTTCTGCGTTAACTGAATAATTGTTGATAGGGTTGTAATCATTGTCTCCGGTGAAACTTTTACTTTTAGAGGAGGATCCACGTATCTGAGAATTTATTTTATGTGTACGAATATTAAGTGATGCGAGGGGTTCTTTAAAGCTAATTTCGAGAACGGGATTTTCGTAAGCCTGTCGGTTCAGGAAATCTATCAGTTCATGGGTGGAATATTGAAGGATATTGATCGATTGCTGTAATTCAGGGGTTAATGATAACTTCAAGGTTTGTTTTTGGTACAGTTCAAATCCTACCTGCATATATATCAACTTCTTTCTTTAAGATTAACATAGCGGCTTAAAAGGAATGAAAAAATATTAACATGATAATAATACAAATCTTCCGAAAATTCAACGTTGTGTGTCAGGTTTTATAACATCAATTAGAAAATAATGAGGGGGATTCAAAAAAATGCTTGTATTTCAGTATTTAATCTAATGAATTGTTGATTCGAATGTGAATCAAACGATTTATATGTGAATCAACACGTACTACTATTGATTTGAATATGAATCGTTTTAACTTGAATACCCTTAATATAAGGCTCATATAATTTGGCATGCATCTTGCTACATCTATAAATATAAAAATAAACTAGCTTGAAAAAATCCATTACAGAGAAGGGTGTTTTTTACATGATTAAAGAGACTACGGGTATTCAGGAATTAATCGATTTGGATAAAAAGCATTTTATTCATCCGACTACGGCAATCGAACAACAGCAGGCAGATGGTCCAAGTTTCATCTTTAAGGAAGGGAAGGGGATATATCTTACGGATGTCACGGGCAGGACTGTCATTGATGGCATGGCTTCACTTTGGAATGTGAATATTGGACATGGACAAGAAGAGATGGCTGATGTCGCGAAGGAACAAATGGCGAAATTAGCTTTCACCTCAAGTTTCGCCACTTTCAGCAATGAGCCGGCAATCCGTTTGGCGGCCAAAATCGCTTCCATCGCGCCAGGGGATTTGAATGCAGTTTTCTTCACTTCAGGTGGATCGGAGTCGAATGATACGGCGATCAAACTTGCTCGTCATTACTGGCTTTTGAAAGGGCAGCCTAATCGTCAAAAAATCATTTCCCGCTCGAAATCCTATCATGGAGTGGCAATGGGAGCTACAAGTGCGACTGGCCTGAAGCCGTTCCGAGATTTCACGAATTCAATCGCACCTGATTTTTACCATGTGGACGGTTCCTCCATTGAGGAGTTGCGTAAGGTCATAGAACAGGAAGGACCGGAAACGATCGCGGCATTTATCGCTGAACCGATTCAAGGGGCCGGTGGCGTGAACCTTCCTCCTGAAGGCTATTTTAAGGAAGTAAGGGAAATTTGTAATGAATACGGGATTTTGATGGTGACGGATGAAGTCATTACAGGTTTCGGAAGAACAGGGACTTATTTTGGGATTGAACACTTTGGTGTTGTACCTGATATGATGTGCTTTGCAAAAGGTGTAACGAGCGGATATGCACAGTTAGGCGGGGTCGTCCTGAATGATAAGATGCATCAGGATTTCATTGCCCTTTCAAAAGGCACGCTTTTACATGGCTACACTTACAGCGGGCATCCGATGGCATGTGCGGTTGCTTTAAAAAATATTGAAATAATTGAACGTGAAAACCTGATAGAAAACTCGAAACAGCGTGGTGAAGAGTTGCTTGCCGGCTTTAAGAAGCTTCAAAGCAAACATCCGATTATTGGTGATGTCAGGGCACTTGGACTAATTGGAGGCATCTCCATCGTAAAGGACAAACAAACAGGTGAAGGCTTTGAGTCACAGCTTGCTCCAAGACTTGTTGCTGAAGCGGCGAAGAATGGTTTGATTTGCCGCTCTGTTACGTTTGATCAAGATACACTCGTATTCGCACCGCCTTTAATCATTACAAAAGCAGAAGTCGAAAGAATGATTGAAATCCTTGATGTGACATTTACTGCTGTCGAAAAAGAAATTTTATAAGAGGTGAAAGTGATGGTCATGACGGAAACGCTGAAAAAGAAATTATACATTAATGGTAAATGGCAAGAAGCTGAAAAGTACACGACACTAAAGTCTCCTTATAGCGGGGAAGTTCTAGCGGAGATTCCTTCGGCGAGCCTAGAAGACGTCGAGTTGGCAATAGAATCAGCCTATCAAGCTAGAAAAACAATGGCAGCTTTACCTAGTCATAAACGCGCTGCCATACTTGAAAAGCTTGCGAGCCTTTTGGAAAGCCGCAAAGATGAGGCAGCTGAAATTATTGCAAAAGAGGCAGCGAAACCGATTAAAACGGCAATGGTTGAAGTATCCCGGACGATTGCCACATATAAATTTGCAGCAGAGGAAGCAAAAAGGATTCATGGAGAAACATTGACGATGGATGCAACAGCTGACGGAGAAGGAAGGATAGGGTACACCGTCCGTGAGCCTCTAGGCGTTGTGGGTGCGATTACTCCTTTTAATTTTCCGATGAACCTTGTTGCCCATAAAGTAGGCCCGGCCATTGCTGCCGGAAATACACTTGTCCTGAAACCTGCGAGCCAAACACCGCTATCTTCACTATTTCTTGCCGAACTATTAGCAGAAACGGATTTGCCGGCAGGTGCGTTTAATTTAGTCACCGGAAGCGGTTCGGTAATCGGTGATAAATTAGTCACCGATTCACGGGTGAAGAGCATTTCATTTACCGGAAGTCCGGCTGTCGGAATCGGGATCCGTAATAAGGCCGGGTTAAAGAAAGTGAGTCTTGAACTAGGTTCGAATGCGGCTGTCATCGTCGATAAAGGGATCAATATCGATAAAATCATCCAGCGCTGTGTATCGGCAGCATTCGCTTTTCAAGGGCAGGTCTGCATTTCCTTACAACGCGCTTATGTTCATGAAGAGGTGTATGATGAGTTCGTCAAAAAATTCACGGAAGCAACGAATGGCTTGAAACTAGGGGATTCTTTGGACCCGTCTGTGGATATTTCGGCATTGATCAGCGCTGGGGATGTACAGCGAAGCCTGGATTGGATCGGTGAAGCTAAACAACACGGTGCGATTGTTGCAGCAGGAGGTAAATCTGAAGGAAATATCCTGCATCCCACTGTGTTGCTGGAAGTGGATGCAATGCTTAAGGTATCTTGTCAGGAAGTCTTCGCTCCAATTGTTTTGATCAATAAGGTTTCTTCCGTTGAGGAAGCGATTGACTTGGTCAATGATTCCGAATTCGGATTGCAGGCCGGGATTTACACAGAAAATATCAATCTGGCTCTTTCTGCCGCAGAAAAATTGGAAGTCGGCGGTGTTATCATTAATGATATCCCAACTTACCGTGTTGACAACATGCCATATGGCGGAGTCAAAAAAAGCGGGACGGGTCGCGAAGGACTGAAATATGCCATTGAAGAAATGACGGAAATGAAATTAATCATTATTAACCGGAATTAATCAGAAAAGAGGTGGGCAGCTGCTCATCTCTTTTTTTCTATGAATCTTGTAAGAGATTGGCCCATGAGTTATGCAAAAATGAATAGGTAATTCACGACTGAATTTAAATAAGACAGGAAAGGGCAAAAAAACGTGAGTTACCTAATATTTCAAACTGGCATGAATCTTGCTCATATTTTATATAGGTAGATATCTTAAAACCGAGGAGGAAATTACATGCAGGAAACTTTGCAAAATAATACGAAAAAAGAAGGAACGGGAGCACTGGACTTAAAGATGTTCATCAATGGGGAATGGGTGAATTCGACTTCTGGTGAGAAGAGGGATGTATTGAATCCGGCCACGGGGGAAGTTATTGCCAAAGCAGCGGAAGGGACACAGGAAGATGTGGATGCAGCGGTCGAGGCAGCAAAATATGCTTTCTATGAAGGTGGTTGGTGGGGAACTCCGGCCGTCGAAAGAGCTCGCATTTTATTCAAAATAGCCGACAAAATAGAAGAAAAAGCTGAAGAACTAGCTGCGTTGGAGACATTGGATAATGGGAAACCATTGCGTGAGGCTCGTTATGATATAGCTGATTCGGCAGCCTGTTTTAGATATTATGCAGGATTGGCTACAAAACCGACAGGTCAGACTTTTGAAGTTCCTGACGGCCAGCAAGCGATGGTCGTAAGGGAACCGATCGGTGTCTGCGGGCAGATCGTTCCATGGAATTTCCCACTGATGATGTCCGCCTGGAAACTGGCTCCGGCTCTTGCTGCAGGAAATTCCGTTGTGTTCAAACCATCTGAGATCACTCCGGTGACGGCGGTCAAACTATTTGAAATCATGGATGAGGTAGGATTGCCAAAGGGTGTCGCAAATCTTGTGTTGGGAGCGGGGCCAGTTGTCGGACAAGCCATTGCAGAGCATGAGGAAATCGATAAAGTAGCCTTTACAGGAGGAACGGCAACAGGACGTAAGATCATGGAGGCTTCACTGGGTAACCTAAAGAAAGTGACATTGGAGCTCGGCGGTAAATCGCCTAATATCGTATTTGCGGACTCAGACTTTGAGACTGCCGTTGACTATGCTCTATACGGGATTTTCTGTAATCAAGGACAAGTGTGTTCAGCTGGCTCCCGTTTACTGTTGGAAGAGTCAATTTACGATCAATTCATTGCAAGTCTTACTGCGAAGGCGAAAAAGATCAAAGTAGGTTCAGGTTCTGATGAAAACAGCCAGATGGGACCTATCGTTTCAGAAGCCCATATGAACAAAATTTTATCGTATATTCAAATCGGAAAAGAAGAAGGTGCCAAATTAATCGTCGGTGGAAATCGAATTAAAGAAGAAGGCATGGATAAAGGTTACTTTGTCGAACCTACTATTTTTGTTGATACAACACCGGACATGAGGATTGTTCAGGAAGAAATTTTTGGACCGGTGCTTGTCGTTCAAAAATTCAAGGATGAAGCGGAAGCTCTTCGACTTGCCAATGATACGAAATATGGTTTAGCCGGAGCGGTGTTCACGAATGATATCGCAAAAGCATACCGTGTCATTAAAAAAGTGCGTGCCGGCATCACGTGGATAAACTCATATCATCCGACTTATAACGAAGCTCCTTGGGGAGGGTTCAAGCAAAGCGGAAATGGACGCGAACTGGGAACCTTCGGTTACGAAGCTTACACCGAAGTGAAGCAAATCAATAACAACTTGGATATTCAGCCAACAGGCTGGTTTGATGAAGAGTAAATAGCTTGACGAAAAAAGGCTGTTCCTTGGGGAACAGCCTTTTTTCGTGGAATCGGAAATATAATGTCGAAATCGCAGATAAAATGCCGAAATCGGAGATAAAATCTGAGAAACGTAGATAAAATGTCGAAATCGGAGATAAAATGCCTGAATCGCAGATAAAATCCGAAAAACGCAAATAAAATGTAGAAATCGCAGATATATTTAAAGAATGCTAAATATTGTTTTACTTTTGTCGGACTTTTTCAAGATCAACCCGTCCTGAAAAGAAAACGGCGCCATTACCCATATCTGCGAGGCGATCTGGGGTAAGGGAATTGATGTGTTGTTTTGTTTCAGGTGCATTTTGCCACAAGCCTTGGCTGACAAGAACGCCGGGTAACACATTTTCACCGGGAGCAGCGGTAAGCAAACATTCACCGCGATCATTCCAGATTCTAACCATATCTCCGGCGGCTATCCCCATTGTTTTGGCATCAGCGGCATTCATGTGCAGTTTCGGTTCCTTTTCCATGGAGATATGTTTGGCATTATTTGAAAAGGTTGAATTCAAGAAATTGTGATTAGGTGCCGGAATGAATAAAAATGGCAGGTCGCTGTCTTTTATGATTGGCGTATATGTTGGCAAAGGCTCGTATCCATCCTGCTTCATCCGTTCGGAATAAAGTTCGATTTTACCGCTTGGTGTCGGGAGTTTTCCTGGGAACAGCGGCTGCATTTTGGCTTTGACAAATTGATTCTTTGAGAGGGAGTCATAGGTAATGCCTTCCAAATGCGGGTTATCGGGAAAATTCAGCGCCTGCCGTATCATATCTTCCTCTGAATCTCTAAATGCTTGTTCCACAAATCCCATTCCAGTAGCTAACAGTTTGAACAATTCAACATTCGATTTCGATTGGCCATATTTTTCGACTACAGGTTTTTGTATTTGCACGTAATTATGCCAGTATGAATTATAAAAATCCTCCGTTTCATAAGATGATGTGGCAGGAAGGACGAGGTCGGCAAACATGGCCGTTTCGGTTAAGAATAGATCATGGACAACTGTGAATAGATCTTCCCGCATTAGACCTTCCTGCACCTTATTTGCATTCGGAGCGACAAGTGCTGGGTTTGATCCGTATACAAACATGGAGCGAATCGGGTTTTCTTTTTCCAGAAGAGCTTGACCGATTTGGTTCATATTAATGGTCCGGGTAGCTTTATTTTGCAATAAGTCAGGACGTCTTAAGGCATTTATATTAAAGGCCAGATATCCTGAATTACCTTTGATGGCTCCGCCGCCTTCCGCCATCCATTGGCCGGTAAGTGCAGGCAGGCAGGCAATGGTACGTACCGCCATGCCTCCATTGTCATGGTGCTGCAGGCCATTGCCTATCCGAACGAATGAGGGACTTGTAGTGCCGTACATCCTGGCTAGTTCATATAAGTCATCAATTGGAACGCCAGTTATCGCGGAGACGGTCGCAGGGTCATATTGGCGGACGTGTTCGCGCAATTCAGCAGCACCCACTGTGTATTCATCGAGAAAGGGCTGGTCGACTAGATTCTCGGCATATAGAATATGCATTAATCCGAGGGCGAGTGCACTATCGGTGCCAGGCAGAATCGGAATGAACCAATCTGCCCACTTGCCGGTTTGGTTTTTATGTACGTCAATGACAACTACTTTGGCCCCGTTTTTTCGGGCTTGCTGGGCAAGCGTCACTTGGTGCATATTTGTGCTCACAGCGTTAATGCCCCACATGATGAAAAGCTTTGTATGAATCGTTTCTTCTGGATCGATGCCGTATGAACCACCCATTGTATAGCTGTATCCGACTGAGCCAGCCGCATTACAAATGGAACGCTCGAGTATGCTTGCACCGAGTTTGTTGAAAAAGCGGCGATCCATCCCCTCGGCGCTGAGGTTCCCCATGTTTCCGTAAAAGCTGTAGGGAAGTATGCTTTCCGGTCCGTGCAATTCGATCAGGTCTTTCCATTTGGAAGTGATTATATCAATGGCCTCTTCCCAGCTGATTGGAGCGAAAATCCCTTCCCCTTTCGGACCTATGCGCTTTAATGGCTGTTTTAAGCGATTGGGGTCATATAGGCGAGCAGTCATGTTTCGGACTTTGTTGCAAATATTACCTTTGGTGACTGGATGATCAGGGTCTCCTTGAACTTTAATGATTTTCCCGTCTTTTTTGTGCAGCAGTAAACCGCATTGATCAGGACAGTCAAGAGAGCAAACAGAGGGAAAGACTCCATCTGGCTGATTGATATGGGATTGCATGGCGTATTCCTCCAAAATGATTTACTCTAATAAAATGAATTTTCTTATTTATATTGAAAGTGAAATCGTTGAAAGGTGCAAGAACTTCTTAACATATGTTTTTTTTTCTGATAAGCTTACAAGATGAAAATTAACCTATAAATAGGAGGATTCATTTTGGAGTATGGAATTATAATATCAATTGGAATATACATGGTAGGTATGCTGCTAATTGGCTATTTGGCGTATCGGAAAACGGCTAACCTAACCGATTACATGCTTGGCGGCCGGAACTTGGGCCCGGCTGTGACTGCATTGAGTGCAGGGGCTTCCGATATGAGTGGCTGGCTGTTGATGGGTCTCCCTGGTGCGATGTACATAAGCGGGTTGAGTGCTGGCTGGATTGTCATCGGCTTGTGTGCAGGCTCCTATTTAAACTGGTTATTCGTGGCACCAAGACTTCGGACATATACGGAAATTGCCGGCAATTCGATTACGATTCCCGACTTTTTGGGAAATCGGTTTAAAGATGGCTCCCGGGTCTTAAAAGTGGTATCAGCATCGGTCATTTTAATTTTCTTCACCTTTTACACTTCTTCGGGCATGGTAGCGGGCGGTGAGCTTTTCCGTACTGCTTTCCATTTAGATTACCGGTGGGGCATCTGGCTGACGGCGAGCGTCGTTATTCTTTATACATTATTTGGCGGATTCCTGGCTGTCAGCTGGACGGACTTCGTACAAGGTACAATCATGTTCATTGCCTTAATTCTAGTACCAGTTGTCACGATTATAAATATTGGGGGCTGGGATCCTGCCTTTAATGAAATAAAATCGATTAACCCGAATTTATTGCATGTTTTTGAAGGAACATCAACCATTGGCATCATATCTCTTCTGGCATGGGGGCTTGGTTATTTCGGGCAGCCTCATATAATCGTTCGATTCATGGCGGTTTCATCTGTTAAAGAATTGAAAAGTGCACGGCGAATCGGTATGGGATGGATGATTTTTGCTATCGTCGGAGCGATGTTCACCGGATTGGTGGGGATAGCTTATTTTAACCTGACAAACAGTCCTTTAGGGGAAAGGAATGCGGAGTCCGTCTTCATCATTTTAGCTAAAGAACTGTTTCCATCTTTAATTACAGGCTTCTTGTTGGCTGCGATTTTAGCGGCGGTCATGAGTACGATTGCATCACAGCTGTTAGTATCGGCAAGTGCTCTGACAGATGATTTCTATAAGCAGTTCATTCGGCCGAATGCATCTGATAAGGAGTTAGTGCTGGTGGGTCGGTTTGGTGTATTGGCGATATCTGCCATTGCCCTATTATTGGCTTTTAATCCAAGCGGTACGATCCTTAAATTGGTTGGTTATGCATGGGCTGGTTTTGGGGCGGCATTCGGTCCTGTCATTCTGTTAAGCCTGTATTGGAAACGGATGACGAAATGGGGAGCCCTGGCGGGAATGATTGTCGGTACGGCAACCGTGATTGTCTGGGATATGATCGATAAGTTCGCTGGAGTATACGAAATCATTCCTGGTTTCATCGCTGGTTCAATAGCGGTGGTCGTTTTCAGCTTATTATCGGCCAAGCCTACAAAAGATATAGAAGAAGAATTCAATCAAGCCATTAAAAACCTCTCTTGATTTATTGAAGGTCCAGTTAAAATGCCGTTGATTTTTATACGATATAAAACAATGAATGAAATATATATGGTACAATATCCATAGAGTCCTTATGTTGAAAACATGAGGGCTTTTTTTGAGTGATTTGGGAATAATAAACCAAAAAACAATACAAAGGAAAAAATATGAACCAATCTCATAAAATTGCATGTAAAGTGGCTTTTATATATATATTCATTGGGGTCTTATGGATTATCGTTACGGATTACATCTCTATGTCGCGGGCAAGGGCAGATGTTCAGATATATGCAATGTTTCAACATTCCAAAGGGTGGATGTTCATATTCATAACCGGGCTTTTCCTATACTTCATAATCAGGTATTGGACGGGGAAAATGTTGAGGTCCCAACAGGAATTCATTCTGAAGGATGAACAGTATCGGTCGCTATTCAAGCATAACCCGGATTGTGTCCTTGAGCTGAATCTCGAAGGAAATGTTGTTTCGATAAACCCGGAAGCTGAAAAACTGTTAGGTCATCATAGTGACAATTTGAAAGGCAAGAATGCGAATCATCTCATCAACTGGAATGAAAGTGATAAAGTATCTGAGTTCTTTATACAGTCCCTTCAAGGGGAGGCTGTAAAATTCGAAACGACCATTCAGAATAGCAGTGATGAACAACGGATAATCCGTGTAACTTTTTTACCGATCATCGTTCACTCGGAAATGCTTGGAGTATATGCAATCGTTAGGGATATTACTGAATTGCGGCGCGAAGAGGAATTGATGATCATGTCTGAAAAGCTATCTGTTATCGGACATCTGGCTGCGGCCGTCGCACATGAGATAAGGAATCCGCTGACATCGTTAAAAGGATTTGTACAGTTAATGGATATGACCAAGGAAGTGAACCCGCTGCATTCTGATATCATGTTGAAGGAAATTGACCGAATCAATATTATCTCAAGTGAACTTTTGGTTCTTGGGAAGAAACAGGATGTCGCATTCTGCAGGATCGATCTTGCCGACAGTTTACAACAGGTATTCACTTTGATGAAGGCAGAAACGAATTTGAAAAATATCGAAATGGGGCTAAGGGTTAAAACCGCCGAACCGATTTATATTATGGCTGATTCAATTGAACTTAAACAGTTGATAATCAATATCGTCAAGAACAGCATTGAAGCGATTGAGGATAATGGAGAAATTGATATATCGCTGCAAACCATCGATGGACAAGCTGTAGTCAGCGTGAGTGATAATGGCATGGGAATGGTGCCAGAGCGTCTTGAACGGATCGGTGAGCCTTTTTATTCGACGAAGGAAAAGGGAACAGGGATCGGGCTTGCAATTTGCCGGAAGATCGTTCATCGCCTTCAGGGGGAAATGAATTTTGAAAGTGAAATAAACAAAGGGACGACGGTTACAATTCGTATTCCGTTGGCTACAGGACAAGAATAAATGGTACTATGAAAGATAGGAAAAGTTTTATATTAAAGGAGAACGATATGAGCGAATTACCTGCAATAGTGAACGATAGAAAACCATATATACAAGAGGTCTGGAAAAAGTCCGGATTCGGACAGCTTACTCCGATTCAAACGAAAGCGATTCCCGTGATTGTCGAGGGAAAGGATATCATGGCCGAATCACCGACTGGTACGGGAAAAACATTAGCATATTTACTGCCATTGCTGGAAAAGATAGATCCTGAAAAAAAGTCGCCCCAAGCTTTGATTCTGGCATCATCACGAGAACTGGTCATGCAAATCAATGAAGAAATTCGCATTTGGTCAGAGGGAAGCGGCATTACGGGTGCAGCATTCATCGGCGGTGCTAATGTGAAAAGGCAGTTGGACAAACTGAAGAAGCGTCCACAAGTGATTGCTGGAACACCGGGGCGGATTTACGAATTGATTGCCCAAAAGAAATTGAAGATGCATGAAGTTAAGACGATAGTGCTTGATGAAGGTGACCAATTGATCACTCCAGAGCATATGGGAACAATCAATAATATCATCAAAACAACGCTAAAGGACCGGCAAATCATGGTGTTTTCAGCAACCCTGCCAGAAGAAACGGAAAAAGCGGCCCGGGGGTTCATGAATGAACCCGTAATGATCAAGATCGATAAGCATGAAAAAATGGAATCAAAGGTGGACCATCTTTACTTTGTTGTTGAGAGACGGGAAAAGTCCAAGATTCTCGAGAAAATCACAAGACTTAAAGATGTGAAGGCACTTGCCTTCCTGAATGATATAGCGGAGCTGAGCGTCTTACATGAAAAGCTGAGTTATAAAGGTATTGAAATGGGCGTGCTTCACAGTGAATCCAATAAAGTCGACAGGGAGAAAGCGCTGCGCAAGCTTCGTTCCGGAAAATCCCCGATGCTGATAGCAACGGATGTAGCGGCAAGGGGGCTTGATATTAAAGGTCTTACTGCGGTCGTTCATATTGATATGGCTGACAACATCGAACAATATATCCATAGATCCGGTAGAACTGGGCGTGCAGGTGCAGATGGCACGGTCATTTCAATCGTAACGGAAAGAGAAGAGCGGGAGCTGAAAAAAATGGCTCGTGAACTGGAGATTCCATTAACGAGAGTAACCTTCTATGGTGGAAACATCGTAGTCGATGAATGATTCGGAAAAAGGGACGGCCATGGCGGCTGTCCCTTTTTTTACATTCCCGTTAGGATTAAAATTAAAAGAGTTGCTCAATTTGCAGAATCCAACTGAACAGAAAACCAGATAATATTTCCTGAATTCATGGTCCACTTATATGAATGAAAACGCTTCCTTTATATGTTTTTTTGACATATGATAGAAATAGACATAGGTTAGGAGGAGACGGTATGACAAGAAAGTATAAACAATTTGAAACGGCAGTCATCCATGAAGGATATGACTCGAAGAAGCATTTGGGAAGCTTGGCAGCACCTTTATTCCAAACCTCAACATTCACTTTCGAAAATGCCGAGCAAGGGGAGAGGCGTTTTGCCGGTATGGAAGATGGATATATTTATTCCCGCCTTGGAAATCCAACGGTACAAGTGCTAGAAGAAAAGATTGCCGCACTGGAAGGCGGGGAAGCTGGTCTTGCTTTCGGTTCAGGCATGGCTGCCGTCTCAGCGGTACTTTTTGCGTTAACTAAAACAGATGATCACATCCTCTGCTCACAGGGGGTATATGGTTGTACATTTGGCCTTCTGCAGCTAATGAAAAATAAATACCGGATAACTCATGATTTTTGTGAAATGGATACAGAAGAACAGGTTAGGAAAATGATCCGGCCAGAAACGACCTGCATCTATGTAGAAACCCCGATCAATCCGACGATGAAAATGATCGACTTACAGATGGTGGTGAGGGTTGCGAAGGAATATAATGTGACGGTCGTGGTCGATAATACGTTTTCGACGCCCTACCTACAGAGACCGCTTGAATATGGCTGTGATATCGTCCTTCATAGCGCTACTAAATATCTTTGCGGGCATGGGGATGTCGTTGCGGGACTTGTGGTGGGTAAAAAGGAATTCATGAATCATATAGCTGGGACTACACAGAAAGATATCGGTGGAATCATTTCACCATTCGATGCCTGGCTACTATTACGGGGGTTAAAGACCTTGCCTGTCAGGATGGACCGTCATTCGGCCAATGCAACGGCAATCTTTCATGAACTTAAGAAACATCCAAAGGTGAAAAAGGTATATTATCCAGGTGATGATGCTTCACCGGATCACTATATAATGCAAAAACAGATGAAACATGGCGGCGGCCTTATCTCTTTCGAATTGCATGGCACAAAACAGGATGCACAGGTATTCCTCAATAAATTGAAACTTATCAAAATTGCCGTAAGTCTAGGGGATGCCGAAACATTGATCCAGCATCCCGCTACCATGACGCACTCTGCCGTTCCTGAAGATTCACGGGAACAAATGGGCATCAGTGACCAGCTGGTCCGTCTCTCAGTTGGCCTTGAAGCTTGGCAGGATGTATGGCAAGATCTTCAGCAAGCATTTTAGGGTACCATATCCCTCATTTAGTTCCTTCTATTTTTAATGAAGATGGTGATGGATACGATAAAAGTGATGGCAGCCAGGATATAAGAAATGTCTGTGATTATCGGATAGGCGCCGCTATTTCGTATCCCGATGCCTATGAACGCCCAAACGAATACGAGAGGATAGCACCAATCCCGGTTTTTACCTGCAAAGACAAAGGCAAGGGTCGTTGCTGCAATCTGCAGGAAGATCGTCCAGTTTAATCTGGAAACCCCAAAACCGTCCCATTTGATATAGGTGAGGTAATAAGAAATGTTAGCTATGGTTGCAACACTTACCCAGCCTGTATAAACGGAAAACGGAAATAGGTCGAAAGTCGTGTGTCCTACTTTTTTTATGCTTGTATAAATGATCATTAAAGTAACCAACAAAGCAATGATAATGAATACGGATAACAAAAGGTGTTCATAGTGCCAAGCCAAAAGCCAAGCAACATTCAGGACACAGCTTAAAGCGAACCAAGGGAAGGATGCCTTATAAGCAGGGCTGTTTTGATATTTACTTAAAAACTGCCTGAAGACCCAGATGGCGAGCAGGAAATAGATCAAGCCCCAAATGGAAAATACATAACCGGCAGGAGTGAAAAGGACATCCAGTTTATCGGAAATCTTTCCTGATGTCTGGCCGTTCAATGGCAGGAAATTGGCTAAAAAATTCATCGTGACGACGAATAGATAGAATATCAAGTTAATGATGGAAATAAGCATGGTTTTCCTCCTTATTTGAATTGTGATCCTCTAACCCTATTCCACATATTTACCTTGGTTAACCTTTTTGGAGCACATCGGGGACTTGGGGGTCGATATTTCATAAAGGGAGGAAGTTTCTGTAACAATTGAACCATTTAAGGTTAGAAATTTTACATCTTCACATTATGGTGATAAAATATTCAAAGATTCATATTAATTTAGTCCTTCGGGGTCGGGTGAAAATCCCAACCGGCGGTGATGAAGAAATTCTAAGCCCGCGAGCCTGTTAAAGGCAGGATTTGGTGAGATTCCAAAGCCGACAGTACAGTCTGGATGGGAGAAGGACGTGTGGAACCCAAGTGTATACGTACGCCTAATTTTTCGAAAATGAAAATATTAGGCTTTTTAAGTATACAATTTTTTTCACTCATTTCTCCTGTTAACTCCTTAGGTCATCCTAAGGGGTTTTTTATATTTTATAAAAGGGGGAAAAACATGTTTACGGGAATCATTGAGGATATCGGTACCGTCCATTCCTTGAAAAAAGGAAAAAGCAGTATGGAGTTATCGATTCGTTCTGAAAAAATCCTTGAAGATGTGCATCTGGGGGATAGTATTTCAGTCAACGGGGTCTGCTTAACGGTAACGTCCTTCACGAAAAGTTTATTTACGGTCGACGTGATGCCGGAAACGGTCAAAGCTTCCTCGATCCGGACGTTAAAATTGGGATCACCTGTTAATCTCGAACGAGCCATGAGTGCACAGGGAAGGTTTGGAGGTCATTTTGTTTCAGGTCATATCGACGGAACCGGAACAATCATAAAAAAAGAACGGAAAGAAAATGCCGTATATTATGTAATCCAATTGGAAGAAGGGCTTAGTACCTTTTGCATTCCAAAAGGTTCCGTGGCCATCGACGGAACGAGCTTGACGATATTTGGGATCGAAAGGAACCTTTTGACAGTATCATTGATTCCATTGACTCATCAGGACACCGTATTGGGACAAAAAGCGGCTGGAGATATCGTTAACATCGAAAACGACATGATAGGGAAATATATAATACATCAAATGAAAAATGGCAATCCAAAACCAGGACTGAATTTAGAGTTTTTGGCAGAGCATGGATTCTAATAAAAGGGCGGTGTAATGATGTTCCATACAATAGAAGAAGCAATAGAAGATTTGAAGGCTGGCAAGGTAGTAATCGTATCCGATGATGAAGACCGTGAAAATGAAGGGGATTTTGTAGTGTTGGCCGAAAAGGCGACACCGGAAGCGATTAATTTCATGGCGACTCATGGACGTGGTTTGATTTGTACAACCATCACTGAACAACTGGCAGCAAAATTGAAACTGCATCCTATGGTAGGAGAAAATACCGATCATCATGGCACTGCTTTTACGGTAAGTGTCGATCATAAAAGCACCTCTACAGGAATCAGTGCTTTTGAACGGTCCTTGACCATCCTTGAGCTTCTTAATGAAGATTCGGTCGCTGAAGATTTCCAAAGGCCTGGTCACACTTTTCCGATAGTCGCTAAAGAAGGCGGCGTATTAAGAAGGGCAGGACATACGGAAGCATCGGTGGACTTGGCGAAGTTATGCGGTGCCGCTCCAGCCGGTGTCATTTGTGAGATCATGAATGAAGATGGATCAATGGCCCGCGTATCTGATTTAGAAGTCATCGCTGATAAATTCAACCTGAAATTCATTACGATAGCCGATTTGATTCGGTATCTTCAACACAATGATAAAATCGGGAAACAGGAACTTGAACTGAACATCCCGAAAGCTTGAAGGATTTTTAAGGAATTAAATCTTAACATGAAAAAAATAATATTGTTTTTAAAAATTAGGAGGAATTGGACATGGGGAAAACTATTGAAGCACAATTAATCGGATCAGGATTGAAAGTCGGAATCGTGGTAGGAAGATTTAATGAGTTTATCACAAGCAAGCTTTTAGGAGGGGCATTGGATGGCCTTAAGCGTCATGGCGTTGATGAGAATGATGTTGACATCGCTTGGGTCCCGGGTGCTTTTGAACTTCCGTTAATTGCTAAGAAACTTGTGAATACAGGTAAATATGATGCGGTAATCGGTCTTGGAACGGTAATCAGGGGTGCTACTTCACATTATGATTATGTCTGCAATGAAGCAGCTAAAGGGATGGCTTCCGTTTCTTTGGAAACAGGTGTACCGGTTATATTCGGTTTGCTGACAACTGAGAATATTGAACAAGCCATTGAACGTGCTGGAACAAAATCAGGTAACAAAGGCTATGAAGCTGCAGTAAGTGCCATTGAAATGGCTAACCTTGGAAAATTGATAGAGCAGTGATTTCACATAAGGAAGCCGCAGGGAATAATATTCCTGCGGCTTTTTTTGATGTGCTGGATCTTGGTCTGATTGAGTCAACTTTTCATAAACCATTCAGCAATTTTTCAAAGTTCGTAAAGTTCCTTGCCATTGATCGATTAGCTAGTGCTGATCTTCGACACCCGCCTCAACCTCTTCAATGGAAATACCTCGATTTCAAAGTAATGGGTTTTCAAAACTTTTTGGTATAAATTATGGAAAATAAAGAATCATTAGGGAATTCCTTTAAAAAAAACCGAACAAAAGCATCACGTAATGGAAGCATAATAAAATATGCGGATATGATTATGCTACAATTGTAAAGATTGCAATTGAAATTCATGTCTTTAGGGAAAAGTAAATTTATTAGTTATTAGGAGGGGTTTGTGTGTACCATCTCTTTACACATAATGATTTAGATGGAGTCGGCTGCGGCATTGTAGCCAAGCTGGCATTCGGAGAAGAAGTAGTGGTTAGTTATAATTCAATTGGCCGCCTTAATCAGAATGTAGGAGCATTTCTTGAGCAGGCCAAGATTGAAGATACATTGATCGTTACTGATCTATCGGTTGATGAAGATAACGAAAAAATGATTACTCAGTTTGTGGAAGATGGAGGCAAGGCGCTGTTGATTGATCATCATAAGTCAGCACTGCATTTGAACGAACATGATTGGGCATCTGTAACTGTCGAACAGGAAGATGGTAAACAGACGGCAGCCACGTCATTATTCTATCAGTATGCAGTTGAAAATAAATTGCTGGAACCTTCAAGCATTGTCGCTGAATTCGTTGAATTGGTCCGTCAATACGATACTTGGGAATGGGAAGTCAATAAAAATACAACGGCAAAGCGATTGAATGACCTGTTTTTCATGATTCCGATAGAGGAATTCGAAATGAAAATCGCAAATAAGCTGTCCACGGCTGAAAGTTTTTCTTTTGACGAAGTGGAGCAAACGCTTCTGAATGTTGAAGAGAGTCGAGTAGATCGGTACATAAACAGGAAAAAAAGAGAAGTTTATCAGGCCACGGTCGGTCCCCATACAGCTGGTGTAGTCCATGCAGAGTCATACCACTCAGAATTGGGTAATGAACTATCGAAAGAGTTCTCGCATCTGGATTATATAGCCATCCTGATGGTAGGAGGTAAAAGAATCAGCTTCCGGACAATCCACGATGATATAGATGTTTCTGAGGTTGCTGGCAAGTATGATGGTGGCGGCCACCAAAAAGCTGCCGGTTGTACGATGTCCGAAAAGGCATATAGCCAATATGTCGAAAAGACCTTCTATTCCGAGCCGCTTAAACGAGATGCACATAAAAATCAATTGAATGTAAAAGAATCCCCAGAGGGTAGCCTATATTCAACGAGAGACAAACAGGACATATTCATCTATGAAGATGAAGAAGAGGAATGGATTGTAGAAATCAACGGAAAACAACAGAAAAAAACATTCGATACTTTTGCAGAAGCGGAAAAATACATTAAGCGGAAATACGCTGCATGGCTGGCCCATGATGAAAGATATGAAGAGTTTGTCAATAAGGGATAAATAGGAAAGCGGCTGTCCGAATGGGACAGCCGCTTTTCAATCTTCATTGTCATTCATTGATTTACCTTTTAAGCGGGACAGGATGAACGATGGTGCGTGACGGTTTTTTTGGAATGGAATTTTGGCGATGAAGAATTGCATTGATCTCTCCGCCGATCACAAAAATCAGACCACTCAAATACAGCCAAAGCATCAAGATGATGACGCCCCCTAAACTGCCGTAAGTAGAAGAGTAGTTGGCAAAGTTACTGACATAGAATGAAAATCCAAGTGATATTCCCAGCCAAAGTACAGTTGCGGTCACTGCCCCAGGGATGACATGTTTAATGGGAAAACTTTTATTCGGTGCAAAGCGATATAAAAAGGCAAGGACAAGTGAGATGACCACAACCGCGATGACCCACCGTAATAAACTGAATAATATTTGCGTTTCTTCAGGGATCGGAATGACTTGCTGTAATAATTCGATGATGACTTTTCCGAAGACGGGGAGACCCAACATGACGATGAATGCTACAACCAGACCTAATGTCAATATAATGGAAATGAAGCGGGCTTTAATGAAATTCCTTGTTTCTTCCACATCATAGGCGATATTCATGGAATGGATGAACGCATTCATTCCGTTGGAAGCGGACCATATGGTTCCAAGGAAACCAAAAGTCAGTAAGCCGCCGTTCCGTTCAGATAATATGTTGATGATATTTTTCTCGATGACTTCCATCGTTTCCGCAGGCATGAAGGTTTTTATCGTGTCAAGTGCTGTCTGAATATCGATATTCAGATAAGGTAATATGGACAGCAGTAAAATGAGCAAAGGGAATAGTGCCAGTAAATAGTAATAAGCTTGTTCTGCTGCCAGCCCGGTCACACGATCTTCCTTTATTTCTTTAATAAGTTTCTTTGAAAATTGGATCGACTTATTCATCTGGGCATCACTCCTGAATAGTTACTTAGGCTATCTGCTTCTATTCCCTCTGTTACTATAAGTTAATCCTCAAAAGAAAAGAAATGGAAACCTCTAATCCGTGCGCTTGTAGAAGTTTGTGACAATGACATAACCTACAGCTACTCCCGTGTGATTGATCCGAACTCCGTAATTACGAAAAACAAATTTGGAGAGAGAGGCAAGTCAATTTTAAATGCTTAAAGTCAATTAATATCCCAAATTCTCGAAAGTTTCTCCATAACTGTGAATAGGTGCTGATGAACTTCAAGGACGGCACCAATACTACTACTAGGTATGATTTTATGCCCACTGTATAACAAGTATAATCATGTAAGTGAGTTATAAAAGGTAAACGGAAAAAAGGCCAGACAGCAATTTCTGGCCTTTTTCTCTATTGGACTTCTTTTTCCTGCTCCTTTTGAACCTTCGGAGGGGTCCATTTGAATACTTTATTTAGGATATTATAGATGTGTTTGGATTCTTTTGTAAGGATCGGCCCAAGAATCGCTAAGGTTAAAACATAAAGTGCCGCAAACGGGGTTAGTATAGGCATTAAACCTCCGGCAATGCCTAAGTTGGCTAAAATGATGGAGAATTCGCCGCGCGAAACGATCGTTAAACCGATGTTTGCGGAAGCTCTGTGAGATAAACCGGATTTGCGTCCGGCAATCATGCCAGCTGCAAAGTTACCGATTATGGTGATGATGACAGCTCCAAGAACCATCCAGACAGCTCCGCCAAGGGTCGTCGGATCGATACTCAAGCCAAAGCTGAAGAAAAATATGGCTCCGAAGAAGTCTCTGAAGGGAATGACAAGTTTCTCAATCCTGTCGCTATGTTCCGTTTCAGAAAAGACCAGGCCGAGCAGTAATGCACCAATGGCTTCCGCAACATGAATCGTTTCCGAGAAACCGGCGATGAAGAATAGTAATGCGAACACGACGATGATAAAAATCTCATCGGAGGTAATATTGAATAATTTGTTAAGGACACCAGATGCTTTCCGGGCGATAACGAAAAATATCAGCATATACCCAATCGCGATAAATGTAGAAAGTAATGTTCCCCAAACGGAACCAGAAGAGCTTAATACCAATCCGGATACGACTGATAAATAAACAGCGAGGAAGATATCTTCAAACATGATAATGCCAAGGATTAGCTCCGTTTCATTGTTCCCGGTCCTTTTAAGGTCCACAAGTACCTTTGCCACAATGGCACTTGAAGAAAAACTGATGATCCCGGTTAATATCAGGACCTCTTTTAACGGAAGACCGAGCAGGAAACCATACAGCAAGGCCATTCCCACGTTGATTAAAATGTAATAGGTTCCGCCTGTCACGATATTTTTCCCTGACTTCATAAGCTTTTTGACGGAAAATTCAAGCCCTAGGTAAAACAGAAGGAATAAAATACCGACACGACCGAGGAATGCTATGATTTCATCACTTTCAATGAAACGCAGGTCAATTAATCCGAAGTGCGGGGCATGGGGACCAACGAGCATCCCGATGATAATTAATAGTGGAACATTTGATATTTTGAATTTACCTGCAACGAGAGCGGCTAATGCCACTAGAAGTAGGGCAGTTCCCACTTCAAAGACTAAATGGTCCATATGAGCTTAGTCACTCCTTTCGTCGGTCAATAATTCTTTTATCAGGTTACGGATATCTTTTCTTTCACCGGATATTACAAGGGTGTCGCCTGTTTCGATGATGGAGTCAGGACCAGGATTATTCAGTTGTTTTTTGCCTTTTTTAGAATGGGCGATGACGGTCACGTTATAATTGCTCCTGATATCAATCGAACCGATCGTTTGATTGATGGCCTTTGAACCGGGTTCGACTTTGAACCATTCTATCACCAAGTCACCCAATGACATTTCAATTGTTTCAAGTGCTTGTGGTTTATAGACCATGCCGCCTATGATGGAAGCCATTTGCCGGGATTCCTGATCATTAAGGGTGATGCTCGATATGACGTCCTCATGTTCATTATCAAAATGGTATAATTCCCGACGGCCATCATCGTGAATGACGATTACTAACTTTTCATCATTTCTCGTTATGATTTCGAATTTTTGGCCAATACCAGGAAGTTCACTTTCTCTAATTTTCACTGGAATTCCTCCTTAAAATGTTGGTTAGAGTTAATAGAAGATAGCAGAATGTTTATAAGTTAACGTCAATATTCGTCTTGAATTTCTTCTCCTTGGATATACCGATGTATTTTAATGTCTCCGATGGACTGGAATGATGGTAATGTTTCTGTATCAAGGCCAGTGACACTCCTTGTTTATAGGCATGGTAGCCAAAAGTTTTACGCATCGAACTTGCTCCGAATTTGCCTGTCAGCCCTGCACCTTCCACAGCATCATGAATGATTCGGTGCGCCTGTTGACGTGTAATCGGCTTTTTTGTCTTAGGGGAAAGAAATAAAAATTGACCTTCGATAACCTTCGAGCCTTTAAGGTATTCTTGTAAGGCGGTACGGACTTTCAGGTTCAAATAAATTTGGTTGACTTCGTCATTTTCCGTCCGTTGCTCATAGAACTCCTTGATTTTACCCGTTTCATCCAGAACGCTGGCGACGGTGATTTCGAGCATTTCATTTATCTTCATACCTGTATTGATGCCGAGTACAAATAATAAATAATCTCGACTGGAGTGAGCGCGTAAGTAGGTTTTCATTTTGCTGATTTGATTGATATCCTTAAAGGCTTCTACATATTCCATAGATCTTCTCCTCTTGCTAATGTAACATAATTACATTGTAACACATATTATGTAACATTGCATGCATTTAGTCCGACAGGTGATTCCTATCCAAACAGAAATGCATGCTTTCGAACGTAAAAAAAACTATTCCTTATTCTCTACTTAAACGAGGTAAAATATTTCAGGGAAGTTATTTAATGTGGAGATTGCTGTTTGCATCATGGGGGGACATCAGCCTGGAATGATAAAAAAAGAAACCCCAAGTTGGGGTTTCCTATCTTTTTAGTACACGGCTTTTTGTAATTTGTGAATGACCTCAAGTGAAAGCCCGGTTCCGATGGCAACTGATTCAAGCGGGTTATCCGCAAGTTGGACAGGGACGACGATTTCATTCGTTAGCCATTCCTGTACCCCGTTGAGAAGTGCACCCCCGCCGGATAAGATGACTCCTTGATCGACGATATCCCCGCTCAATTCAGGAGGACAATCTTCCAAAGTGGCCCTTATTGCTTCCAGTATATGAAGAAGCGATTCCTGGATGGCTTCCTGGATATCAGTGGATGATATTGTAATCGGTTTTGGAAGACCCGTTACAAGATCGCGGCCCCTGACTTCCATGGTAATCACGGAATGTTCAACGAGTGCGTAGCCGATTTCTTTTTTTATTTCCTCGGCTGTTCTTTCCCCAATCAGCACATTATGTTTTTTCCTGACATATTGGCTGATATCTTCATCCAATTGATCTCCGCCAATTCTGATTGAATTGCAAGAAACGACGCCGCCATAAGAAATGATAGCGACCTCAGTCGTTCCGCCGCCGATATCAACGATGACATTGGCAACGGGCTCTTCGACAGGCAGGCCCGCACCTATTGCTGCTGCTACCGGTTCCTCGATAAGGTGGACCTGTTTCGCTCCGCAGCTTTTGACTGCATCCTGAATGGCCCTTCTCTCAACTGAAGTGGAACCTGATGGTGTACAGACCACTACACTAGGTTTGCGAATCGATAAACCTAGAGCCTTACTAGCTTTTTTCATGATTTCCCTAAGCATTTGCGCGGTCACATCAAAATCCGCAATGACACCATCCTTAAGCGGACGGATTGCCACGATATTTCCAGGTGTTTTCCCGATCATGTTTTTTGCATCAACACCGACTGCCAATACTTTATTAGTCTCTATATCAATGGCCACCACAGATGGCTCATTAAATACGATTCCTTTATTTTTACTGTAAACTAGCGTATTTGCAGTTCCTAAGTCAATGCCTATTTCTGTATTTGATAACATCTAGTCACCCCTCCATAAGAGTTTGACCCCCTATATATATCATTCTACCTTTTCTTGCGAGTTTGTGGGGGTGGGAAATCTAGTAAATGGTGGAAGTGCCATGCTGTTTCTTTTCATGGAGCGAAAACATGATGAAATATAAAAGTGCATTGACGATGGCGAGCGCGCCAAGAACGGCAAATGTCCCAATTGTAACCAATCCACTGACATCGGAATGGCTGATGGGGCCAACATTCTGCCTATTGTAAAACGTAAGCTGGAGGCTGCAAATATATCATCTCATATGAGCCGGTTTAGTATATATCACTACTGCGCTACTCGCTTCAGTCGAAAACAAGCGTGGATGACAGCTTTGAACCGACATATTTTATGTTAAGATATAGATGGAAAACCGCTTAGATAAAGAAGGTAATTTTTTTGAATGCAAATTTAATCGAGAGTAAGAGTTTTAAAGTCATTTTTACAGCTTTTTTGGCATTCCTGGGTGGTTATGCGTTTGATAGCCTAGGAATATACCTGCCATGGATGCTTGGACCATTATTCGTCGTGATGATTGCGAAAGTGAAGTTAAGGAAGTACTTGTTTTGGTCTAAAACATTTAGAAGTACTGGATTGGTCATTCTAGGTTTACAACTGGGCAGTTCATTCACGAAACAATCGTTAAATGAGATGATTGAATATCTGCCCGTTATGCTTTTTACGACAATCGCAATCATTTCATTTACAGTGTTGACTGGCTGGTTTGTCGGAAAACGAATGAACTTATCCTTGGGAACATCCATGCTGGGCAGTTTTCCGGGAGGTCTTTCCCAGATGGTGGTCTTAAGTGAGGAAATGAAGGATAGTGATGAAACGGTTGTAGGTTTCATGCAAACACTGCGGGTCATCCTGGTGATTTCCATTGTTCCTTGGATTGTGACTCATGTAATGTCAGTTGAATCAGGTGCGATAATGGCCGTAACGGAGCGGCCGTTTTTCTTATTTGAATATGATGGGAAATTAGCCATCATGATGTTGCTAACCTTGCTTTTATCCATCTTCATCACAAAGAAAGCCAATTTTCCGCTGCCTTTTTTGCTAGGACCTCTCATGGCCGCAGCACTATTCAATTTAGCAGGCCCAGGTGCCCCGCAGATTCCTGACTTTTGGTTGAACTTGTCGCAATTGTTGATCGGCGCACATTTAGGCTACACACTGAAAATTGATAATCCACGACTTTTCAGAAAGATGTTCGGGGCCGTATTCGTCAGTAATGTCCTATTGATTGGATTTTGCTATTATCTTTCCATTCAGTTTGCCCCGATCCTATCTTTACAGGCGAACGAACTATTTTTGAGCATGGCGCCAGGCGGCGTCGCCGAAATGGCAGTCACAGCCATGTCTGTGCATGTAGATTTATCCGTTGTCACAAGCTTTCATTTATTCAGGATCTTATTCATTTTATTTTTTCTTTCACCAATCATAAAATGGCTGGCCGGAAGAAGCCCCGGGAAACAAGAACAGGGACAAAGCTGACAGGCTTTGTCCTTTTGGCGTTTTACGGAATTCACGAGTAAATGAGCAAAATTCACGAGTAAATGAGCAAAATTCACGAGTAAAAGTTTAAAACTCACGAGTAAAAGTGCAAAACTCACGAGTAAACCCCAAAAACTCACGAGTAAATGCGGCATATTCCAGACGTTATGAGAAAAGTACGAACGGAACAGGCTGATAATTCCATTTTCGAAATGATAAAGTGCCAGAACCATTGAAATGCTGTTGATTAAGCTCATGTAGGCAATAAAGTTGGTGGATTTTGTGATGATTTAATGAAAATTGAAATCGAATAGTAAAATAATCCTCACTTTTTTTGAACTTCATCCGATATAAGGAGGAGACGAGACTTTAAATGAATGGGTGAGTATTATGGATATAACATCAGTTTTGGGCGTAGTTCTGGGTATTGTGGCCATCTTAGTCGGAATGGTGTTGAAAGGTGTTAGTGTAACGGCGCTGATTAACCCGGCGGCTATTTTGATCATCATTGTAGGGACGATAGCTGCTGTCGTAACGGCTTTCCCTTTGTCGGAATTAAAAAGACTACCAAAAATATTCAAGATTTTATTCTTTGAACAAAAATTGACAAGGCCGGAAGATTTAATAAAAACCTTTTCGGAATGGGCCGTCATTGCCAGGAAAGAAGGCTTATTAGCATTGGAAAGCATTTCGGATCAAGTGGATAATACCTTTTTGAAAAATGGCTTGAATCTTGCAGTCGAAGGTCAGAGTGCCGATTATATCCGTGATATTTTAGCAGAGGAAATAGACGCGATGGAAGAACGTCATCTAAGCGCGGCAGCGATTTTCAGTCAAGCCGGTACATACGCACCGACGCTTGGCGTACTGGGTGCGGTAATCGGGCTGATTGCTGCATTGGGTAATATGGCTGACACGGAGGCATTGGGACATGCCATATCTGCCGCGTTCGTCGCGACCTTGATGGGGATTTACACGGGGTATGTGCTATGGCATCCATTTGCCAATAAGCTCAAACGGAAATCGCAGCAGGAAGTCAGAATCAAAGAAATGATGATAGAAGGTATTTTATCGATCATCGAAGGGGAAGCTCCGAGAACGATTGAACAGAAATTAACATCATATTTGCCTGCTGGAGATCGTAAAAAGTGGTTGGAAGGCGATGTGAGAGAAGATGGCTAGGCGGAAAAAGAAACAAAGGCATGAAGAGCATATCGATGAATCATGGCTGGTTCCCTATGCCGATATCTTAACATTGCTTCTCGCGCTTTTTATCGTCTTGTTCGCTTCAAGTTCGGTTGATGCAGTAAGGTTCCAGCAGTTGTCCAATGTATTTAATCAGGTTTTTACAAGCGGAACGGGTTTTATGGATTATCCAAGTGATTCCCCCAGCAATGAGCCGACGTCACCAGAACAAAAAACAGGTGCAGAAGATCTTGAAAAGCTAGGGAAAAACGAGCAGGAAGAACTTACGGAAGTTCAGGAGCGTGTTGATGCCTACATCGAAAAGAATGATTTAACGGATAAATTGGGAACGAACCTTACGGATGAAGGCATGTTGATTTCAATTAGGGAAAACGTGCTGTTCGAATCGGGTGTGGCCGAGGTGAGAAGTGAAAACCGTAAAATCGCTAAAGAAATCTCGGATTTATTGGTCATGGACTTACCTAGAAATATTATCGTAAGTGGACATACTGATAATATTCCTATTAAAAATTACCAGTATGGATCCAATTGGGACCTGAGCGTGATGCGTTCCGTGAATTTTATGAAACTTCTCCTCGAAAATAAGGATTTGGATCCCGAAATGTTCAGTGCTAAAGGACATGGGGAATTCAAGCCGGTTGCTTCCAATGAAACGAAAAAAGGAAGGGCGAAAAACAGGAGAGTTGAAATCCTAATTGTTCCACGGACAGCGATAAATGAGTGAAAACCTGTCAGGAATGGACGGGTTTTTCTTTTTGAAGGAGAATATATGGAAAGAGAATACACAAATGTGATGGAAGAAATCGTAGTGACATGGGTGCAGGTTTTAATGTCAGGTATGGAATACCAAACATTTTGTTCGTGCAGGAAATGTAAAAATGACATCATCACATTATCATTGAATAACCTGCCTAATTACTATGTAACCACGGAAGAAGGGCGGAAAAGGATATTTGGAAATTTGAATACAAAAGAAAACAGGAAATGGATCAATAAAAGAATCATCAATGCGATACACGTTGTTGGCTTGTATCCTAAACATTGATTTGCATTGGGTAAAGGAAAAAGTGGACAGCCGGAAACTTAGGGATTTACTCATAAACAAAAGGGACAACTATTAATTATGTGTTTTATTTATAGTGGCAGAGGGAACATAAATAAAGTGCAAATAGGTTCATTCAATCAAAAACTGAGGAGATGAATTATTATGGGTAAAAATATCGCATGTGTAGTAACGAATATGTTTGAGGATTCGGAGTATAGTGAACCGGCAAAAGCATTCGAAGAAGCCGGCCATAAGGTAACGACGATTGAAATGGTGAAAGGGAAAACTGTTAAAGGGAAACAAGGGGAGGTAGAAGTCGAGATTGATGAAAGCATCGACTCGGTGAAACCAGAAAGTTTCGATGCATTATTCATCCCCGGTGGGTTCTCGCCTGATCAACTGCGTGCTGACGAACGTTTCGTATCTTTCGCAAAATCGTTCATGGATGATAAAAAACCTGTATTTGCGATCTGTCATGGACCGCAGTTGCTGATTACGGCCAAAACACTTGAAGGACGCCACGCAACAGGTTATACATCCATTAAAGTCGATATGGAGTATGCAGGTGCCACATATTTGGACAAAGAGGTTGTGGTTTGCGGCAACCAGCTTGTAACCAGCAGGACACCTGAGGATCTTCCGGCATTTAACCGGGAATCGCTCAATCTATTGGAATAATGAAAAATCCCGGCAGCTGCCGGGATTTTTCATTTTAAAGGATTCATATACTTCAATCTTTGCAGTAAAATAAAAGGAGAGACGAATAAAAAAGGAAGTGTCACGATTGATCGTATTAAAATCTGCACGTGAAATTCAAGCGATGCATGAATCGGGTAAAATTTTGGCAGCTTGTCATAGGGAGATTGCAAAGTTGATTGTTCCTGGTGTGACAACATGGGAAATAGAGGAATTTGTTGAAGGATTCTTAAAAAAACATGGTGCGAAGCCGGAACAAAAGGGTTACAAAGGGTATGAATATGCGACATGTGCCAGCATAAATGAAGAAATCTGTCATGGTTTCCCTCGTAAGACCCCTTTGAAAAATGGAGATATCGTAACGATTGATATGGTCGTCAATTATAATGGGGCCCTTGCTGACTCTGCTTGGACGTATACGGTCGGTAAGGTTTCAAAGGAAACCGAACATTTAGTGAAAGTGACGAAGGAATCTTTATATAAGGCGATTGAAGTATGTGTGGAAGGCAATCGGATTGGAGATATAGGTCATGCCATACAAACATATGTCGAAGCGGAAGGCTTCTCTGTCGTTCGTGATTTCATCGGACACGGGATAGGGAATGTCATTCATGAAGAGCCGCAAGTTCCGCATTATGGACTGCCGAATAAAGGTCCGCGTCTTAAGGAAGGAATGGTATTCACCATCGAGCCAATGGTAAACGTAGGTACATATAAAGCGAGCCGCGATCCGAATGGATGGACGGCAGCCACTGCAGATGGGAAATACTCGGCTCAATATGAGCATACGATTGCCATAACGAAAAACGGCCCGCTTATTCTAACCGAACAATGAACTTAAAAAAAACAGCATCGATTATGATGCTGTTTTTCATTTTAATCGATTGGACGTTCCAATGAATACAAATCTTCTTCGATATTTCCTAATCTGTCCTCAATGACTTTTTTAGCATCTTTGATACCTTCATTGTAAATAAAGGGAGCGATATTTTCGAAAATGAACTGCAAGTGATTTTCAGCAGCGATTTCACCGATTTCCTTCCCATGTTCCTGATACACATAATCTTGGATACTTTCGATCATCTTGCGGCGTTTTTCCATGGGGAATTGAATGAACATTGTCCGCCTCCTCCTTCATATTTGTTCTAAAAACCATGTAATGAATTCATCCGAATCCAAAGGGAAGACTGGTACTGAAGCATGATTCCTGGTTTGTTCCAGACATTCGGGCCAAGCCACTGCCGCATTGACATTGGTAAGCCGTTCCAATAACAGGAGGTCACTTACTTCCTTGATTAAAATGATCTTAGGAAAGTCCTCTTGCTTATAACCTTCAATTAAGATCACATCAGGGAGAAATAGACACAGTAATTGAATTAGCTCAGTGATAGGGGCTCTCCCCTTGAAATTGCCGAGCAGCTCGATTGTTCCATCTCCTTCAACAAGTGAAGCGGCCGCCCCAGCAAGAAAGTGTTTATTGGAATCCTTCGTGCCTGTAACATCCGGTTTTCCGCCATGTCCATGATGTTTTAAAACGGCTGTCTCCAATTTGGCTTCGCCAAGCTTTTTGATTAAATTCGTTATGAAGGTCGTTTTTCCTCTATTTTGGTAGCCAACCACCTGAAAAATAAAGGGCTTCACCAAGGCCATTTGCATCCTTCCTGGTCATCGAGGAGCAGGATGTCCACGAAATCCCCCGTTTGGAAACCACGTGTCCCTCCAGGTAAGACGGTCAGTGAATTGGCACCTGCCAAACTTGTTGTAATATTGGATTTATCCACACCGCTTGGAATTACCTTCAACTGGCCGGATTCGTAAAATAATCGGGTACGAAGCAGCCGTGAGAATGGATTGGGTTTTAAGAAGTCCTCTGCCAATTGGGCCGTCTCTTTTCTTAAATGCGGATGTTCCGAAAACAGCATGGTGCGGATGATCGGTCTTGCAAATAGTTCAAAGCCGACATAACTGGCGGATGGATTGCCGGATAAACCGAATAAAAATTTGTCATTATATACCGCTACGGTCGTAACGCTGCCGGGGCGCATGGCCACTTTGTTGAATAAGACATCAGCGCCAATCTTTTGATAAATATCCGGGAGAAGGTCAAAATCACCGACAGAAACTCCTCCTGTTGTAATGAGCAGATCCACTTCCTCCAAGGCAGTCGAAATGGCATCGTAGCTTAATTCGAATTCGTCCTTAAGCTTTCCATAAAAACGGACTTCTCCCCCGGCCCTCCGAATTTGGGCGGAGATGGCATGTGAATTGCTGTTGCGTATTTTCCCGGGCTGCAACGGTTCATTAACATCAAGCAGTTCCGATCCCGTAGCGAATAATCCGACGACAGGCTTCTTGGCAACTGGCACTTCGGCATAACCGAATGTTGCCAGCAAGCCGATGATCCCTGGATTAATCGCTGTTCCTTTTTTTACAAGAACATCTCCTTTCTTTGCATCCTCGCCTTGAAAAGAAACGTTTTCGCCTTCCTTAAGTGAGCGTTTAAATGATATGTACTTCTTTCCGTCCTTTTCGAATTCCTTCGTAAGTTCGAGCATGATTACGGCATCACACTCAGCTGGCATCTGAGCTCCAGTCATGATTCTAGCCACTTGATTTTTTTGTACAGGAATAGTCGACACCATACCCGCAGCCAACTCTTCCACCACCTCGAACTCGAGAGGGTTATTTATGGAACCTTCAGAAGTATCCTTGGACCTGAGGGCGAATCCATCATATGGGGAGCGGTTAAAATGCGGAACATCATTTGTAGCTACAATATCTTGAGCCAAAAAACGGTCTTGGCTGTCCTCGAGAGGAATCAGTTCCACTTGTCCTATTAATTTATGCTTCATCACTTTTTCCACTGCTTCTGCAATGCTGATGGGCGTTCTTCTTTCTACCATGCTTACAACTCCTGTCCGTTTTCAAATTTCTATATCAAATGTAGCAGAATTTTTTTTAAAATGAAAAAAATCCTCACCGGTATGGGAGGATTTGAATATTACTTATTACGCAGTCTTCCAAGTTCTTCAGCGATCGCTTCCATTTCACGGACACTGAAATTCGTTTTTTTCATCACCATTGTATAAATATCGTGCAGCTCTTCGTACATTTCGATATCAAAATGAGTTGATTTGATTGCTCCGAAGTTCATCACCTTTAATTTATCCTTGATTGCTTCGATCATAAACTCGACACTTTCGGCTGTGTTTTGCGTTAAATCCATTTTCCTTCATCCTTTCATACGTTCCTAAATTATTTTCATCTTTGCATGATTACCGCTGGAAGTCAATGAATATTCGGGTGGGATGCGAAGCATGACCCCCGATATACTTGGTCATCTTCGCGTTTTAAAGTTAGAGAGTTTGGGAAAAGATAGGAAAAAACTTTTTTAAACATTGTATAATGGAGATAGCTACCATTATCCATCAACTAATATATGACGAGGAGGAGAATATATGAGCAACATTCGAGAAGAATATAAGTGTGCCAAGAAAAGTAAATTTATGCAAGCGGTCTTTATTGGGGCGTTAGCTGGGGCGGCAATAAGCCTTTTTGACAAGCAAACGCGTTATTCTGTATTGGAAAACAGCAAAAGCTGCATGAGTAATATGAAGGAATTCGTGAAGAATCCCAATGGGGTGCTTACACAAGTACGTGAAACATCATCCAAGGTCCGTTCCACTGTTGAAAAAATTTCCGAAGATGTATCCTTCATTTCCCAAAAGGTTGAGGAAATGAAAGATATTCCATCACAAGTGGCCCAAGTGGTGATGGAGACGAAGGAAGTTTTTGCTGCAGAGGAAGAAGAGCCATCTTCTAGAAATCACGATCAAATTTCCTTAAATTAGAAAATGGGGTGGAGGTATGGCCAATAAAAAAGAATGGCTGAAAGGCTCATTCTTCAAGACTTTGGTAAAACGGTTACAGGTCGATGATGTGTCTGGGCTTGCCGCACAGCTGTCTTATTTCTTCCTACTTTCCCTGTTTCCATTACTTATTTTTTTATTCACTTTATTGGCCTATCTGCCATTTTCACAAGAAGATATATTAAATACCGTCCGTACATATGCACCTGACGATTCGATGAACATCATTGAGGCTAACCTATCGGAAGTGATGGAAGCGAATGGGACTTTATTGTCGTTTGGTGTCATCGGAACGATATGGTCGGCATCGAATGGGATGAATGCAATCATTAAAGCATTTAACCATGCATATGGTGTAAAAGAAAGTCGAACTTTCTTTATTTCCCGGGGAATGTCGATTCTTCTAACTTTAGCGATGATTTTTGTTTTTATTGTCGTTTTATTGCTGCCGGTATTCGGAAAACAAATCGGAGTGTTCCTATTTGCCGAAATTGGACAATCCGATGAGTTTCTTACGATTTGGAACCAAATTCGCTGGGTGATCAGTACGCTTGTATTTTTAATTGTGTTTACCATCCTTTATTGGATTGCGCCCAACATTAAGCTGAAGTGCATAACCGTACTGCCTGGTGCAATCTTTGCAACGGCAGGATGGAGTCTCGCTTCTTTTTTGTTTTCATTTTATGTGGAGAACTTCGCTAATTATTCCGCAACATATGGAAGTCTTGGAGGGATAATCGTGTTAATGGTCTGGTTTTATTTATCGGGGCTCATCATCATACTGGGCGGGGAAATAAATGCGCTCATAAGTGAAAAGAAAAAGCCAGAATGTGAATGAACTTCCTGGAGTTTCCGTAATAGCGGACTATCATGCTGCGGATACTATTCAAGAAATGACAACTTTTAAAGAGGAGGAGTTCTTTCATGAGTAAAAAGGATGGCAGCACAAAGCAAAAAGGGAAAAATAAAGGTTCGAACCATAAAACATCAGGTTCTGCAAACGGTAAGAACGGATATCACTAAATGAACATAAAAAAAGGGAGCCTTGTATGGCTCCTTTTTCATGTTTAGTTTCTCAATAGTCTTAAGCTGTTCAGTATAACGAGGATTGTGCTTCCTTCATGGCCAATGACTCCATATGGTAGGTCAAGGAATTGAAGGAAATTGGATGCTATCAGGATCATGATGACCGAAATTGAAAAGATGACGTTTTGTTTGATGATCCGATTCATTTTCTTGGATAATTTGACTGCTTCCGCGATGCGCGGCAGGTCATTCTTCATCAGAACGACATCTGCTGTCTCCAAGGCAACATCCGTTCCTTCACCCATTGCAATTCCAACAGAAGCTGTTGCTAGTGCAGGTGCATCATTGATGCCATCCCCAACCATTGCTACAGTGCCAAAATGTTCTTTCAGCTTTTTCACTTCAGTCACTTTCGTTTCTGGCAGGCATTCGGCAATATATGCATCAATATGGCTCTCCGAGGCAATCGCTTTAGCCGTTTTTTCACCATCGCCTGTCAGCATGACCGTATGGATGCCCTCATTTCTCAAAGCTTCGATGGCTGTAACGGTTTCTTCACGCACGACATCTTTCAAAGTGAGTATACCGGCAATTCCTTGATTATCTTTTGCATACACGATTGTCTTACCTTGTTCAGCTAATGTCAGCGCAATGCCATTTTGGAATCGTTCTGCTTCACTGCGACCGACGAAATCAGCTTTTCCGACTTGCCAAAGCACGCCATTGATGTATGCTTGAACACCATTACCTGAGATATCTTCCATATTATCCGGTTTAATGATGTCTCTTTGCAATTTCGTTTTGGCATAACGTACGATTGATGTTGCCAAAGGATGGTTCGAATAATTTTCAACAGATGCAATATGAAATAAGAAATCTTCTTCGTTTAAATCATTACGGATAATGACATCTGTTACCTCTGGTTTTCCTTTTGTCAATGTACCGGTTTTATCTAAAGCAATTGCCTGCAGGTTACCTAGATTCTCAAGATGGATGCCGCCTTTAAATAAAATGCCATGACGAGCACCATTTGAAATGGCAGAAAGTGTAGCTGGCATAATAGAGGCCACAAGGGCGCAAGGCGAAGCGACAACGAGCAGGATCATCGCTCTGTAGAATGTCTCGGTCCAGCTCCACTCCAATAGGAAATGGGGTACGAACATCATCAAACCGACAACCGTCAATACCACTTTTACATAAGTCCCTTCAAACCGTTCAATGAACAGCTGGGAAGGGGACTTTTCACTTTGTGCGGATTGAACGAGAGTGATTATTTTTTGAAATAATGTTTCACTTGCTGGTTTGGTGATTTCCACGGTAATCGTACCACGGAGATTAACCGTTCCAGCAAAAACTTCATCATCCAATGATTTACTGACTGGTATGGATTCGCCAGTAATGGCCGCTTCATCGATATTGGTACGTCCATCCGTGATTTTTCCATCTGAAGGAACTCTCTCTCCTGGTTTTACTAAAATCAGATCCCCGATATGAAGCTGGGAAACGGACACGGTTTCCTCATATCCGTTAGTGATGCGCAGTGCTTCTTCAGGCTGTAAGTCCATAAGTGCCGAAATTTCTTTATGGCTTTTATTCATCGTGTAAGTCTCAAGGGCGCCGCTTAAAGCGAAGATGAAAATCAATATGGCACCTTCCGTCCAGTATCCGATGACCGCAGAACCGATGGCCGCAAAAATCATCAGCATCTCAACATTCAATTCCCGGTCGGCAATCGTATCTTCTATGCCTTCTTTTGCCTTGGCATATCCGCCAATCAAGAAAGAGGCTAAGTATATGACTATGGAAGCGGACTCCATTCCGTTCTTTGAAAGGGCCCAGCCCAAAACTATTAATAAACCGCTGAATAATGCGGCAATAAGTTCTAAATGAGGTTTTGCTTTTTCCAACCAAGTGGTTTTGCATGTAGCCGGTTGGGTTAAATGTTTAGTATCTGTAGTCATAAGATTCCCTCCCACATTCTTCTCTATTTTGTGTAAATGATATAGATTATCATTTACTTTATATATAATTGAGAAAGATAATCAACGTCATTTCTCTGGATAAAATATGAAAGCTGCCACCGTAATTGCGATGACAGCAATGTTTTCAAAGGTTTATTAAGGTGATGTCCCTTTTGTTAATATTATATTACCACATATCCTATTCAGAAATAAAGAAGAATGATTCTAATCTAGGAAAAAATATAAAGTATCGAATACAGGCACTCTTGATAAATACCGTTCAAATTGAATAATAAAAGAAGTAGTCCAGATAATAAACTATATTACATAACTGAAGCAGGCATTTTCTCCTTAAACAAGGCCAATGAAATGAAGACAAGGAAAAGCATGATGCTGATCATGTAGAAAAAATTCCCGCCTTGTATATGTTCAATGACCAGGCCGCCAAAAAATGGACCGCCAATGCTGCCGAGACTAAAGAAAATACTGCATAATAAATTTCCTGCAGGTAATAGGTTTCGAGGCAAAAGATCTGCCATATAACTGATCCCCAGCGAAAAGGTCGAACCAACCATCATTCCGCCAAACATAAAGCAGATGAATAGACCAATCACTGAATAGGAATAAATCCCTGCAAGCGTGAATATGGCAAACCCTGAAAAAAGGATTGTCAGCAAGGTCTTTCGCCGGCCAAAACGGTCACTGATCATCCCCAAGGGAATCTGGGTGAGCAGAGTCCCTGCGGAAAATGCCGGAATGATGATGGAAACGGCGGTTAAATCGATTCCGGAGCGCAGGGCGAATACAGGAAAATTGCTATTCAATGATGCTTCGAGCACGCCAAATGTGAACGGAAGTAAAAAAGCGACCCAAGCTATGCGGCTCACTTTCGTAAACCTTTTGAGTGTGCCCACGAATGATGTGCTTTCGGAATCATCCTGTTCAGGAAGTTCATTTCTAATAAGGAAAACAGCGGACCAAGCCAGAAGGCTAAGCATGGATGTGATAATGAAAGGCAAAGACTGATTAATCTCGAGAAGCTTCGTCATCAGCGGGCCCACCATGAAGCCAAGACTGAAGAAAAGTCCATAAATGGCAAGATTCCTTCCGCGCTTCATTTTTGGTGAAATGGCAGTGATCCATGTCTGGGTAGCGAAGTGAAGTGTATGATCGCCGATTCCAATGAAGAAACGCAGGACGAACCAAAACCAGAATGATTTCCAAACAGGAAATAATGCAAGCGATAGAATGACCGTTATCCCGCCAAATAATATCAATGGCTTATAGCCGTATTTACGGAGCGGGGCTTCCATAAAAGGAGAAATCAACAGAATTCCGATATAAAGCGAGGCTGCATGAAACCCGTTCAGGGATGAGCTAATTCCGTCATTTTCAAAAATGATGGCAATGACCGGCAGAAGCATTCCCTGTGAAAACCCCGATATGCCGACAATTAAGATTAAAACGCTAAAAAGCAATTTATTATTCATGAAATCAAGTCTCCTAAGAAATGTATACCTTCTTGATGTTACATCTTAGGAAGAGGATTAAGCAATAGAAATTTGGGTAAATATTGACAAGAAAGGAGAAGATGATAAAATTTTCCTTTGTCATCGCACAAAGATTTTGTATGATAGTTTTTGTTACATAAAAAGAACTATAGGATTGTGAGGAGAAGTATCGTGAATAAAATATTTTTTGGGCTTGTCCTGTTAGGCGTCCCCATATCAGTCATCGGGTCATTATTGCACTGGCCGAGTGTGATCATGTTCATCGTATATTGCTTAACCATCGTCGCGCTAGCAGGCTTCATGGGCCGGGCGACTGAAAGCTTAGCAATCGTCATGGGACCAAGGATTGGCGGTCTTTTGAATGCAACCTTTGGTAATGCAGTGGAATTGATCATATCCATCTTTTCATTAAAGGCGGGGCTTGTTGGGGTCGTGTTGGCGTCTTTAACTGGTTCCGTTTTAGGAAACTTATTGTTGGTGGCAGGACTTTCATTCTTTGTCGGAGGGACTAAATACAAACGGCAGAAGTTTAATGTATTCGATGCGAGGCATAATGCCGGTCTATTGATTTTTGCAGTTATTGTGGCCTTCGTCATACCGGAAGTATTCACACAAGACATGAGTGAATCAAGCACGATGTCGTTAAGTGTAGGAATTTCCATTATATTGATCTTATTATACCTTGCTGCATTATTCTTTAAATTGGTTACTCACCGCGGGGTATATCAGCATACGGAGAAACCCGCGGAACATGAAGAGGAAGTACCGGAGTGGAGCAGGAAAAAGGCAATTATAATACTTGCTGCCGCTACATTGGCCGTTGCGTACGTATCGGAAAAACTTGTCCATACGTTCAGTGAAGTGGGGGAAACCTTCGGATGGTCTGAGTTATTCATCGGTGTCATTATCGTTGCAATCGTGGGTAACGCGGCAGAGCATGCGTCCGCAGTCATAATGGCCTATAAAAACAAAATGGATGTCGCAGTGGAGATAGCCGTCGGTTCCACGCTTCAAGTTGCGATGTTCGTAGCTCCTGTACTCGTACTTATTTCGTTAATGTATCCAACGCATATGCCGCTTGTCTTCACAATGCCAGAACTGATCTCAATGGTTACAGCAGTCTTTCTGATGATCATGATTTCTAATGACGGGGAAACGAACTGGTTTGAAGGCCTTACCTTATTGGCCGCTTACTTCATTATGGGAATTGGATTTTACTTATTATAAGAATGCAGGCCTTCCGATACGGAAGGTCTTTCTTTTTATAAAATAAAAATGACTCTGCTCAGGTTAGATTTAGCAGAGTCATTTCTATATTAGTAAATTACCATTCATAAGTTATTCCAAAAATTTTCATCATGCTTTGTAAAAGTTGAGAAAATATTCTAGAGTGTCACACCATCCTTTTACATCAGATTTAAGTATTGGCGAATTCGTTTTCTGTCATCCTTTAAAAGGGTTTCATGGATTGTTCGATAAGCATACCTCCTAAGGTTTAATAGGTATGAACGATTTCGCCTCCTTTTTATAATGTAAATTAATTATAACCGATTCCAAAAGAAAAGTAAATATTCAGAACTTTACAAATTCATTACAAAGTTGAAATCGGAATGAAATGTATAGAATGTTGGCTAAAAACAAAATCTATAAACAAAATGATTGAACCCCTCAAAAGGAGTGCGACAGCATGAGAAGAACAATTCTTATTACGATGATTGCCCTAATTGCCTTCATACAGGCGAATGTAAGTTTTGCAGCAGATATACCAGTAGACAAAGCAAGTCCGAAAAAGGTGAATATCCCTCCTTCCGTATTGAATATTGCAAAGGAGAATACGTACCCGAACCCGACCCAGGATCTTCCGATGCTTCAGCCAAGTACGTTTGCGAAACAATTGATCGATTCGTCGGATATCAAGATTGAAAATCCAGAACTCATCCATATGTTGAATGAATCGGCAGTTGCAAAGGCGCCGCTTGCTTTTGGTTACAGGGCGACCATTTACCTTGGCCATTGGGCATTGAATTATGAGTCTTTGGAAACGGCACCAAACTGGGAATACCAAAAAATCAATACGAATTACTATGATAATCGCGGCGGTGAAGTTCCATACAAGATCCGTTATGTCCAGGAAAGTCAGAAGGCAGTGAGTGGCGGTCTGACAGCGAAAATCCCTAAGACAGAGGATGTTCAAAAAATGATGCTGTTAAAAGCCACTGAGAAAACGAATTTGCCATTGGCTTTTGAAACGATCATCGGAGCTGGTACGAAAAAAGATGAAGTATACAATGTTGCTTCAAATAGGATTGGTTACTTATCCAGCTATGCTTCCGCCGTAAATGAAAAAGGCAAGGTCACATATGGGGAAGTGTATTTGAACCTAAAAGGAAATAAAAGAACCATTACGATAAAGAACATCACTTCCCAAGGCATCGGTGCATGGATACCGGTTCAGGACCATGTTTCCTTCAGTTTTACAGTCTCGCAGCAACCCAGGTAAATTGAAAAACTCGCCGGATTGGCGAGTTTTTCTTCATATGGTTGACTTCTTGATCCTGAAGTCCTCTTTCGGGTAATATGCATTTTTGACGAGAACATTCGGGCCTAGGCATTTGACTGCAGGGCAGTGGCAATTCAATTCATTGGCCAGTTTCGAATTCATCCATGTTTCATAGGATTCGGTCAATGGCTGCTCTTTGATATTCCCTAATGTAGGCGCATCCCCGAAATCGGTCACGATCACTTCCCCGGTGAAAATATTGATGTTCAACCGGGAACGTCCATCAGGGTCATTACGCACAGTCACTTTATGTGAACCGTAAAGGCGTTGAAGCAGGTTAATATCCTCTTTACTGTCATTACATGGATAAAATGGCAGGGTACCGAAAAGCATCCAAACATTTTCATCACGGATATCAAGTAAATGATGAATCGCTTCACGTATTTTGTCCAGTGATAAAGTTTCAAGTGCCGAAGCGAAATCGCTTGGATACATCGGATGAATTTCATGCCTTTGACATCCCATTTCATCGACGATCTGCCTGTGAATATGCTCAAGATGAGGCAATGTCCGTTTATTAAGCATCGTTTCTGCAGATACCAGCACACCAGCTTTTGTCAGGGCACGGGAATTTTCGATCATTTTATCAAATAATTTCTTTCGCTGTTCCCGGGATGGTTTTCGGTCCATCATGGCAAAGCCGATATCAATGAATTCATCGATCGTTCCCCAGTTATGGGAAATGTGGAGAACATCCAAATAGGGAATGATTTCCTCATACCGTTCCAAGTCAAGGGTCAAATTGGAATTGATTTGTGTCCGGACCCCGCGACTGCGGGCATATTTCAATAGAGGCAAAACATAATTCTTCACTTGTTTTCTTGAAAGCATCGGTTCCCCGCCAGTGATGCTGAGCGAGCGAAGCAAAGGGATCTCATCAAGGCGCTGGATCAGTAATTCCAGAGGCAGTGCATCCGGGTCCTTGGGCTGGAGTGTGTAACCGACGGCACAATGCTCACAACGCATATTGCAAAGGGTGGTGGTGGTGAACTCCACATTGGTAAGGCTGAGTTTTCCATATTGTTCAACGTCCATATATGCTTCCCAAGGATCATACTTGGGTGTAATTGGTGTTAAAAGATCTTGCTTGATTATTGACATATTTAAAACTCCTTACGTAATAATGCACTAACCCATTATGAACAATGGGGACAAAAATTGTCAAATGGCGGAGAGCTGCATTTATAGCTTGCCATTGCACTTTCAAGCAGATTTCGTTACGATGAAAGAAGAACGGAAGGAGAGTGCCTCATGGGAAAATCCATTACAGGTAAAAACGAACAATTAACATATTTAAAAGAACGCCTCACGATGTTCATGGAAGTTCTTGATCATATCGAACCGGAAAATACGGAGTTGGAAGATATAGACCGTTTAATCGGCATGATAGATGATTTGGAAGGCAAAGTGGAACAATTCAAAACCCGCGAAGACTAATATCTGTTTCGATAGTATGATTTTTTCAATGTTAATATTCATGAAGGGATGACGGGAAAATGCGTCATCCTTTTTTGATGGAAATGTTTGGTGACGAAATTTCACACATGGGCTATTTCTGGCGCTTTGCTCATTTCTCTCCCAATTGCTGTTCATTAAGAAAAATAATTACTTGTTTTCGAAAGATTATGTTAGATGTATAATAAAACGGGTGTTGAATCATTCACTATTTATAGAGAAGCAGGGAAATGATTAAATCTAATCTAGGGGAAATAAGAGGGGGAAGAGAAATTTGGATATTCAAAAATTCCAAGAAAGTATGTACAGTCTTATCGTTGAAACTTCAACGAATCTTCCAAAGGATGTTCGTCGTGCGGTCAAAAGTGCAAAACAACGTGAAAATGCAGGTACTCGTTCTGCATTGAGCCTGACCACCATCACGAATAATATTACAATGGCTGACGACAATGTATCACCGATTTGTCAGGATACTGGTCTGCCGACTTTCAAAATAAAAACTCCAGTTGGCGTGAACCAACTTGAAATAAAAAAAGCAATTCGGAATGCAATCATTTTAGCGACAAAAGGCGGAAAACTTCGTCCAAACGCAGTTGATTCTTTATCGGGTGAAAATAGCGGGGATAACCTTGGGGAAGGTCTTCCTGTCATTAAATTCGATCAATGGGAAAAAGACTATATTGATGTTCGTCTCATCTTAAAAGGCGGCGGCTGTGAAAATAAAAACATCCAATACAGTCTGCCTATGGAACTTGAAGGATTGGGAAAAGCGGGTCGCGATTTGGATGGAATCCGTAAATGTGTCCTTCACTCTGTCTATCAAGCACAAGGACAAGGCTGTAGTGCAGGCTTCATCGGCGTAGGGATCGGAGGGGACCGTTCATCCGGATATGATCTGGCTAAGGCTCAACTTTTCCGCAGTAATGAAGATGTGAATCCAAATGAAGATCTTCGTAAACTTGAAGATTACATCATGAAGACAGCTAATGAATTGGGTATCGGCACGATGGGCTTTGGCGGCGAAACTACACTGCTTGGATGTAAAATCGGTGTCATGCACCGTATTCCGGCAAGCTTTTTCGTTTCCGTTGCTTATAACTGCTGGGCGTTCCGCCGTTTAGGGGTGAAAGTCAATCCTGTAACAGGCGAAATCAGTGAGTGGTTATATCAAGAAGGCGAGAAAATCGACTTTGCCCGGGAAGCAGAAAAAGCGGCGAAGGATGAAGTGGCAGCCGCTGCAGAATCGGACGTTGAAGCTTCCCGTGAAATCACCTTGCAAGCACCAATCACGGAAGAACAAATCCGTGAATTAAAAGTTGGTGACGTAGTTCATATTAACGGCAGAATGTATACAGGCCGTGACGCCATCCACAAGCACTTATCTGAAAATCCTGCACCAATCGACCTGGATGGACAAATCATCTATCACTGTGGACCAGTAATGCTGAAGGATGAAGAGGGCAAATGGCATGTCAAGGCTGCCGGACCGACAACAAGTATTCGTGAAGAACCATACCAAGGCGATATCATGAAACGATTCGGTATCCGTGCAGTTATCGGTAAAGGCGGAATGGGACCAAAAACACTAGAAGCATTAAGTGAACACGGCGGCGTTTATCTAAATGCAATCGGCGGAGCTGCTCAATATTATGCAGACTGCATCAAATCCGTCGAAGGTGTGAACTTCACTGAATTTGGTATTCCAGAAGCAATGTGGCATCTGAATGTTGAAGGATTCACTGCAGTGGTTACCATGGATTCACATGGAAACAGCCTGCATAAAGATGTTCAGCAATCTTCATTGGAAAAATTGGCACAATTCAAAGAACCAGTATTTAAATAAATGTATGGTAAAAGACGCTCACCAAAAGGTTGAGCGTCTTTTGCATATCTTACTCTTCGACTTCCGGCAGTGGATCGATCCTTGACGAATCCTCTAGATTCAATCCGCTTTTCACAAAATGAACAAACACTCCACCACTTAAACCAAGACAACCAACAAATCCTAAAGTGATAACCCATTCCAGCATTTCATTCCCCCCTTGGTAAATGTATATGAAAAAAAAGGCGAAAATTACCTCAGAAAAGTACAATCTTTTGGAACGGTCGCACATACATTAGAAGAGAAAGGAGGGATTTTCATGCAGAATAGCTACATCTTATTCTTTTTAGCCATGTTAACCGGTTTTGCTTTCATCCAACTTCCTGTGGCAAACACGATTTTCTCCGGTCTTGAAACATTCCTTGACGTAGTTGGAATTGTAACCGTTCTCATTTTTGCTATCTCCATTATTTGGAGGGCGGCACAAGCGTTATTTAAAGGATAACAAAACAAAGAGGCCTATCCCTTTCGGGGGAAAGGCCTTTTTTTTTCGTGGGATATGGTTTTGCTGAAGGAATTCGACCCATAGCCGTTAATTCCACCTTCACAATATCATGCATATAAATCTCCATGTTCCAAACAATAAGAAAAAAGGACATGGGGGATATTCCAATGAAAAAAATGGTGATTTTATCCGCTTTTATATGCTTGATGTGCTCTTTGGCTAGCCCAGCTTTTGCAGAATCCTATAACTGGGGTTTCAATAAAGGTAAAAATGGGACACCTGCCGATGCCGGCAAAAAATTCAATGAAATGCTGCCTGAATATGAAGCGATTTATAAGGGGGATACAAAGAAAAAAGTCGTTTATTTAACCTTTGATAACGGTTATGAAAATGGCTATACGGCCCAGATTTTAGACGTTCTGAAGAAACATGGTGCTCCTGGAACTTTTTTTGTCACGGGTCATTATTTAAAAACGGCACCTGAGCTTGTCGTCCGTATGGCTAATGAGGGGCATATCGTAGGAAACCATTCATGGAACCATCCGGATATGACCAGCGTGACGGACGATGTGATCCGTACCGAGCTTGAGCGGGTAAAAGAAGCAACGGAAAAATTAACGGGACAAAAGGGAATGAACTACTTAAGGCCGCCTCGTGGAATATTTAATGAGAGAACTATGAGGATCGCAAAAAAAGAAGGGTATTACCACATCTTTTGGTCACTGGCATATAGAGACTGGATTGTAGATCAACAAAAGGGTGCCGCGTTCGCACATGATGAAGTGCTTAAGCAGATTCATCCCGGCGCGATTTTATTATTGCATACCGTATCAAAGGATAATGCGGAAGCATTGGACTCGATTCTGACGGATCTTGAAAAGCAGGGGTACACCTTTGGTAGCCTTGATGAATTAATGATTGCGAAACAGTTGCCGAACCGAATGCTTTATTAAAATGAGAAGCGGGTCCTGTAGTGATAATTCAGGTCCCGCTTTTATCCATTCTTCTCAATTTCAAGTAATATTTCAGGAAACATGCTATAATACGTGGAAAACTGCTAAAGGATGGATCGCTTGTGTGGACAGAAAAATTACAGGTTCAAGGACCCTATAATTTCGATCTTGTTCTCGAACGATTATCGTTAGACCCACTTCAGGTAGTTGATTTCACTAACAGGACGGTAAAAGTTCCGCTATATATAGAAAAAGAACCAATCGTTTTGCAGGTTCAGGCAATAGGAAATATCGATGACCCATCTTTTATCATCAAAGGTCAATCAGAGGTGTACAAGTCAAAAGCAATCGAACGGTTAAAAAAGGTTTTTCATTGGCATCAGCCATTAGAAGGCGTTTCCCGGCACTTCCGGGAATCCGATTTGCGGGAAATCTTCGAAGAGCACCGCGGTACTGCCATAGTCTTGGACTTCGATTACTACAGTTGCCTCGTCAAATGCATCATACATCAGCAATTGAATTTATCTTTTGCCCATACGCTCACGGAACGATTCGTTAAAACTTTCGGCTTTCAGATGGAAGGTGCCTGGTTTTATCCGACACCGGAAACAACCGCCCAACTTCAAATCGAGCAATTAAGAGCCATTCAATTCAGTGGCCGGAAAGCGGAATACGTCATCGGACTTTCCGAGCAGATCATTCAGGGCCATCTCAACCTTGATATAATGGATAAGCTATCCGATCAAGAGGTTATGGATACACTAATAAAAATACGCGGTATCGGTAGATGGACGGCTGAAAACTTCCTGCTTTTTGGACTTGGCCGGCCGAACCTATTTCCTAAAGCCGACATTGGCATTCAAAATGCCTTGAAAATATTATATGGCTTACCGCATAAGCCAACCCAAGAAGAAATGGAGTCCTATAGTGTGAAATGGGCTCCATATCTAAGCTACGCTTCCCTCTATTTGTGGAGAAGCATTGAAAAACGGAGTGAAAAGAAATGACAAACATTCAAGATACAAAACTAGAAGTGAATCAAACCCTTCCCCTTACGATTAAACGACTTGGCATAAACGGAGAGGGAGTCGGTTATTTCAAAAAGAAAGTCGTCTTCGTCCCAGGAGCATTGCCAGGTGAAGAAATTGTAGCTTTGGTTACAAAGGTTCAGCCAAACTTCACCGAGGCGAAAATAAAAACCATCCGTAAAGAATCACCGCATCGCATTGCAGCGCCATGTCCGGTTTACGCTGAATGCGGCGGATGTCAGTTGCAGCATTTAAGCTATTCCCAGCAACTTATTGAAAAACGAGATATCGTCATTCAAGCGATGGAACGTCATTCGAAATTCCCAGTTTCTTCATTAAATGTAAAAGAAACGATCGGCATGGAAGATCCTTGGAATTACCGCAATAAAAGTCAGTACCAAGTCGGCCAAAAAGATGGCAAGTTGATTGCTGGCCTTTACGGCTTGAATTCCCATACACTGATCGATATCCCGAATTGCCTCGTACAGCATAAAGCAACAAATAAGGTAACACGTACAGTGAAAAAGATACTAAAGAACCTGAACATCTCGATTTATAACGAAAGAAAAAGAAAAGGTGTTATCCGGACGGTCATTACACGTGTAGGGTTTGAAACAGGTGAGGTGCAGGTTGTCCTTGTTACAGGAGCGGAGGAAATTCCACAAAAAGATCAGTTGCTAAAACAAATTCGTGACCAATTGCCTGAAGTGAAATCGGTTGTACAAAACATCAACAACCGGGACACATCACTGATCTTTGGCGAAAAAACGATTCACCTGGCAGGCGAAAAAGTCATCAACGAAACATTGGGTGACCTATCATATGAACTATCAGCCCGTACATTCTTCCAGCTTAACCCTGTCCAAACTGTTCGCTTATATGATGAAGTGAAAAAAGCAGCAGCCTTAACCGGCACGGAAAAAGTGGTTGACGCTTATTGCGGTGTTGGAACCATTGGGCTGTGGCTGTCTGAAAATGCCAAGGAAGTCAGAGGAATGGACGTCATTAAAGAATCCATTGAGGACGCCAAGAAAAATGCCAAAAAGCATAAACGCAACAATGTATACTATGAAACAGGCAAAGCAGAGAATATCCTTCCACGCTGGACCAAAGAAGGCTGGAAACCGGATGTACTGGTCGTCGACCCGCCAAGATCCGGCTGTGATCAATCTTTACTGCAGACAATCTTGAAAGTTAAACCGAAAACCATAGTGTACGTATCATGCAACCCGTCCACATTGGCGAAGGACTTACAAGAACTGGGCTCTTCTTATCGCGTGGAGGCCATGCAACCAGTGGATATGTTCCCGCAGACGAGCCATGTGGAAGTAGTAACCTCGTTGAAGCTGATTAAAGAATAAGCAGAGTGATCCGGGAATCTGTAAAAGGTTCTCGGATTTTAATCTGCGTTTATTTCCATCCATTTGTGAAATAATGAAAGTACTGTGAAAATCGAGAAATACATAGGAGGGTTTTGGATGCATAATCATGATATATTAATTCGATTAAGATATGCGCTGGATATTAAAAATAAAGATATGGTTGAGATATTTAAACTCGGGGAGATTGAAGTGACAAGAGAAGAAGTCATGCAGATGCTCACAAAACCAAAAGATGATTATTATGATGAATATGATGATGATATGGATGAAGCTGAAGATGGGGTAAACTGCAATAACATGATGCTAGAGTCCTTCTTAAATGGTTTGATCATTTTTAAACGAGGGAGACAAGAGCCAAAACCTGGTCAGCCCCAAAGTCAGGCACCTGCTGTAAAGAATAAGGAAAGTGTGAATAATATCCTTTTGAAGAAACTGAAAATAGCATTGACATTAACTAGTGAGGATATGATTGATATTTTGGAAGATGCAGGAGTCATGATAACCAAAGGGGAATTAAGCGCTATATTAAGAAAAGTGGGTCATAGGAATTATAAAGAGTGTGGGGATCGATACGCCAGGAATTTCTTAAAAGGATTAGCTTTGAAATATAGGGGATAAGGGTTCTGTAACCTCATGATTTTTAGGCCTTGATTTCGTGAAAAGCACTTTTCCGATTTCAGGGTCTTTTTCTATTCGAAGTTAAAAAAGAAGGCATCCCTAAGACACCTTCACATTCATACAAGTTCATTAACCTTTTAAAAAGTCTGGTTTTGCGAAATTGGGGTTGGGATATTTATAGAAGCCTTCTCCTGCTTCTCTTCCGATTTTCCCTTTATCGATATACTCTGTTTTCAATAAGTTAGCCAACTTTTCAACTTCTGGATCACCTGTCGCTTTTGCTTTTGCAAGTGAAATATTATAAGCGGTATTGATTCCTACCACATCTAAAATGGCGAAAGGTCCAAGGGGTGCCCCTGTTGCGACCATCCACGTTTTATCGATGGTTTCCGTATCAGCCACTCCTTTTAATAAGAGCATTTGGGCAGCATCCAAAAGAGGAACCAATAAGGAATTCAAAATATAGCCTGGCTGCTCTTTATGTAAAGGCAGAGGAACCATTCCAATCGCTTTTGCAAATTCAATCACTTCATCGAACACTTCATTATCCGTTCCTGGATGTTTCATGATTTCTGCTGTATTGTTTTTCCAGATTTCATTAGCGAAGTGTAAAGCCAGGAATTTTTTGGGGCGGCCTGTCGCTTCGGCAAATTGGCTTGGTAATAATGTAGAAGAGTTCGTAGCGAAAATTGTTTTTTCAGGTGCAACTTTTCCTAACTCTGTATAAAAATCCGTTTTGATTTGAACCACTTCTGGAATCGCTTCAATCACTAGGTCAGCTTCGGCAACTGCCTCAGATAAATCACTGTGGAAAGATATGCGGGCATAAGCAGTATTAAGAGCTTCCTCTGCAGCGCCAATGTCTTCTTTATAGTATGGCTTCAAATTAGTGATCCTATCTTTTGCACGTTCCAATGCTTCATCATTGATGTCATATACTGACACGTTGAACCCTTTGAATGCAGTTTGAAATGCGATCTGACTTCCCAAAACGCCGCTGCCGGCAATCGTGATATTTTTATAAGGCATAGCCATTGCTCCTTTATTTCTTTGAATTTCTCTTCTTGTTAATTATTTCACTTATCTTGAATATAGATGCAGGAATAAACTTGATATAGTTTTTTTCCTTTAAAAGAGCGGATAAACACGCATATAGACAGTCCGTTTTTAATGGTTTATATCATTCGTTTATGGGAAGAAGAAACAAAGAGAAGCTTGATAGGAGGAATGGAAGATGGCCTTAAACAATTTTCATTACTGGAGCGGGCAGCGGGCATGGAGGAGGAGCTGCACTCGGGAATTAGCAAAGCAGGGGCACCGTGTAATTGCCACAACGGAAATCACTTACCAGAAAACGGATCTTATGGATATTACAAATGAACGTGATCGAGCAAGAATTGATAATCATGACTTTGATGTATTTGTTGCAAATGCCGCGATCAATAAAGGAGGACCGCTCGGAATATTTCCGACCGATTCAGGGCAATCTTCGAAGTGTTTTCACTACACTTGAATCCGTTCAGTTTACTGCAAGAAAGCTGGTCAAAAAAGGAAAAGGGAAAATCGTGTTCTTAAGTTCAATGGCTGGGATCATAACGACACCATACATCGGTCCGTATGCAGCAACCAAACATGCCATCGAGGGAATGGCTTTAACCTTGAAAGATGAGCTGAAGGAGTATGGGGTGCAGGTTGCAACCATCAATCCGGGTGCCTACAATACCGGTTTTAACGACAGGGCAGCTGAGGAAAAATGGGAATGGTTCGATGAAGAAAAGAATTTTACAAGAGCAGAGGGTATGAAAAAGCAAGAAAAGGGATTAAAGAACCAATTCGATCCGGAAGACATGATAGAGAGATGATCGAAATCATTCCGGCTCACCACCATAAATTCAGTACTGTCCATCCCGAGAAAACGGAAAAACGGATGAAGGAGATCGAAGAGGAACGGTGGGACATGGAAACCTGATTTAGCCTGAGCAGCTGGGCACTACTTTCCTAGGAGAAGTGCGGGGGATAATTTGTAAGTTGTGCATGAATTCTGGACGAAGGAAAAGAAATAGGGTAAATCCTTATTCTTATTCCCTTTCTCCTATTCTTTTGCATGACTTTTTTGTACGTGAGATTTAATTCAATATCCGAGCTGATCAGCAGCTCTTTTTTTATTGTTGTAATGGACTTAAGCGTCCATTAGTACAATGTATAACAGACAAAAAAGAGGATGATTATTCCCCTTTCAGATTATCGGCAAATTTGAAAAAATCGGGATTGACTGCAGTTTTTTCTTAAAAAAACAATCCAGTTGATTGGTGCAGGTGTTCGAGACTCCTGCTTAGAAAAGAGTGTCCAAGAAAAGACCCCACAGGCGCAAAGACCGCCCGCGGAAAGGGATTGCTGGAGGGGAAATTAAGCCCCCAAAAAAAGATTCATGATTAGGAATGAACCATTCTGAACTTCCTTTTGTCAACAAACGGAAAGAGGATGATCCCCTTGTTTTACTTGTCTTCATTTGTTTGTTCATCAGGTTTTTGGACGATTTCTTTTAATTCCCCAATGTCACCTTTGGCATTGATAACCTCAAAAATTTCATTTAGGCCTTCTGATGTTTTTTCATCTTCCGTTTTCACTATACCCCTCCTTAATTAGGTTAATGGTTAAGGTCTCCAAAAAACCTGTAGATAAACATCGGTTACCTTGGAAAATTGATGAAATTCTCTTCGTATTTCCATTGATATAAGCGCATTTTAGGCGGATGTTAATTGTAAAACTACAAAAATTCAAATTTTTTTGTCCGCACAATATGGACAACGTTAAAATTATCTATTATTATGATTGTTATAACTCTTAGTATAAAGGGGTTTGTGGTGCTTCTTAATGTATTTTTGGAGAGGACACATGTATTTTTAGAAAAAAGGGAAAAAATACAATATTTCTGAAATAGGGGTAAAACATATAAAGATCCTGCATTTATTCCAACCATCAATGAGGGGGTATATTAAATGTCAAGTGAAATATTAAATGAATTCTTGAAAGAAAATTTGGAAGATTTAAAAGAAAAGGGACTTTACAACGTTATTGATCCAGTGGAAGGTCCTAATGGTCCGGTAATTACCATTGCAGGCAGGGAGCTAATTAATTTATCATCCAATAATTATTTAGGTTTAGCGACAGATAGACGATTAATAGAGGCTTGCATAGAAGCGACGAAAACATATGGTGTCGGTGCCGGTGCCGTTCGTACGATCAACGGAACGCTAGATATTCATGTCAAATTAGAAGAAAAGCTTGCTGAGTTTAAACATACGGAAGCAGCAATTGCTTATCAATCTGGATTTAACTGTAATATGGCAGCGATTTCAGGAGTGATGGATAAACACGATGCCATTCTTTCAGATGAACTTAATCATGCTTCAATCATTGATGGATGCCGATTGTCCAAGGCGAAAATTATTCCCTTTATCCATTCCGACATGGACGATTTACGGACAAAAGCTCGTCAAGCAAAGGAGTCCGGATTGTATAACAAAATCATGATTATTACCGACGGAGTGTTCTCGATGGATGGCGATATTGCCAAGCTTCCTGAAATCGTGAAGATTGCCGAAGAGTTCGATTTAATCACGTATGTTGATGATGCGCATGGTTCGGGTGTATTAGGTAACGGTGCAGGAACGGTAAAACATTTTGGGTTATCGGATAAAGTGGATTTCCAAATTGGGACATTATCCAAAGCCATTGGTGTTGTTGGAGGCTATGTAGCAGGAAAGAAAGATTTGATTGATTGGTTAAAAGTGAGAAGCCGCCCATTTTTATTTTCAACGGCTGCCACACCGGGAGCAGTTGCAGCTAGCATAGAAGCCATCGATATTTTGATGAATAGCTCAGAACTTCAAAATAAGCTTTGGGAAAACAGCGATTACTTGAAACAGGGCCTAAAAGAATTAGGGTTTGATATCGGTGAGAGCGAAACACCGATTACACCTTGCATTGTAGGTGATGAAACAAAAACGCAGCAATTCAGCAAGAGGCTGAATGAAGAAGGTGTGTATGCTAAATCCATCGTATTCCCTACCGTTCCAAAAGGAACAGGAAGAGTGAGGAATATGCCTACTGCTGCTCATACAAAAGAGATGCTGGATCGTGCAATTGCCATTTATGAAAAAGTAGGAAAAGAGATGTCGATCATATAAGTAGATTGCTTGTTTCAGAGTTTAAAACTTGGGGAGGGATTTTTGATGAAAAAGGTCTTGGTAACGGGGGCTTTAGGTCAAATTGGTTCAGAACTGACGCTGAAAATGAGAGAGGTTTATGGAGCTGACAATATCATTGCGACAGATATTCGAAAAACGGACAGCGATGTTGCTCAATCAGGTCCATTCGAAATTTTGGATGTTACGGATGAAAAAGCGATGTATAACATGGCAAAAAAACATGAAGTGGATACGATTATACATCTAGCCGCTTTATTGTCAGCAACAGCTGAAAAGAAGCCGCTTTTAGCTTGGCATTTAAACATGGGCGGATTGGTCAATGCTTTGGAATCGGCACGAGAACTCGATTGCCAATTATTCACTCCTAGTTCCATTGGTGCGTTTGGTCCAACCACTCCTAAAGATTGGACACCGCAAGACATCATTCAACGGCCGAATACGATGTACGGCGTGAATAAAGTATCCGGAGAGTTATTATGTGATTATTATCATCATAAATTTGGGGTTGATACGAGGGGGCTTCGATTCCCGGGACTGATTTCATATGTCACACCTCCTGGCGGTGGAACTACCGACTATGCAGTTGAAATTTACTATGAAGCGATTAAAAACAAGCGATATACTTCTTACATTGATAAGGGAACGTATATGGATATGATGTATATGCCGGATGCTTTAGCAGCCATCATTAAATTAATGGAGGCAGATGCTTCAAAATTGAAACATCGGAATTCTTTCAATGTTTCTGCCATGAGCTTTGATCCTGAGCAAATTGCAGCCGAAATTAAAAAGCATATTCCGGAATTTGTCATGAATTATGAAGTCGATCCTGTAAGACAGTCCATTGCAGACAGTTGGCCAAATACAATTGATTCAACTTGTGCAAAGGAAGAGTGGGGATTCAAGGCGGAATATGATTTGGAGAAAATGACCAATGATATGTTGTTGAAGCTGAGATTAAAGTCCCTTTTAGTAACAGCATAATAAACCTGCCAGCCGAATAAAAGAGTTGCAAAACTCTTTTATTCGAGTTATTTTATACAGGGGAATTTTTACGTTTAAGGGGTGAGCTTTTATAAGCGATAAAAAGTAAGCGCTTTCTAAGAAACCTTGAACAGAATCAAGAAATAACATGAAATTTGATAGTAATCTTTCTGACTGTCAGGAATGCTTAAAAGTGAAGAATGATTTTAATGGGCGGCTTTAAAATAAAGTGCCTGCTATATCATTTCTATACTAAATAGGGAGTGTATTAAGTATCTCGCATTAAATTTCGACTATTAGTAGTGTAGGGGGAAATGGAATGGCAAACAAAGATTTGAATAGGGACCTGAAAGGTCGTCATATTCAGATGATCGCTTTGGGCGGAACGATTGGTGTCGGTTTATTTATGGGTTCAGCCAGCACGATTCAATGGACAGGTCCGTCTGTAATGTTAGCTTATGCGATCTCTGGTTTATTTATATTCTTGATCATGCGCGCAATGGGGGAAATGTTGTATTTAGAGCCAAGTACAGGTTCATTTGCAACATTTGGTTATAAATACATTCATCCATTGGCAGGATATATGACAGCTTGGAGTAACTGGTTCCAGTGGGTTATCGTCGGGATGGCAGAAATTATTGCAGTGGGGACGTACATGCAGTATTGGTACCCTGATCTCCCTGCTTGGATTCCAGGTTTAATTGCAATGGTGATTCTTGGAGCAGCGAACTTAATTTCCGTTAAATCATTTGGGGAAATTGAATTTTGGTTTGCACTGATTAAAATCGTAACGATTATTTTAATGATCGTTGCAGGTTTTGGACTAATTTTCTTTGGAATCGGTAACGGAGGGGAAGCCTTAGGGTTATCGAATCTTTGGGAACATGGCGGTTTATTTACAGGTGGCTGGAAGGGCTTCTTCTTTGCTCTCTCACTGGTGGTTGCCGCTTATCAAGGTGTAGAATTAATTGGGATTACGGCTGGTGAAGCAAAAGATCCGCAAGAAACGATAACCAAAGCGATTCAAAGTACCATTTGGCGTATTTTAATCTTCTATATCGGTGCGATCTTCATTATTGTAACCGTTTACCCTTGGGATCAATTAAGTTCGATCGGCAGTCCATTTGTTGCGACCTTTGCGAAGGTTGGTATCACGGCAGCAGCTGGAATCATTAATTTTGTCGTAATCACGGCTGCAATGTCTGGCTGCAATAGTGGAATTTACAGTGCAGGACGAATGCTTTACACATTAGGGATGAATGGACAAGCGCCAAAATTCTTTGCAAAAGTATCTAATAGCGGTGTCCCTTTATTCGGTACGTTTGGAGTGATAGTCGGTTTAGCAATTGGGGTTGTTTTAAGTTATATTGCACCAGAAAATTTATTTGTGCATGTATACAGTGCGAGTGTACTTCCTGGAATGATTCCATGGTTTGTCATTCTGATCAGTCAAATTAAATTCAGGAAAGTCAAAAAAGCAGAAATGCATAATCATCCATTCAAGATGCCGTTTGCACCTGTTACAAACTACCTGACCATCGCTTTCTTGCTCATGGTATTAATCGGTATGTGGTTTAATGATGACACACGTATATCTCTTATGGTTGGAATAGGTTTTCTGGCTATCGTTGCAATTAGTTATTTCGCTTTTGGAATAGACAAGCGTGTACAAGCCAATGCTCAGACAGAGGCTCAGAAGGAAGATAAAGTGGGTTAATCCATCATTCACTATGGGTTATGCAAAGGGTTGCTGCGGCAGCCCTTTTCCAATGAAATTAAAAGGGCAGATTAGTTTTAATAAGAGATGATAAAATGGATTAAATTGATTGCTTGCTTCATTGTGAAGGGTGAACTAACGATGTTCGGACTTAAAAATGACAATCCTAAAATGTATACGAATCCATCCAATATCATCAAGGACCACAGAAATGCACTTAAAGAACTGATTGGTAAAATCTCCTAGAAATATGGGGGGCCTGGGAACAAAATGAAGAAGAATGGTTTAATGATTGTCCCGGCGTTATCCATTTTGGAAATCGCCAATTAGAATTATTTGCAAACAAAGCTGATGATTACGCTGTTACCTTTGACAAAATCCTTGTTACCCAAGACCTTTGTTGGTATGGGACGGATTTAAGACTTAAATGGGAAAAGAACAAGTTACTGAATTCAGCTACTTGTAAACAGCTGGTTGGGATTGAGATTGTTGAAAGATGTGAAACAAACGCACCGGATTATTTTTATTTATATGTCCTTGGGCTTCACTTGAACGATGGCTATCTCACCATATGTAATGGATCTGATGAAAATTCAATAATCATTAAAAGGGAGAAGATCCAATTTACAGGCACACGCTTATCTGACAAATATCAATTTTTTATGATCTATGATGAATGGAAAACGATCTGGGCAGTCTAGTTAATGACATCAGGATACGTTTCCGCCAAAGTTAATATAGAATGCTAAATATCATAGAAAAGGAGAAGTTGACAATGACAACTTCAAAGAAGAATTTGAGGACTTGCGAAAAGGGACACAAATACTACAAATCCAGCGACTGTCCGACCTGTCCTGTATGTGAGCAGGAACGAAAACCTGATACAGGATTTCTTTCAGTGCTCTCGGCACCTGCCAGACGTGCATTGGAAAACAATGGGGTAACCTCTTTACAACAGCTATCAACATATAGTGAAAAAGAGATTTTGAAATTTCACGGTATGGGACCAGCTTCTTTACCTAAACTTAGGGAAGCTTTGGAGACTGGTGGGTTATCATTCAAAGATTAATCACTTTACGTGAATAAGGGATCAGGAACATCTTTTTTATGGACATCATCCTTGTTAAACTGATAGTAACTCTAAAAAGTGAGGTAACGAAAAATCATGAGTTCCTATACTCCCTATTTTGAATTCAATCGAAAAAAGTGGGCATCTTTGCGAAACCATACCCCACTTCCTTTAACTGAAGAAGAATTGGATAACTTAAAAGGAATAAATGAAGAAATATCCATTCAGGAAGTAGAAGAGGTTTATTTGCCCTTGACTCGTTTGATCAATTTACATGTTGAAGCATCTCAGCAGCTTAACACAACCGCTTCTTCATTTCTAAAAACTGATGCTAAAAAAGTACCTTATATCATTGGGATTGCAGGGAGTGTTGCTGTAGGAAAGAGTACGACTGCAAGGTTACTTCAGACTTTATTATCCAGATGGGATAATCACAGAAACGTAGGTCTTGTCACTACCGACGGTTTTTTGTATCCAAATCATCTTTTAGAAGAAAAAGGACTGATGAAAAGAAAAGGGTTTCCTGAAAGTTATGATACTCAAAAATTAATCAACCTTATCGGAGATGTAAAAGCGGGAAAAAATAAAGTGGAAGTTCCAATCTACTCACATTTGAAGTATGACATTTTGCCAAATGAAGTGCAGACTATCTGTAATCCGGATATTTTAATAGTGGAAGGAGTTAATGTACTTCAAGTTGACAAGGAAAATCAAGTATTCGTCAGTGACTTTTTTGATTTCTCAATCTATGTAGATGCAGACATAAATGACATAGAACGATGGTATGTTGAAAGGTTCCTTTTACTTCAGAAAACCGCATTTCAAAGTCCCGAATCCTATTTTCATCGTTATATTGATTTGTCTAAAGAACAGTCCATTAAACAAGCGACTCAAATTTGGGAAGAAATTAATTTGAAAAATTTACATGAAAATATATTGCCGACAAAAGGAAGGGCGAAACTCGTCTTGAAAAAAGGATCAGAACACAAAGTTGAAAATATCTTTTTGCGAAAATAATAAATTAGAAATAATGTTTTTTTGTAATAGCAATAAAGCAAGGAATTTCATTTATAAGGAACTATGCGATAAGTCTTAAAATTAGGAATATTTTCAATGATAATACCTTATATTGGTTTAATTTTCATTAATTATTGGTATTGTTATAATATCTAATAATTGGGTGGAATTTATGATTCAAGTTAAAAAGATAGGAGTTTGGGAATTTCAGGAGGTCCCTTATTTTTTAGGGAAATGGTTACAAAAACTTCTAATTTCACTTCTGTTTTTGTCAATAAATGTGTATTTTCATGACTTTTTCGAATCTGTCAATATTATTTCACTAACAGTTTCTTCCTTCAATAATGGGAAGTTACTGAAGAAATCTTTTAATGTGACTATCGGGGCGGATAAGTTTAAGCCAATTTCTTCGTAAAATCAACATTTTAACAAAAAAAGTAATAGTAGAATATTTTAATCTATGAAATAATAATAATAGATTATGATATAGTTATAAGGAGACAGAAAAGGTGTGTTCCTAGTTCGTGCCGGGCTTTTTTGTGACACCTAAGCAGGAGCGCCTACATCTTTTTTGCAAATATAGGGGATAAGGAAGGTTATAATGAGCAACATACAGAAACAAACAGACGTTATCTTAATTGGCGGCGGAGTCATGAGCGCGACTTTGGGATCATTACTGAAAGAGTTAGCACCGGAATGGGAAATCAAAGTATTTGAGAAGCTTGCAAACGCAGGAGAAGAAAGCTCTAACGAATGGAATAATGCGGGTACGGGACATTCTGCGCTTTGCGAGCTTAACTATACATCCGAAAAAGCTGACGGATCTATAGATATTAGCAAAGCAATTAAAATAAATGAACAGTTCCAAGTTTCATTGCAGTTTTGGTCGTATCTTGTAAACTGTAAGCTGATTGATAATCCGCAAGACTTTATCATGCCATTGCCTCATATGAGTATGGTACAAGGGGATAAAAATGTAGCGTTCTTAAAGAAACGTTTTGAAGCGCTGTCAAAAAATCCTCTGTTCCAAGGTATGGAGTATTCCGATGACCCAGCAAAACTGATGGAATGGATTCCACTTATTATGCAAGACCGTCCATCGAATGATTCTATAGCGGCAACAAAAATTGATTACGGTACAGACGTTAACTTCGGTGCTCTAACACGTATGTTGTTTGACCACTTAAAGACTCAAAACGTCGATATCAAATATAAACATAGTGTTGATAATGTTAAACGTGCCAGTGATGGCTCATGGGAATTAAAAGTGCGTAATGTGGATACCGGTAGCGTAGAACGCCATAATGCTAAATTCGTCTTTATCGGAGGCGGGGGCGGAAGCTTGCATTTACTGCAAAAATCCGGCATTCCTGAAGGGAAGCATATCGGAGGATTCCCGGTAAGCGGATACTTCATGGTATGTAATAATCCTGAAGTTGTTGCGCAGCATCATGGGAAAGTATACGGAAAAGCTAAAGTTGGTGCTCCACCAATGTCTGTTCCGCATCTTGATACACGTTTTATCGACAATAAAAAATCGTTGCTATTTGGACCATTTGCGGGCTTCTCACCGAAGTTCTTAAAAACAGGTTCAATGTTCGATTTAATAACTTCAGTAAAACCGAATAATGTTTTAACTATGTTGGCGGCAGGCGCAAAAGAGATGCCATTGACAAAATACCTGATCCAGCAAGTTATGTTATCGAAAGAACAGCGCATGGAAGAGTTACGGGAGTTCATCCCGAACGCTAAGAGCGAGGATTGGGATTTAGTAGTAGCTGGCCAACGTGTACAAGTTATCAAAGATACTGCTGAAGGCGGGAAAGGTACACTTCAATTTGGTACGGAAGTTGTCAGTGCATCCGATGGCTCTATTGCAGCTTTGCTAGGTGCTTCTCCAGGGGCTTCTACTGCTGTTCACGTTATGCTTGAGGTAATTAATAAATGCTTCCCGCAACGCATGAAAGAGTGGGAACCGAAAATTAAAGAAATGATTCCTTCTTATGGAGAGTCACTAATGGAAAATCCAGAGCTTCTGCACGAAATTCAAACTTCAACATCAGAGACGCTTGGTCTGAGCAAAAAAAAAGAGCTAGTTTATAGTTAATTTTTGGATATTGAAGCAACATTGAAATTAAAAACAACAGAACCTTTAATCTATCTTTGATTGAAGGTTCTTTTTTTGTTTTGGGATGCTTTAATTGCATCCCTCAGTTTGTAGACAAAAGGGTTCTATCTAAAAGTTAAAACTTGGTTGATTGGAGCGGGTGTTCTCGAGACTCCTGCGGGGAAAGCGGGTCTAGGGAGAGCCCGCAGGCGCAAGCCGAGGAGGCTCCAAACCGCCCGCGGAAAGCGAGTGCCCTACGTTCCAATCAACGTCCAAATTGTACAAGAGCTTCTAATGTATTTTTGAATTTATTTTGGAAATGGTCTCTTTATCGCAAATAATGAAAAGCTGTGCATCATCAGGAATTCGTGCATCTAATTTTTGGTTTATGTTAAGATCACCACGATCTGCCACCAGTGTGGCTCCTTTATCGAGAAGATCTATGAATGCATCACGATAAGTTCGCCATTCATCTTGTTTAGGAATTTCATACATCGTCTCTTCATACTTTGTGCTCATAAGTTCAGAATACATGTGGGTGACTCCATGAGAAAATAATGATCGTACTGCTGCGTGGGAGATCATTTCTTGTGTAGGAATAAACTCATCCACCTTTACACGCTCGAATAAACGAATATGCTTTTGATTGATCACTTCAGCGGTGACATGAATGGACGTATTCGTTTTTTCTTCAATGGACGTTATGGCAGTGGCAACTAATAATGTCTTTCCATCGACAAGTAACGGATCTTTTGTAGCATAATTATCTTGTGTTATTTGGTCAGCAAAAATGATAACGCCTTTTGCTTTAGGAAGGTTTGCACGGAGTAATGTTTCTTCATCGGTGGCATCCCCGCGAACATAAAACAGACGCTCCTCCATCATGGGGGATTTTTCCAAGTTATCAATGATTACAATATCAATGGTTTCATCAGATTTAAAAATTTCTTGGAGTGCTGATTTTGACTTATCACTCCATCCAATCAGAATGATATGATTTCTACCTGTATATTTCATTTTTCCACCAACTTTACGTTTTTCGATAAGATATACAGATTTAATGATTTTTCCAATAAATAGACTAACAAGCCCAATACCCGTTATGTAAAGACCGATGGTAAATGCTTTTCCAAGATCGGTGACAGGTGCATAGTCACCAAAACCAACCGTAGCAAGCGTTGTAAGAACCCAGTAAACTGAAGTTAAATATGATTCGAACGTCTGTGGCTCTATAGAAAAAGCAACATATGCTGCAACTAATATGTACAAAATGGCAAATGGTATAAAGATTCTACCTCTTAATTTTATCAGGTAATATATTATTTTTTTTACCTTAATTCTCATCATACTCATCCTAGTTTTAAAGTCATCATCGATTGAATTTATATTTCCCCAATTTAACAGATAATTAAACGTAAGTGTAAGAACTATTTATCCCCAAGTTAGGAGCAAGAAGCATATAAAAGAAAGATTGGTTCTTTAATGATATGTGCGTTCCGCTCCTGTTCTTATGCAGAAAAAGGGCAGGAACACTCTGCCCAAGTTTTATAGACTACATATTCAAGCTTTTTGTACCAAAACTACAGATTCTCCTATTAAATTTTGCTCTAATATTAATATAGATTATAAAAAGAACAATAATAGATGAATTTTTGAAAATAAATTATAAAATAATCATCAAAAAATAAAAATATTTTTCGAATTTTCAGTATACAATGGATGTTAAATGATGAGGAGGTCAACCAAAATGAAAGCGGATACAATAGAAAAAGTAACGATATGGAAAAAAGAACAGGATTGCATATAAAAGTCTCGCAACAAGTGGCAGTGTTCGCATGTTAGTGAACAATTTGGCCGGGGTGTAGTTGTGCACCGATATACGGCGGGATTGGAAAGCGGCACATAACTGTGGTGTTTTGCTTCGAATGTTCAATCATTTAAAGAGCTGTAAGCAGGTGAAGCTTTACTTGATTGGATGTGGGTATGACGCCAGGGATTTACCCAATATGCAATTAAATTATAGGGGGAATGATTATGGGATCACCAAATGTTGCGACAAATACGAAACATGAGAAGCCGCAAATTCAATCAACCACCAATGTACTGAAGTTTATTATATATAGTTTAATAGGAAGTTTTATGTTTTTCATTCCTATTACCATAAATGGTGTTTCAAGCATACCAATTGATCATATGGTAACATGGATCAAAGTAAACTTACCGTCAGCTGTTCCTATTTATGCTCTAATCGTTATCCTATTAGGAGCTGTTTATCCATTTATTTCAAAAAACTGGAGGAAAGATAAGGTATCGATAGTTTTTTCTTTCTTAAAAGTAATAGGTGCTGTTGTTGCGATATTAATATATTTCAAGATTGGACCTGAATGGTTAATGGCCCCAAGTATGGGTCCTTTCCTTTTCGATAAACTTGTCATACCTGTTGGACTTGTTGTTCCTTTTGGTGCAATATTTTTGGCGCTGCTCATTGGATACGGACTTCTCGAATTTTTGGGTGTGTTGATGCAGCCAATCATGAGGCCGATATTTAAAACGCCAGGGCGTTCAGCGGTTGATATGGTTGCTGATTTAGCAGGTAGCTACTCTATTGGCATGCTTATTACGAATAGACTATATAAAGAAGGAAAATACACCCTTAAGGAAGCTGCTATTATTGCAACCGGCTTTTCAACCGTTTCAGCAACGTTCATGATCGTTGTTGCAAAAACTCTCGGGCTTATGGACATATGGTCGCTTTTCTTTTGGGTTTCTTTAGGGATAACGTATCTTGTCACTGCCATTACCGTACGTATTTGGCCATTAAATAAAATGAGCGACGAATATTATTCGGATAATGCCGATCCAGAAGAAGTTATCAAAGAAGGACTTTTCCGAAATGCCTGGAACAGTGCGATGGTGGGGGCAAACAATTCCGTAAGTCTTGGCAGAAATTTATGGGAAAACTTAAAGGACGGTTTTCTTATGACAATAAGCATTCTGCCGTCCATTTTATCCGTTGGTCTCATCAGCCTTGTATTAGCGGAGTATACTCCAGTATTTAATTTACTTGGCTATCTTTTTTACCCATTTACCTGGGCATTGCAAATACCTGAACCATTTTTGGCTGCAAAAGCTTCAGCTATAGGAATTGCAGAAATGTTCCTGCCGGCGCTTCTCGTGGTTGAAGCACCTCTGGTAACTAAGTTCATCATTGCCGTGGTATCTGTATCATCCATATTATTCTTTTCAGCGACGATACCTTGTATCCTATCAACCGAAATCCCGATCAGTATTACGAAGTTGGTTGTAATTTGGTTTGAACGGACGCTCATCACGTTAATTATAACTGCACCTATCGCAATATTGCTGCTTTAGTACAAATCAACGAATCTTAATTCGATCATAAATCGAAAAGGTGCGTTCGTATCATAAGGTCGACCAGTAAATTACTGGTTGACCTTTTTTTGATAGAATCTTAAATCAGTAGACATGGTAGGACGCACGGTTGCACGGGACATTTAAAGTAAGGGTAGTGGAGGCGGAAAATACAATTCCTATATTCTAGTTTATGAGCCTCCAAAAGTTAATTGATTTAGTTTTTTGGGGGGATCCCTAATAGGGATGACTAAGGAACCCTGGTGAAAAACTGCCCTCTAATGGTGTTGTTTACAGGTACTGGTGACATGATCATCTATTTTTATAAAGAAGGAACAAATATGCGATTCCCATACCCTTTTGATAGTTACCATCACTGTAACAATATTAGGAAAAACATCCAGAAAAATTATTTAAAGAAAATAATATATATTCTAAAAATTCATATTATAATACTTTATACTTATGCTATATTATAGGGAGAATTATTTATTATCACGTATAATCTAAGAATTGGAGTGATTTGAATGAAGAAACTTGGTTTACTGAGTATGTTTTTGATTCTAGCTATCTTTATCTCAGCTTGTGGAACCAATGAAGAAAAAAATGCAGGTGAGGAAAAGGAACCTGAAAAGGTATATAAGGTTGGTGTGGATACGACTTATCCTCCTTTTGAATTTAAAGAGGGGAACGACTATAAAGGTATTGATATAGAATTGATCAATGCAATCGCGAAAGACCAGGATTTTAAAATCAAATTGTCTCCAATGGATTTCGGCGGAATCATTCCGGCTATGCAAGCCAATCAGCTTGATGTGGCCATTGCGGGAATGAGTATTACAGAGGAAAGAAAAAAGGTGGTAGATTTCTCAACACCGTATTTTGATGCAGGATTAACAATAGTTGTTAAAAAAGATAATACAAGCACTAAAACCGTTAAAGATCTTAAAGGAAAAACCATTGCAGTCAAAAAAGGGACAACTGGTGCTAAATATGCACAGGATAATGCTACTGAACTAGGAATAAAAGTCGTTCAATTCAATGATAGTCCAGCGATGTTCCAGGAAGTGGCCAACGGCAACGCCGATGCCCTTATAGAAGATTACCCGGTTATCTCCTATGCGATCGCCCAAAAGGATCTTGGGTTGAAAATCGTAGGTGACCGTTTGAATGGTGACCAATATGGCATTGCTGTATTGAAAGGGCAAAACGAGGATTTATTGAAGAAAATAAATGATGGTCTTGCCAATCTTAAAAAAGACGGCACATATGATGAAATTATAAAAACATATCTTGGTGAATAAACAATAGATTAAAGCTCAATAGGCGCGCTTATGGCGCGCTTTCTTTTTCAAAGGGGTGAAAGAAATGGATATAATTGTTGCGGCATTGCCACTTTTATTAAAAGGACTTCAGGTGACACTTTATATCTTTGTGATTGCCATTATCCTAGGTTTTTTGATTGGTTTAGTGGTCGCTTTGCTGCGGCTTGCCCCCATCAAAATCTTGAACTGGATTGCAAAGGTTTATGTGGATGCGATACGAGGGACGCCGTTCATCGTTCAGTTATTCTTTATCTATTTTGGTGTGAATTCTCTGAATTTGATTTCTTTGGACAGTACAACAGCTGGAATCATCACCGTTGCAATTAATGCAGGGGCATATTTTGCTGAAATAATAAGGGCAGGGATACAATCCATCGATAAAGGGCAAACGGAGGCGGCAAGATCCATCGGGTTCACTGGAGCTCAAACAATGAGATATGTCGTGCTTCCGCAAGCCTTTAGAAGGATGCTCCCTACCATTACGAATCAATCGATCATCAGCTTGAAGGACACTTCGCTATTATCCGTCATTGGTATAGCGGATTTAACTCAGCAAGGTCAGATTCAGGCTTCGGCAACCTTTGAAGCATTCAAGATTTGGCTGGCCGTGGGTGTGATTTACTTTATCATCATCTATTTGTTAACCCTAATTGCTAATTTCATAGAAAGGAGGGTACAAGTTCGATGAGCATCATTACAGTAAAAAACCTGAGAAAATCATTCGGAACTGTCGAGGTTTTAAAAGATATTAATGCAGAAGTGCAGGAAAAGGAAGTAATTTGCGTAATAGGCCCTTCTGGATCTGGAAAGAGTACATTCCTGCGTTGCCTGAATCTCCTTGAGGAAGTTACGGGCGGTGAGGTGGTCATTAACGGACATGATATAACCGATCCTAAAAGGAAAATCAATATAAACAAAGTCCGGCAAGAAGTTGGGATGGTTTTTCAACATTTCAATCTATTTCCCCATAAAACCGTTTTGGAGAACATAACCTTGGGCCCCATTAAAATTCGGGCCACCGATAAAGCGGAAGCAGGAAGGTTAGCGATTGAGTTATTGGATAAGGTTGGTCTAAAGGAAAAGGCAAATAGCTATCCAGGGGAACTTTCCGGCGGACAAAAACAGCGGGTCGCCATCGCAAGGGCATTGGCGATGAATCCGAAAATCATGCTATTTGATGAACCGACTTCGGCCCTTGACCCTGAAATGGTAGGCGATGTTTTGGAGGTAATGAAACAACTTGCCAAGGAAGGCATGACCATGGTGGTCGTTACGCATGAGATGGGCTTTGCCCGGGAAGTAGGGGACCGGGTCATATTCATGGATGGAGGGTATATCGTGGAAGAAAATGAGCCGAATGAATTATTCGGTAACCCTCAGCACGAAAGAACGAAAGCATTCTTGAGCAAAGTGCTTTAACGGGATGGCTGTAAGAAACCATGGTACATCATGAATGAAGTTGTCCTTGAAGTATGGACAAAGGAATGGCGGAAAATGAGGGGAAACCCAAACGCATCAGCCTTTTCCTCATCTTTGTGCATAACTTTTTTGTTTTTTAGAGTAGAAATCAGTCAGGCATGTTTATTAATATCAACGGGCAGGCATCAAAAAAACCTATGCATTCGGTACATGCATAGGTTTTTTTCTTGTTTACTTGGCACCGTAACTAATTAAGTTCGTCATGATTCGATATCCGCCGGGAACCTGGCCTTGAATTTGCCTGTATAGGACAAGGTTTGTGTAGAGGTAGGTGCCATTACCGTATTTAGCCATGAGGATTCCGCCATCAAATGGTTCTTCATTTGGATCAGCCATGGAAATGAATGTTTCAAACCGTTCATCCCATTCCATTGGGAAGTACAATCCTCTTTCTTGGACCCAATTGCTCCAGTCATCACTTGTTATTTTATTTGGATAGTTAAAAAGCGCCGATTCGGGTTTCGAGACGTTTACCGTGGCTTTTTCATCGGTTACCCGCCAGCGAATCGAAGGATTCCCGAGGGTAAGGGGATATGGAGCTGTCTTCAGGGCATCCCATCCATCACCCGGTTTATGGTATTGAACGACGAGATGACCGCCGTTTTCCACATATTCAAGTAAGCGCGCGTTATTTGCCTTTAAATCTTCCCTTGATAGATAAGCACGGATGCCTGTAACGATCGTGTCATATTGACTTAAATCACCTTCAGCTAAATCAGCCGCAGTTAACTTCGTAATGTTCAGGCCTGCATTGCTCAAGTAATCTGCCACTTTATCGAATCCGCTTTCAATGTACCCCACTTTTAATGAAGCTGGCTTCAAAAGCTCAAATGCAACGGTGTTGATAACTGCTGGGTATTGGTAATAGAATGTTCCGATATGGTCATAGGAAATTTCCTGAATGGTCGAATCAAAGGTTTTCCCATTGACTGTAGCAGCTGCCTTAATCTGATATTCACCATTTTGAATTGCCTTCGGAGGTCTGAGGGTGAACTTCACTTGTTTTTCTTCTGATTTTTCATTAAATGATACAGTGGCATTTTTGGGATGAACTCCCCAATTTTCAGGGACTTTTAAAGCGACCTTTGCTGATGTTTTTCCTTCTGTATAGTTTTTCAAGGTCACCGTCACTGGGACTTCTTCTTTTACATCTGCTGTATTTACGACGATATCTTCAGGAGACAGGGTAAGGCCAACGTCGGGGAGGACAGCGATCGTTCCGTCCAATTCTTCCTTGATGGAAGTTTTTGTGCTGCCGTATTTATAAGAAATGCTCGTTGTAATGGTTGGTTCATCATAGGCATGGTAATAAGCTGCATCTTCAGGGACTTCAACCAGGTAGGTCATCGTCGCTGATTTATTTGGAGCCAGATTGACATCTTTAGCTTTTGTTTTAATCTTCCATCCTTTAGGCACATTCAATGCAGCAGCGACTTTTTTCAAGGTTTGTTTCCCGTTATTCTTCACGGTTACGGTAACATTCGTTCTTTGGCCTTTCGTAAGGATCTTTGAAGCCGCGTTAGCTTGAACTTCGAGTCCTGAAGAGACATAACTGACGTTTTGCAATTGCTCTTCTTTTAATGAGAGTTTATGGAGCAAGTCGTTCTTAATGGCAGGGCTTAGCTTTGCCTTTTTGACTTGCGCAGTAATTGAACGAACTTTGGAGAGAGCATTTTGGGATGTTGAAAAAACACGTTTTTCATTTGGATAAGCCGCAATAACGGCGTCCAAATTCCGTTGCAGGTATTTAAGTTCACCTTTCAATTTTGAAGCTGAGCGAGGGAGTTTTTCAGCCCATTCAGTAAAATTGTATGGTACACCTTCAAAAAGGTCCGACTCGCTTTTTGTATTAACGGCGCTTTGCTTCAAATCCAGATGGATTTGGCGAGGTGCTGCAGGGATATCAGAACCCATGCCTTGGCTTTTATGCAGATAGCGTGATTGTTCTCCAAGCTGCGGGTAAGTCATATTGTATATTGGGTCAAATTTACCTATTTCAATCGAAGTTGTTGCTTGATCTGCCGAGGAAACGGGCAAATATAACTTTTTCACTTGCCATACCGATAGACCTTGTTTCAAGTGTTGTGGAAACACAGTTGGGTCGGCGGCATCCTTAAAGGCACGTTCACTTAAGATTGTCATTGTTCGATGATGTCCATGCTGGGTATCATCATTTTGAAAGGATGGCATCAATATATCCGGCTGATACGTCCGAATAAAGCGGATTAGCCTTTCATAGGTGAGTTCCTCGCCCCATCTTTCCAATGTTTCCTCTGGTGTTTTAGAGAAGCCGAAATCATAAATGGGATCTGAGGTAGTTTCACTTAGATGATAGGCCTTAACCCCGGTGATTTTTGCAGCTTCTATCATTTCCCTCGAACGGATGATTCCAAGAGCATTGTCCAGTTCATCCCCAATTTCATTTTGTCCTCCTTCACCACGGTTTGCAATCAGGCTGGATGTCTTAACCCCTAACCCTCTCGATAGATAAGCGAGAAAGTCACTGCGTTCATCATCCGGATGGGCACCGCTGTTCAAGAATGTCACGGTCGTCTCGAGCGGCTTGACCGCACTCCATAACTCAACGTTGGCTTTCTCAGGATTTGCAGCGTTACCCCCAAGCGGCAATGATGCAAGGACCAACCAAAGGGAAAGCAACGATAACAAAGCTTTTTTCATCTTCTTGTAACCCCCTTCAACTTTTATAAAACACCTAAAAAAAATGTAGGTTAGTAATGTTTTCTAACTAACCAGACGAAAAAAAACATATCTAATAAATAGCACTAATGGTTATAAATGTAAATAATACGAAGTAATTATTTAAAGTTGAACATTTTAAATGTTCAGAAAAATAGCTTGTCCGTTGAATATTTTTAAGTTATATTTTTACTTAATTAGTAAGATTTACTAACTAAATGATGTAAGGCCGTGATGTGATGAGTTATAAAAGAACACCCAGTCATCAAAAATATGTAAATAAAAAAAGAATCATTCAATGCATCCAAGAATGTTCACCCATTTCAAGAGCTGAAATCGCCGTTAAGCTTCAGCTAAGCAAACCAACAGTTTCTCAGGCTGTGGATGAACTTATACAGGAGAAATGGGTATTGGAGAAAGGAATAGGAGAATCCTCATCTCAAGGCGGGAGGAGGCCCATCCAGCTCTTTTTTAATGAAAAGGCTGCCTATATCATCGGTGTCGATATAGGCGGGACGAAAGTGAAAATCGTTTTAAGTGATTTAAGCGGCAACATCCTTGCCGGCACTAGTTTTTCAACTAACACTTATTTAAAATCAGGGCTTCTTAAACAAATGGCGATTGAAACGGAACGGTTAATTGCAAAGAATCAGATTGCGAAAGTAAGGATATTGGGGATGGGAGTCGGTATCCCTGGTATTACGCAAACGGCAAGCGGATTGGTAATAGAGGCACCGAGTTTAGGATGGGTACAATATCCATTTATAGCAGAAGCGAAGCGTTATTTTGATTTCCCGATCTTTCTGGACAATGATGTAAACGCGGCTGCACTAGGGGAACAGTGGCTGGGTAATGCACAAAATAAGCGGAATCTGCTGTTCATTGCGGTGGGCACGGGGATCGGAAGCGGCATTATCTTGAATAACCAGTTATACAGAGGGGCTTCCAGTGCAGCTGGGGAAATGGGATATATGGTGACGGACAAAGAGGATATAAAACGTGAATTCAAGCCGATTTTCCATAGATACGGCTATTTGGAAAGTGTTGCAGGAGGAAAGTCGATTGGCGGTCATTTCACCAGGGAGGTCCTCAAGGATCCTCATCATTTTTTATTCGAACGGGCCAAATCTTCCGAACTATCGGGGGAGGATGCTTTTTTTGCAGCAAAAAAAGGAGACACGACAGCCATTGCCGTCATAAATGAAGCCATCGAACATTTAGCCTGCGGAATTGTAAATGCGGCTAGTTTGCTAAATCCGGAAGTGATCATTTTAGGAGGTGGTGTATTAAATTCTTCTGAATACATTTTACCTAGAATTCGGGAGATCGTTGATCGATATCTTCCAAGTTTAGTAGAAATGAAAACTTCACAACTGGGAGAAAACGCAGGAGTGCTTGGAGCGGTTTCCCTATTCTTAAGGGAACATGATGGCATTTTGAATTTTCGTGATGAGGGGGATTATTAATGAAAAATAGGAAAAAGTCGCTTGTTTCAGTTATGGCCTTATCGGCAGCGCTATTGATTTCGGGATGTAACGATACAGATACGAAAACGAATTCGGATACTGGCGGTGCCAAGGGAGAAAAGGGTGAGCTGGAAGATAAAATCGTTGTTTATTCACCGCATGGCAAAGATATTTTATCAAAATTCGAAAAGCAGTTCGAAGATAAGTATGGTATTGATGTTGAGTGGCTTGATATGGGTTCCCAGGAAATTCTTGACCGTGTTCGATCAGAGAAAAGCAATCCGCAGGCAGACGTTTGGTGGGGTGCACCTTCCACGAACTTCAATCAGGCAAAGGATGATGGGCTGCTGGCTGCTTATAAGCCTAGCTATTCCGATAGTCTCGATGAAGGATTCCGCGATCCGGAATGGTATTGGACAGGAACGAGCCAGACACCGGAAGTCATCATGTATAACAGCAAAGAGCTATCAAAAGACGAGGTACCGAAAGATTGGGATGAGCTGCTTGATCCGAAGTGGAAAGACGAAATAATCATCCGCTATCCGTTAGCCTCCGGAACGATGAGGACAATTTTTTCTGCGATGATCTATCGTACGTATAAGGATACAAATGATCCGAAAGAAGGGTATGACTGGTTAAAGAAGCTCGACCAAAACACAAAGGAATATTCAGCGAATCCTGAAATGATGTATAACAAGGTAGCCAAAGGGGAGGGGTCACTTTCCGTTTGGGCAATGCCGGATGTTGTCATGCTTAAGGAAAATAAAAATTATCCATTTGAGTTCGTCATTCCGAAAAGCGGAACACCAGTATTGACAGAAGGTATCGCCATCGTTGAAGGTGCCAAGCATCCAAAAGCGGCAGAGGCCTTTTATGAGTTTGTGAATACACCTGAAGCCGCAAAAACTTTGGCAGAAGAATTTTACAGGATTCCGACCAGAAGTGATGTGAAGGGTTTACCTGAATGGATCACGGAAACAGAAATTAAAGCGATGGATATTGATTGGAAGGCATTCGAGGAAAAAGGTGACGAGTGGATGAAATACTGGGACGAAAATATTAAAAGTGGAGATAAAGAAATTAAAGAATAAGGAAGTGTCGTTGGGATGGCGTCAATAAAAATGGAAAATGTCCAAAAAGCCTTCGGGAAAACGATAGCTGTTGACCAGTTAAATCTGGAAATCAAAGAAGGTGAGTTTTTTACCTTTCTTGGTCCAAGCGGCTGCGGTAAAACGACAACGCTTCGGATGATTGCCGGTTTTTATTATCCGACAAAAGGTGTCGTCCGATTTGGCGACAAAGATATGACGCGTGTACCTCCGGAGAAAAGAAATACAGGCATGGTTTTTCAAAACTATGCCCTCTTTCCCCACATGACTGTTTTTGAAAATGTAGCGTTTGGCTTGCGTGTCAGAAAGGTTTCTCCTGCTGACTTAAAAAGGAGAGTGCTGGATGCCCTCCAAAAGGTCAGGCTGGAGAGCTACTCGGATCGTCAAGTGAGCCAGTTAAGCGGAGGACAGCAACAGCGGGTGGCCCTTGCGAGAGCACTGGTCATTGAACCGGAGATATTACTGCTGGATGAACCATTAAGTAATCTGGATGCCAAGCTTCGTGATGAAATGAGAGTGGAAATCTTAAGGCTGCAGCGTGATTATAAGATTACCACCATTTATGTCACACATGATCAGGCTGAGGCATTATCCATGAGTGATCGGATCGCTGTGTTCAATTATGGTGTATGTCACCAGGTCGGGACGCCAACAGAAATTTATAATCGGCCGGCCAATGACTTTGTGGCGAGTTTTATAGGCGAGATTAATCTATTGCCCGTTCAAGTCGAAAAAGTTCAACAAGATAATATAGAGGTTGCCCTTAAAGGTAGTGAACAACCGATTAAATTGAATGTGGAAAATCAAGCTAGAGAAGGAATTTCAATCTTACAGACTGATGTTGACCTTGCTGTTTCGATTCGTCCTGAAGCAATCAGAATTCTGGATGTGACCGAAGAAGGAATGAATATCTTTAAAGGTAAAATAAATTCCGTCCAATTCTTTGGATCTGTTATGAATGTCATGGTGGATGTTCAAGACGTGTCACTAAGGGTCGACGTATTTAACACCCATGATTTTGGATACTTTTATCAAGGAAAGGAAGTGTATGTCCAGCTTCCCGAGAAACAGCTGCGTCTTATCCCTGTCATAAGCGGTGATGCTCCATGATTAAAAATCGTGTTACGAGATTGACGGTTTGGCTCCTTCTACCAGTTGCATTGGTGCTTGTAGCATATGTACTCTACCCATCGTTGAGGACCTTTATAGAAAGTCTGCAAAAAGACGGAATGATATCCCTTGGAAATTATCAGGACTTCTTCGTACAGGAATCGAAAACGAACTTAGAGGCTCTTTGGAATTCTGTTTATATATCCTTATTGAGTGTATTGGTCAGTGCCTTGATTGGCATTCCGCTCGCATTCATTTTTAACCGTTACGATTTTCCCGGCAGAAGCTTCTTTTCATCAGCAGCGATTTTGCCGATTGTCCTGCCATCATTGGTAGGGGTCATGGCCTTTATGTTTTTATATGGAGAATCGGGATTGGTTCCAAATGCCATCAAGGACCTGTTTGGTCTTGATAAGGTTCCATTCAAGATTGGCGGGGTATCGGGAATTCTTATCGTGCATGCCTATACGATGTATGTTTATTTTTATATGACTGTATCCGCTGCAATCAATAAAATAGACCCCTCACTTGAAGAAGCCGCTTATAACTTAGGCGCAAATAAATTCAAGGTTTTTTGGAAGGTGACATTTCCATTATTGACACCTGCCATCGTTGCCGCCTCTTTACTTGTTTTCATGATATCAATGGCTTCTTTCAGTGCCCCGTTTTTATTAGCTGGCGGATACAGGGTGTTGAGCCTGCAAATTTATTTTTCAAAAATCAATGGTGATATGGAAATTGCCGCTACTCAATCGGTCATTCTATCCATCGTTTCGATTTCATTTCTATTATTCATGCGTTGGTATCAGAATAGGAAGGATTATCGCATGGCTTCGAAAGGAATTGGCGCACACAGGAGTGAAGTGAAGAACCCGTTCATGAAATGGGTGATGGTCGTAACGGGTATCATCGGCGTAATTATTCTGCTTTTACCGCATTTTACGATTCTTTTGCTTTCACTAGTACCTGATGGAACCTGGACATTTCAAACGTACCCCACAGTATTTAATGTGGAAAATTACCGGCTTTTGTTTGAAGATCCTAATATCTTCAAACCGCTACGAAATAGTTTACTGATGGCGGTCATTGCAACGTTGGCAAATCTGGTGTTTGGGGTCATAGCGTCCTATGTACTTGTCAAACGGAAATTCGTCGGGAAAAGCCTTGTCGATATTCTAGTCATGATTCCTTGGGCGTTGCCTGCAACGGTCATAGGGATGAACTTGATATTCGCATTCAATGAACCTAGCGTTTTTTCCTTTGGTCAAATATTGGTAGGAACATTTTGGATTTTGCCGCTTGCCTATTTCATCAGGCATATTCCACTCGTTGTCCGCTCGACTAATGCCGTTCTGGAGCAGCTGGATGATTCGATTGAGGAAGCAGCCAGAAACTTGGGAGCTAAGTGGTTTTATACCTTCAGAAGGGTCATATTTCCGATTATTATGCCAGGTGTTTTATCAGGGACATTATTGGCATTTATCGAATCTGTGGGGGAATTCCCGACCTCGGTCCTGTTGTACACGATTTCAAACAGGCCCATATCCATTGAAATCATGAATCAGCTTAGGATGTTCAATATGGGGCAGGCAGCCGCATATGGGATGATTCAAATCACGCTGATTGTAATCGTTCTCTTTATTTCGAACAAGTTTTTTGGAATCAAAGCGGAAAAAGCTTTATAAATCGGAGGTTCAAAGATGAGCAGGCTTGAAGAGTTTATCAAAAATGAAGGTAGTGTCTTTCCCGGAAAAACCTATGCTAGAGAGCTTCTGATGCCTGTTTTTAATGATCAAAGAGATTACTTATTTCATGCAATGTTCGATATTCATCGGGCACATGTCATCATGCTTTCGGAACAAAAGATCATTAAAGATGAAGAGGCGAAAACCATGCTTGATGGGATTCGGAAAGTGGCCCAAACAGATCTCGCGCAGTTGATCTATCAGCCCCAATTCGAAGACTTATTCTTCATGATGGAGGCAAAGATCGGTGAGGAAATCGGTCATGAACTTGCAGGGAAGATTCATATCGGCCGCAGTCGTAATGATATGGGAGTCGCAATGTACCGGCTTGTTTTGAGAGGTCATCTGCTCCAATTGATAGGCTATGCAAACCAATTGAACGAAGCATTCTTAGTGCAGGCTGAAAAACATACAGAAACCTATATTACAGGTTATACGCATACCCAACCGGCTCAGCCGACTACAATAGGACATTACTTTTTAGCCATTTATGATGTGCTTCAAAGGGATATTGGCAGATTGTGGTCAGCCTATGAAACGGTTAACCAATCCCCTTTGGGTGCGGCCGCGTTAACGACCACCGGTTTTCCGATCAGTCGGAACCGTACTGCTGATCTGCTTGGGTTTGATTCGGTGATTGAGAATTCCTATGACTCGATAGGCGGGGCAGATTATTTATTGGAAACCGCAACTGCAATCATGACGTGCATGGTCAATACAGGGAGATGGATTCAAGATTTCCTGCAGCATGTGACAAGGGAGTTTGGAACATTTCATGTGGCGGATCCTTATGTTCAAGTGAGCAGCATCATGCCGCAAAAAAGAAATCCAGTCTCAATTGAACATTCCCGTTCAATTGCAAGCAGTGCGTATGGTGATGCACTTGCTGCAATGAATATGATCCACAATACACCATTTGGTGATATCGTCGATACGGAAGATGATTTACAGCCGCATTTATATCGAGCTTTTTCGAATGCAGGCCGTGTCATGAAACTAATGTATGCCGTCATATCGACTTTGAAAGTAAATGAAGAACATACAAAGAAAATGGCCGCAAAATCCAGTATAACGGTTACTGAATTAGCGGATACCCTATCAAGAGATTACGACATATCCTTTAGAAAAGCCCATTCCATAGCCAGTACTATTGCAAAACGGTCAATTAGTGAAGGGAAAGAGCTATATGATTGGGACACACAAGAAATCAACAGTATCATCAATGAATTCGTTTCAGTGAACATAGCTGAAGACGAATGGAAAAAAATAATCTCTCCCGAATATTTTGTGGAGATAAGAAGCATTCAAGGCGGGCCCTCCCCGAAAGAGGTTACGAGAATGATTGTAAATAGAAAACAAAAACTGGAACAAGAGTTGCAAGAATATAAGAAAATGGTCAAAGAATTGAATGATGGCAGGAAGGCTTTAGTGGATTACTGAAGGTGCGGGGTAAAAAGGAAATGAGCTTTAACGGACATGAAATTCACGAGTATTTGCACCAAATTCACGAGTAAAAACATGAAACTCACGAGTAAAAGTCCGAACCTCCTGAAGAGAGTATTTTTTGTCGGCTTGGACGAAATACGATGCATTTTATCTGTTAACAGAGAAAGCTTCCTATTTTATGATATATAGTCATTCTTTATTAGGGTGGCTATTTTTTTGAATTTTATTGAAACTGAGATATCCCCATTAACAATAAATGTAGATTATTTCCAAAGGCAATGCCGTTATTTGTAAAATATATAATATGAGGCAGAATGTTAATGTCAAATAGATTTCAGTTCGGTTTTATCCTGATTTTAATAGCTTTCGTAATATCGATTATTTTTTGCTTGAATCCGGAAGCTTTATTAAGAGGTGGATATGACTTAGCTATTGATGGTCTGGTAGTATCCAGAACCTTGATGATTATTTTTTCGTTGTATTTATTAGTTAAAATAGGGGATTTGTTTATAAACAGAAAAGATTAATAGTCTAAAATGAGACTTCCTATAATCAAACTTGAGAAAAAGGACATTATGCTTTGTCTGTCGATAATAAGGAAGGCTCAGTCTTTTGACTATAGTTTCTTTAGGTTTTTACAATTTGAGCGAGTGCCTGAGGGGTCTCCCCTGGAAACGCTTTTCTAAGCAGGAGTCTCGTACACCCGCTCCAATCAACTTTGTTTTAACTTTTTGATAGAATCCTATTGTCTACAAACGGAGGCTCAGTCTTTTGACTGAGCCTCCAATGTTTATTTATCCAGAATAACCAGTTTCAAAGTTGCTTCATATATCGTTAACGGATTTAGGTTCCAACTGAACCGCATGCTTTCTGAAAGCAAGACTTACCGTGATCATCACAATGAAATTGACTGCCAATGCGATGATTCCCACATTCAAATCTTTCGCTGCTTGCGGCAAGGATGGAAACAAGGTCCCTATTGTCGATTGACTTAGTGTAATGCAGATTACGATGGCCAATCCGGTGATGATACCGGTGATTGCACCAAATTTATTGATCGGATTATTCCTTTTCAGACTAAAGAGAAGGGACGGGAAAAGCTGTGTGATGAGACTGTATCCCATAAGAATTAATGCCGACATCGTTTCACCGCCGTTTAAGGTGAAGTAGACGGCTATAAGGGCAATGACTGGCACAAGGAACTTTGCCAACCGTACAATGTGGCGATCGGATACTGCGGGTGCAAATTCCTTATAAACGTTTTTCGCGAGCAGTGTAGCGACGCTCATCAAAAGCATGGATCCCGGCACCAATGCGGTCAACAATCCAGCTCCGCCGATTATGCCTATAAACCATGGATCAAAGGTCTCGATCGAAAGGCGCAGCAATGAGAGGTCTGCATCTGCCCCAACGAGTCCGGGCACTTTCAATATAGCTGTAAACCCAACGAAAAAGACGAATAACAGCATGAGTGTATATAAAGGGCTGATGATGGCGTTTTTTCGAAATACCTTGCCGCTGCGTGCTGAATAAACAGCGCTGAAAACTTGTGGCCACATATAGAAACCGAATACGAGCAATATTACCGTGGAGATGAACCATGATACGCTAAGCCCCTGATCAGGGAACTTTAGAAAACCAGGCTTGGCCGCATCAACCGCTTCAAACATCGGCTGAAATCCGCCAAAGTAATGTATCGGCAGATAAATTCCCAAAAATCCTATTATGGCGACCATCATGATATCTTTAATGACCGCTGTCCAAACTGAACCGTGGATACCGGAAATCATCACATAAATGGTAAGGCTGATCGCCCCCATCCAAACTGCCTCGGACATTGAGATGGCACCATAAGATGCTTCCGAGACAATGATCCCCAATCCTTTCAGCTGCACGACGATCACTGGAATCATCGACACCACACCGACAAGCGCAGCCAAAATTCCTAAACTGGGACTCTTATATTTGTTTACAAAGAAATCGGATTGAGACATCAGTTTATTTTCTTTGGCATATCTCCATATTTCCGGTAGGAGCCAATAGGATAATACGTAAGATAAAGTAATGTAAATGAGAACATATAGAGCGGGTGCACCCTTGCCATAAGCCCAGCCGCTGCCGCCAAGGAAGGAGAAGGTCGTATAGATTTCCCCGGCCATCAGCAGAAAGACGAATATCGCACCAAAACCGCGTCCGCCCACCGTCCATTGTTCCAAGTCCATATCTTTTCCTTTTGAAGAGCGTATGCCTAAAAATATCGATAGAAGTAAAAATGCTAAAATGATTAAGAGAGCAATATTCATTCCTGGTCACCTTCCCGGTTCCTGGGATCCAGCTTATACATGATGCCGAGTATGGCAGAGGTAAGGACCACCCACATAGCCATCCAGAACATATTGAAAGGCATCCCTAATACATATGGTTCTATTTTATTAACAAAAGGTAGAAATACGAGTATGCCTATAAAAGGAACTAGAGTAAGAATATATATAATCTTCACTAAACAAACCCCTCCGTTTTTAAATAAAGTGAAACGCCCACCAATGGGGGTTTATTCTTCAATGCCACTGATGGATGGGTGAACCAAACCGGGATGAAAAATTCATACATGGCGGAAAAGGTCCGATGATATATATTAGCTTACACTATTTTGATATAAAATTTAATGCAGTTGCCTGATATATTTTAGCAACAGTTCGCAGACAGCCGAATCCAAATGTGTTCATAAGACAGATAAAGCCTTGAATTCATATTGAGTTCAAGGCTTTATTTCCTTTAGCTATCTTTTTTCCGATAGTTATATAGTATCACCAAGAGGATGAACCAGATTGGGGTCAAGAGCAGTGATAGTCGTGTAGCTTCAGCGAATAGCATAACAATAAGGATGAACAGGAATAATCCTAAAATGGCGTAATTGACAAAAGGTGTAAAAGGAGCCTTGAAAGTCGATTCGGCTCTTAGGTCAGGCCTTGTTTTCGAATATTTGATATGGGAGATCAAGATAATGCTCCATACCCATATGAAACAGATGGCACTGATGGTAGTCACGACAGTAAATGCCTGTTCAGGTATCAGCTTGCTTAATAATGCCCCTATTGATACAACGATTGTGGATGTTAATAAGGCATTGCTCGGAACAGCCTGTTTATTTAATTTTTCCAGTTTAGCAGGGGCTTCTCCATTCCTGCTTAACGTATAGAGTATTCGGCTTGTTGAAAATAAACCGCTGTTGCATGCAGAAGCAGCGGATGTCAAAACGACGAAGTTGATGATCCCTGCAGCGACGGGAATGCCAATTAACGCAAAGACCTCTACAAATGGACTGCTCGTGGCATTCAATTGTGTCCATGGGTTGACGCAGAGAATGACGAATATGGCACCAACATAGAAAAGTAAAATCCGGACAGGGATTTTATTGATGGCAGATGGAATGTTCTTTCTCGGGTTCGCCGTTTCTGCTGCAGAAACCCCGACCAATTCGACACCGACAAATGAGAAGACGACCAACTGTAAAGATAGTAGGAATCCGGAAATGCCATTGGGGAACATGCCACCATGATTCCATAGGTTCGTTAGGGAAACCGTTCCGGTATTGGTATTGAAGCCGATGATCAAAAGAAAGATTCCTACGATGATCAAGGCGATGATCGTGATTACTTTAATGATGGCAAACCAGAATTCCAATTCGCCAAATATCTTAACGGTCAATAGGTTCAATCCTAACAGAATGACCAGGCATATTAGAGCCGGAATCCATTGAGGGACATCAAACCAATATTGTATATAGACACCGACAGCTATGATATCGGCCATTGCGGTCATGATCCAACAGAACCAATATGTCCAACCTGTCACGAAGCCGGCCCATGGACCGACATATTCAGTTGCGAATTCAGTGAATGATACATACCCTGCATTGGATAAGAGCAATTCCCCCAGGGCCCTCATCACAAAAAACAAGGCAATCCCTATTATCAGATAAGAGAATAATATGGAAGGTCCCGCCAATTGTATAGCTTTTCCTGAACCTAAAAATAACCCGGTGCCAATGGTTCCTCCTATTGCAATCAGTTGTACATGTCGATTTTTTAAATCTCTTTTCAATTCTTGTTTAGCCAATTCGTACGCCCCCGTCTTTTATAGTCTTGGTAGTGAATGTTTTTACCTGCATGGTCTTGGAGAGAGGGACGTGATTATTTCGCCCAGCTGGCCTTTCCCATTGGTTTTAAAGTTGGTGTTTTTAGTCCAATCACAAAATGGACAATAAAAAAAGAGATTGGATAATACCAATCTCTTAAAGGGCTCAGAATAACAATTTTATCATTCGTTACTCTTCTGTCCTTTTGCCTGAGATTGTGAATCCTTCGGCGCTGTATCTTGTACAGTCTCTCCAGAAGCTGCTCCTGCTATAGTGTCATCCATAGCATTCATCGCTTGCTTGTATGCGGTTGTGAAGAAATGTCAGTCAGTGAAAATCTATCACTGCTGGAGCATTCATTATACTTATAAAATAATATTGGAATTCTATCATCTATTTTTCGGTAGGTCAACAAGTTTTTTTGAAGTGAAACTGGCCTTATCTGCAGTTTATAGTGGGTTGTATTTAACTTAAGGTTTAAGCAGAAGTGATCTTTTTGAACGATCACTATAATAAAATACTGAACATCATTTTTTTAAAATGATATTTTTAGACTGGGAAAATCGACAAGATATTATTGGTAACTGTTTATTTCAAAAATACAATTGTATTTTTACAGAATATTTACTATTATAAGATAAGAAAACGTAATTGAAGTGTTATGTAATATTGATTAGGATAAAGCATTTCTAACTGCAATAATTAATAGAGAGTCGTTCGTGGTAAGGATAGTAAAACATTACCGATATTGCATCTGGGGGAGTTAATCATGTCGAACAAGGAATTAAAGAGAGGGCTGGAATCACGACATATTCAAATGATAGCTTTGGGCGGAACCATCGGAGTCGGGTTATTCATGGGATCTGCGAGCACGATCAAATGGACCGGGCCCTCTGTAATGCTTGCTTATGCCATCGCAGGTATTTTTATATTTTTCATCATGCGTTCCATGGGTGAGATGTTATATTTAGAACCGACTACAGGTTCTTTTGCAACCTTTGCGAGCAGCTATATACATCCTTTGGCAGGTTATATGACTGCTTGGAGCAATTGGTTTCAATGGGTAATCGTCGGAATGTCCGAAATCATCGCGGTTGGGTTGTATATGCAATATTGGTTCCCGGAGTTACCTGCTTGGATACCAGGTGTGGTAGCCATGATCATCTTGGGGGCGGCCAACCTCATTTCCGTAAAATCATTCGGGGAATTTGAATTCTGGTTTGCGCTTATAAAAATCATAACGATTATATTGATGATCGTTGCCGGCCTGGGCCTTATCTTCTTTGGGATAGGCAATGGCGGGGATGCGATTGGATTATCGAATCTATGGGCAAATGGCGGCTTCTTTACGGGAGGCTGGACAGGATTCTTCTTTGCGCTTTCACTTGTCGTGGCTTCCTATCAAGGCGTTGAGCTTATCGGCATCACGGCCGGTGAAGCGAAAGACCCAACGAAGACCGTAACAAAAGCGATTCAATCAATCATATGGCGTATATTGATTTTCTATATTGGTGCCATATTCGTAATCGTGACAGTCTTCCCTTGGGATCAACTGGATGACTTAGGCAGCCCATTCGTTTCAACCTTTGCCAAAATCGGTATCACTGCGGCGGCAGGAATCATCAATTTTGTCGTAATCACTGCGGCAATGTCCGGATGCAACAGTGGGATTTTCAGTGCAGGACGTATGCTTTACACACTGGCATTGAATGGCCAAGCTCCGAAAGTCTTTGCTAAAGTATCCAAAAATGGAGTGCCGGCATATTGCACGATCGCTGTACTATTAGGATTGGGCATCGGGGTTATCCTGAATTACCTTGCACCGCCGCAATTATTCCTTTATGTGTATAGTGCGAGTGTATTGCCCGGGATGATTCCATGGTTTGTCTTACTTATCAGTGAGCTTAAATTCAGAAAGGTAAATGCCGCTGAAATGGAGAAGCATCCTTTCAGAATGCCGTTGGCCCCTTACAGTAACTATGCGACAATAGCCTTTTTACTGATGGTGCTGGTGGGTATGTGGATCAATCCGAGTACCCGGATTTCCTTGGTTGTCGGGATCGTTTTCCTAGCCTTGGTCGTGGCAAGTTATTACATGCTGAAAATGGATAAACGAACACCGTTGGATGTTAAATCCGATGATGAAATTTCAGGATGAAAAATTCTATTAGAAAGCCCTTCTCTTAATTCGAGAAGGGCTTTTGTTGTCTTTGTGGATCAATTGTTAGAATTCACGAGTAAATCAGCGAAATTCACGAGTAAAGTAGTTGAATTCACGAGTAAATCAGCGAAATTCACGAGTAAAGTAGTTGAATTCACGAGTAAAGTAGTTGAATTCACGAGTAAATCGGCAAAACTCACGAGTAAAGCCGTGGAATTCACGAGTAAAGCTAATTTGACCCCATAACAAGGGAGACCAGTAGGGGGAATGAATCAAAAAGCCTATGGAGTGAGAATTCCTGCCAGATTTTTTCATCTTTACACAAGGAAGTTTTTATACAAATTACCGGGCGTACCGTAACACCAAATGATGCGCTCCACATGAACGAATATAAACAGCGTCTATTCCAGACGATTTTCCACTGACATCAAGTCCGCGATATAGCTTAGGATTTGTTGGTTCCAATGCAGAAATCGAGCCAAATGGGACACCAATCCAAGTAAAGAACGCAAGTATAGTAAGTATTATTTTTTAACAATATTTATTCGCCGAGAATAAAATTCTAAGTTGTGTACAACATTCTTTTCATAAGTTAAGTTCAGCCTTTTCCTGCTTGGAATCCTGGATATTTGGTCATTCCGCCATCAGCGTATAAGGTCATTCCCGTTACGTAGCTCGATTCGGCGGAAGCTAGCCAAGCGGCACAAGCGGCAATTTGTTCCGGTTTTCCGATGTATCCCATCGGTATCAGGTCGATGACTTCTTGTTTGGCTTTTGGGTCATTGAATTTTTCGGCATTGATGGGTGTGTCGATTGCCCCAGGTGAAATATTATTAATGCGAATCCCTTTAGGAGCATATTCAAGTGCAAGGGTTTCTGTCATCATCTTCACTCCGCCCTTACTTGCTGCATAGTGGACAAAATGAGGCCAAGGTATCCGGTCATGGACGGAAGACATGTTAATGATATTGCCCTTGATACCATGATCGAGCATATAATTGATTGCTTCCCTGCTTGCCAGGAACATCCCCGTTAGATTTACATCGATGACTTTCTGCCAATCTTCAAGAGTCAATTTTTCGCTGGGCACTTCATTTTCAATACCAGCATTGTTGATCATGATGTCGATTGTACCAAAGGTGTCCACAGCGAAAGAAAGCAATTTCTTCACATCCGCTTCTTTAGAAACGTCACCTTGAATGGCTGCGGCTTTCCCACCTGCAGCTTCAATCGTTTTGATGATTTCCTTATGGTCGCCATTTTCAGTGTGATAATTTAATACGACATGTGCTTTTTCTTTACCGAACCTTTCGGCCATGGCTTTTCCTAACCCTTTTGCCGCCCCAGTGATCACGACCACTTTTTTCTCTAAATCGTCATACATCATTCATCTCTCCTTTAACTATTCTTTTGTGAAGCCGATCATGATTCCGCCAGCAATTACGAGTACACACCCGATGATGACGAAGGCCATTTGCTTTTTGGATTTTTTCTCTCCTAAAAGAAAGATGCCGCCTAAAGTGGAAATGACGATTCCCATTTGGGAAAATGAGAATGCGATGGCAACGCCAACTTTTGGATTAGCGAGCAAGAGACCGATATTTCCGACTGCCCACATCATTCCGGTTAGAATATTTCGTCCGGCATACTTATTAAACGGTTTATGTTTGATTGAAAGGAGCAAGGCAGCCAGGAACATGCCAATTGCTTGCGGCAGGATCGCCGACCATCCGTCAACTTCATTCCATCTAACGACGATGACATATGTAACATAACCCATCGTAGAAATGGCAAGGTAAAAAACCCCTTTTTTCATGCTTCCTTCTTTTTTGTTATCACCATCACCGTAGCTAGTCAGCAAGACACCTGTAATCAAACAGATTATTGCAACAATGCCGATGGTGATTGTCATCTTGTCATTCCATTCCCTGAAAATGATAACCGCAAAAAATGTATTCCCTAGAATTTGCAGGCCTGTTGAGATTGGAACGGTTTTTGATACCCCGATTTCCTTCACGCTATTGAATTGAAATAACTGCCCGAATGCCCAGCCTATCCCGGAAATGATGCCGACAATCCACACTGTACCGCTCCATTCCGGCTGATTGATGAAAGACATCATGATGGCGAACAGTAATGAACCGATTGTAATGCCAAGTGTTTGATTATAGGAGTTGCCTCCGAGTTTTTCGGAAACAAGCACTAAGCTGCCCCATGTCAATGCAGGCAGGAGCGCAAAGAGAAAACCTTCCACAAAATTTCATCTCCTAAACTAGAAAACAATGTTTTTATCAATATAAAATAGTAAGTTAGTAAGCTATTGAATGTATGTATAGTTTTCCCTTTACACGGGAAAGAAAACATGGTTTTAATTTACCAATTTTCCATTTTATTTTTCAGGAGTGATTCAATGAAATAATAAGTGGTTTATGGTACTTTTAATTTAAAAAATAGTTAGGAGAAATAGTATGACGACACTGAATGAATGGTTTGAAAAGGGGATTTCTGCTCAAGAATTTGTATCTTCGATGAAAGTTCATAAAGAAAACTTACAATCGATCCAGGATGGTTTTTCCATTTCTGCAGAGGACCAAGGTTTTTTTGATGCATTAAAGAAGAAGGAACTTCGAGCCATTGTCATTACTGAAGACTGGTGCGGAGATGCGATGATGAATATTCCTATACTGCTGAATATATCTGAAGCGGCAAATATTGAAACCCGCATGGTTTTACGAGATCAAAATCTTGAACTGATGGATCAATACCTAACGAATGGAACAGCGCGTTCGATTCCCATTTTTATATTCATTGATAAGAATGGTGAAGAAAAAGCTGTTTGGGGGCCTCGTGCACCAAAGGTACAAGAGTACGTAATGGAGTTAAGGTCTGACCTGCCTCCCAAGGATGATGAACGTTTCGAGGCAGAGCAAAAAGCATTCATTAAAAAGATAACTGCGGCTTTTGCTGAAGAAAAACACCTGTGGGACGAAGTATACGGCAGTATAAAGGAAGCATTGGGGAACTGCTGAAATCGGATATATCACTTTTAGTCCTGTCCCATAACGGGTGGGATTTCTTCCATAAAATGAAGGGCTGTTTCAAAACGGGACTGCAACCTGATTGGTTGGTGAATATATAGATATGTTTCCTGACGGTTTTTTTCTAAGTATTCTTTTCTTGAGTCCGTGGTTTTGGAACAGCCTTTTCATTTTTTATGATTCTGGAATAATTGTAACGCCGATTGTTCGAATAGGAGAGTCTTGTTTGGCACTTTGATTCGTCGCTTTGTAGTATTTTAACATTAAATCGTTCAATTCATTTTGGAAGTTAAGGAAGCTTTCATCATCAAGCTTTAGTTCTATAAGGGAAAAGGTTGAACCATCTTCTGCGCAGTCTCTTTCTTCTAATTTAGTAAGATAGTTTTGATATTGGGTCATAAGGGATAATTGATAATAAGAAAAATAGTTCACCTTTTTTTCATTAGAGGATTTTTTCCATTCTTCCCCGCTAAGCCGTGCTTCTTCTTCATTTAAAACGTAATATTTTTCGGAAACGGATCTCACTTTTTTCTCTTTTACAATGCGTATGACCCCTGAATCCAAAAGAACCTGTATATGTCTATATAATGTTGCTTGGGGTACATCTTTAATAATTTTTAACATTTCTAATGGTGTTAAACCATTTTCCCTATTTCTCATTAAAGCTTGGGTAATCTTTATTCTTACCGGGTGCATTAAAATTTCAGCTTTATTAATCATCTAATTCTCCTCACATTGTTATAACTGGATAATTTTTGATCAAATTTAATGTTGGTCATGAATAATAAGTTTAATTCGTCATATATTGTAATGTTTGAATCATTTTCATTTAAATAAAAATGACACGGTTCGAAAAATAATATTACCGAAATATTTTTTCGAAGTAAATAATAAGCCTTTTTAAATAATTTAAATTTTAAAAAAAAGATGTCTTCATGCAATGAAAATTAATAAATATCGCGATATTTTATTATTATTCATTATGATAATATTATCATTATAAATAACAATAAAAACTAAAACAATATTTTATTAAGAAAAAAAATAGGTGCAAAATTCCAAATTACATGTTATCATTATCGATAATGATAATAATATTTCGTTACCAAAGGAGTGGTATATATGGAATTGCATTATGGATGGAACGAATTGAAAGATATTGATTTCATGTCTATTCTGCCGATTATTTTACCGGTAATTGTAATTGGAATGATTTTAGTGCTTATAGCATTAATTGATTTATACAGAAATCGAAAGACGAGGAAAAATGTTTTATTGTGGACACTCATCATTATTTTTGCAAATACTATCGGTCCAATTCTGTACTTCGTTATCGGTAGAAAGGATAGTGAAAGAATATGAAATTAGAGATTAAAAATGTTACAAAAAAATTCAAAGAAAAAACAGCGGTCAATAATTTTTCAATGGAATTGCAATCAGGGGAATGTGTTGGATTGATTGGGCCCAATGGGGCTGGTAAATCGACACTGATAAAAGTGATTGCAGATATTATAGATCCAAGTATGGGAGAAGTATTGCTTGATGGTAAGAAAATTTCAAAAATGAAAAAGGAAATAGGCTACTTACCACAATACCCTAACTTCTTTCAATGGATGACCGCCAAAGAAACCCTTACTTTCATGGGGCAGCTTTCGGGTATCAAGAGGGAAGAATTATTAAGCGGCATCCCAGAGATATTGTCGAAAGTGGGGTTGAGCGGGGAAGAGAATTCAAAGGTGCGGACTTTTTCAGGCGGAATGAAACAAAGGCTTGGAATTGCACAGGCGCTGTTACATAAACCGGCATTGATTGTCATGGATGAACCGGTTTCGGCATTAGATCCAATCGGCCGGAGAGAAGTGTTGAATATCATAAAAGAGATAAAGAAAGATACGACAATTTTATTATCGACGCATATATTAAGCGATGCAGAAGAAATATGTGAGAGGTTTGTCATTATAAAAAGCGGTAAAAAAATTGAGGACACAACAATGCCAGAATTATTAAACAGGAATAGCGGAAATAAAATCAATGTCGACATAACCTCTAAAAGTCAAAAATGGATTGAAACCGTTAAAAGCTTGAACTTTGTCAAAGGTGTAGAGGTAATGGGAAATAAATTGAAGATAGAAGTGGAAAATATTGAGTCAAACAAGAATATGTTACTGGCGAATGCTTTGGAGCATAATGTTGATCTTGTCAGGTTCGAAATAGATAACGATACATTGGAAGAGATATTCTTAAAATTGGTGGTGGAAAAATGAATAATTTTGCCGTTTTAGCTAAAAAGGAATTTGTTCAGATGGTACGTGAATTTAAAGTGATTTGGCTACCGCTTGTATTTATATTTTTAGGAATAACTCAACCAGTTGTAAGCTATTATTTACCTTCAATATTAGAGGCACTGGGCGGGGGCCAAGGGATCACCATTGATCCAAGCATGGCTGCCCAAAAAGGCGGCGAAGTTCTTGCCAGTACCTTAGGGTCTCAATTTGATCAGCTAGGGGTCATGATCATCATCGTTTCCATGATGGGAGTCGTACAGTCCGATAAAGCAAATGGGATGCTTGCTTTCATACTTACAAGACCCGTCACGGTCGGATCATATATAAGCGGGAAAATCATTTCCAATTATCTGTTTGTTGCCTGCAGTGTAGCATTGGGATATTTGGTTTCATATCTGTATGTAGTTTTTTTGTTTACGAATGTTAACTTTGCGGATTTAATAGTGGCTTTGCTTTTCTATCTGCTGTGGATCCTATTTATCGTTTCATTCACGACGATGATCAGTACCATTTTTAATAGCCAGGGTATTATAGCATTAATTTCGATAGTATTTCTCCTCGGGTGTAGAATCATAGTTGGATTAAGTCCGGTAATAGACAATGTGAATCCGGCAAGCATGAGTAAACATGCCATGGAAGTACTGATTTTAGGCACAGTCAATTCACAGGCGATTTGGGGTGCATTAGCTGCACTTGCATTGACGGCAGTAACGATATTGGTAACGAACATATGGATTTCAAAAAAGAAATTCAATAATGAGTAAGTTTGGGGTGGAAATGTGTTAATCATGAAGTGATCGGAGGGTGATAACTTTGTTAAGCATCACAGATTTAGAGAAAAGCTACTCGGCCAGGAAGATTTTGAATGGGGTAAATCTAGAAATCAAAAAAGGGGAAATCTTAGGTTTTATAGGAGCAAATGGTGCAGGGAAAACCACGACGCTGAACATTATTACGGGCATTTTAGATTCTGAAAATGGAAAGGTTGAAATAAATGGCCTGACCAAAGAAGACGGCATAGAATATAAAAAACAATTTTTCTTCATTCCTGATACTATCAATGTATTTAACAATGTTTCGGGATTTGATTGGATTCGTTTCTTGATGAACCTATATGGAAATGATGACAAAGAGCGGTTGGGGAAATATATCAACCGGTTTGGGATGCAGGAGTCCATTAAAAAGCCAATGGGAAGTTATTCTTATGGAATGATGCATAAGGTATCCCTGATAGCGGCTTTTACCATTAATCCCCCGATCATCATTATGGATGAACCATTAAACGGATTAGATCCAAACGCCGTTTTAGTTTTTAAGGGCTTGATCAAACAATATGTTGAAATGGGCGGTACAGTGTTTTTCTCGACGCATCTGCTGGATGTGGCAGAGAAAATTTGTAATACAGTGGCTATTTTAAAAGAGGGAAAAATCATCCTGCATGATGAAATTCAAAATATAATAGGTGAAAGTTCATTGGAATCTACCTTTATGGAGGCTCAGGTATATGAAGGAAAAACTTCAGTTAACTAGATTTTTCGTTTCTTCCTTCTATAAAATGCCCAAGCAGACAATGTTGCAGGCTGTCCTGATAATCGCCGTTTTTTATATGTTTTTGCAGCTGACTGTCGTTAATGCCTTTGTTTATTTTCTTGGAGATACCCAGGTCTTCCTATTTTATAATTTGACGATTTCCAGCATTCTCGTCTTTGCATTGGTTTGTTATTTGTCCACATCACAAATATTTGCTTATTATGAATTTAAAGTATTGGCACCTCTGCCGCTCACCTATAAGGAAATATCAAGGGCTAAGGTGTTAAGTAGCTTATGCGTCCCCATCATCTTATCAATGATAACCCAAGTGCCAACATTAGGCTTCTTGATAGTCGATCTAAAGTTTATGGAAGCAATTAAATTATTCGCGTTTTTACCGATTGTCAATGGATTAACGGCCTTGTTCCTGCTTTTTATCCTATCGTGCATTAATAGGTATTATTATAGATTCAAAAGTAAAGTAGCATACTTAATGGTGAACATTGCTATCATCCTATTGCTTACGATTTTTTCCATCGTATATTTTGCAGGAAAATCATCAATTGCCATTTCAAAGGTCTTCTCGGAAATAGATTTGAATTCTTTTGAAGGGCTAAAAAACTCGTTGGAATTGTTAATGAGACATATGTTTGAAACCGCAAATATGATTCCAGTGATTAAGTGGATACTGGATGCTTTTGTTTCAAATGAAATAACAGGTCAATTTTTTATTATTTATATTTCGATACTGGTAATTGGTTTCCTATTGTATTCAATTATTATAGAAAACATTTCTGTTAATTACTTTAAAAACGGGTTATTGGGAAACAACAAAACGAATATAAAAAACTCAAAGGTTAATATATCAAAAAATCAATGGAGTAACTATTTACAAAGAGAGATATGGATCATTAAGTCTGAAGCATATTTTAAGATGCAAATCGCTTTAGGTCTCCTGTTGCCGCCAATCGTATCACTTGTCATATTATTGCTGATTCAGAATGAAGTGTTCCCGAGTTATTTGAATATAACGAAAGAGGGAGTCTTTGATAAATATTTTTCATATTCGGTCCTTTTCTTGTGTTGTATAAATAATATAAGCGGAACTCCATATTCAAGAGAAGGGAAATACCATTATTTACTGAAAAGTACCCCTTTTGATGAAAGATATGTTTATTTTTCTAAAGTGATATTTTCATCAATAATCAGTATTATTGCCGTAGTGATCAGCTTTATAATATTTGCGCTTTTTGGCTATTGGGAAATGGAAAATGCAGTCTTGTTATTGATTACTTCTTGTTTAGTGGTTTGCTATAATCTTCTAACACCATTATATGATATGAAAAATCCTAGTATAGAATGGGAGAACCCATCTGCTGCAATTAAATCAAACCCCAATGTATTAATAAGCCTGCTTTATGGATTGCCATTATTAATCATGGTAACAGCGATTCATTTTGTCTTGATTTGGTTCAGTGTCCAACCCCTGATGGGAGCTCTGATAATTTTAATGATCGCAATAGCGATCAATTCCATTTTGATTAATAGATTGAAAATAAATTTATGAAAGTCTTTATATTAGAAAAACATTTCCGTTTGATAAAGGAAGTACAGAAAATCGGCACTAAATAAATTTAAAAAAGGAGTGTCTTATTATGGGGAAGCACCATGATAAAGATTTTAAAATTTATGCTGCTCGATTAGTATTGGAAGAAGGCAGAAAACCTAAAGAATTGGCCGAAGAACTTAATATCTCCATACCTACATTAAGAAATTGGGTCAATATCTATAAAGAAACAAATGAAGATGGCCCGGCGGACTCCAGTAATGGTTTTTCAGGGCTCAGTCTGAAAGAGGAAAAGGATAAAATAATTAAAGATTTACAGGAAGAGAATGAGATTTTAAAAAAGGCAATGCACATTTTTACGAAACAACCAAAATGATTGAACAGTATTAAAGCCATATTTTATTTTTCACAAATTATAGTGAAAAATAAAATATGGCTTTTTTATTAGAAAATTTAAGGTTAATTTTTTCATCTAAATTCACACGATAAGTCCTATGAAAATACTACTAAAGAAGAAAAAATAAAAATTGGTAAAGTTATTATGTAATGTAGATAATTTACAAATTTTTAATGGACTCGGCAAAATTGTTGTGATAAAGTGTTATCGATAATGATAATAGGTAATATTTGACCTAGAAAATGAAATATTTGTTTAAAAAAAGAAATTTTTGAGGTAAAAAATGGAGAAAAATGCGAGATTTCTAGAAAAAAGAAGGGAGGCAAATTATAATTGATTGAATATTTTATGAATAAGAAAAAAATTTATAAATCTTATATCAAGTTTTATGAAGCGGATTCAGTCAATTTGAACTATATTGATGATGTTTTTAACGAAAAAGAATGGAGTTATCTAAATTTGCAAAATGGTCCCAAAAGAATCATCGAAGCAAAGAAAAGTTTGTACTGTGGAAAAAAAGCAATTATGGAATTTTTAGGTATAGGTTTGGATGAAATAAAGAATGTATCACTGTTGAAAGGAGTCTTTGGACAGCCGGTTATTGTTGCAAACTTGTTCTTATTAATGAACATGGGTATATCCATCACACATACGGATAAAACATTCGGAATATTGATTTTTGATCAGCTGCATCCAATGGGAATCGATATTGTGACTAAAACGAAATCTGATTCTGAATTTTTGGAGAATTATTTAACGGAATCCGAGAAAAAAATGATTAAGGAAAGTGATGGTGTTTTAAGTAAAGAAATTTTCTTTAGTGCAAAAGAAAGTCTATCAAAGATACTAAAAACAGGATTGACCTCTCCACTTGAAATCTATGAGATTTCCAAGGTTGAATTGGATCATGATAACATCTCACTTTTTTATAAAAATTTTTCCCAATACAAATCGACGGTTGTACTCGTGAATGATGAAATAAGAAGTGTTACCTTTCCAATAAATTCTACAAAAATAATTGAGGGGGAATACCAATGGAATTAAAAATGGAAGCAAATGCTGAATTAAGAAACAATAACAAATTAGTGCAATATCTTTTTAAAAAAGAGGATAGAGTTCATAAGTTAATAATTTCGTTATTGATACTCAGTTTAATAGCAGGTATCGAAACGACGCTTTTGTTATATTCTGCAGATCAAAAAGGGATGAACGTATTAAATGGCATGTCCATTTCAGAAATCGGAGCCATGGGTTTTGCCATTAACACAATTGTAATGGGGGCTCTAGGATTATTGGTTACATTCATCATTCAAATATTAATTGTGTGCCTATTATTTTTAGTTTTAAAAGAAAGGCCGGTAAATATAAAAGGGATCTGCCAAGCTGTCATAAATGCAGGGATATGCATCGTGATTGGATCTGGTGTTAATGCAATCATCGCATTATTGGTTAAGAGCAAGGAAACGACATTTACTAGTTTATCCTTACTGGTGCATGATAAACATTCCATCCTTCACACATTCATGGCTGAGTTTGAGTTGTTTTACATTGTCAGTTTAATTCTATTCAGCTATAGTCTGGAAAAATTGGCGCTCATTAAGAGAAGAAATGCATTGATCATAACGATTGTAATAGCTTTGATTTCTTTGGTTTTTCATATGTTGACAGTTGCATCAGGCACATATTTAAAATAATGGGGGAAAATGATGAATATGAATTCTTTAGCGAATTTATTTGAAGAAAGTGTTAGGGAATATGGAGACAATATTGCAGTAAGAAATAAGGATAGGCAATTTACATATAAAGAAACGAATATCTTGGCAAATAAAATGGCAATGTACATAAAGGACAAAGGGATAAATAAAGGAGACAATGTCGGAATCTATATTGAAAAATCCGAGCATGTTTTATTTTTGATCATAGCACTACTTAAATCGGGTGTTACTTATGTACCTATCGACCCTAAAAGTCCTGATGAAAGAGTAAAGCATATAATAAAGAATTCAGAATTGAAGTTATTAATTGGGGATAAAAGCAATATTAGCGACATTGATTGTAATTATGTATCCATTGATGAAGTGATAGAGAATTCAAAAGAAATGACAGGTGAGAATCTACATACTTTAATTGACCCAGAAGATCCAGCCTATATCATTTTCACATCGGGCTCTACAGGAAAGCCTAAAGGAGTTTGCGTTTCACATGAAAATGTCATGAACTTGTTTTATGGCTGCGCCGATTTGTTCGAGTTTAATAATAAAGATAAATGGACATTTTTCCATTCCTACGCATTTGATTTCTCCGTATGGGAGATGTGGGGGGCTTGGATATATGGCGGAGAAGTTGTAGTGGTTTCATTTGAAGAAAGCAGAAATCCAATATCCTTTGTTGAATTATTGATAAGTACAGAAACAACCGTTTTTAATTGTACGCCAAGCGCTTTCTTCGAGGTGAGCGGTGAGCTCATAAATCGTCAAAATGAATTAAGTTTAAAATACATTATTTTTGGAGGGGAAGCATTAAACTTCAAGAAATTGACGCAATGGTTTTCTCCCGAAAATGGCAGACTGCCAAAGCTAATAAATATGTATGGAATAACTGAAACAACCGTTCATGTAACATACAAAGAAATCGCCAATAGTGATGTTGAAAAAGGAATTACCAATATCGGAAAAGTCTTGCCCCATCTTGGGTTCAAAGTGATGAATCAAAATGGAGAAGAAGTAACTGGAGATGAAGAGGGCGAGTTATACGTTTCAGGAAAAGGTGTATCGCTTGGCTACTATAAAAACCCCATGATGAATAAGATGAAATTTACGTATATTGATAATGTCCGCTACTATAAGTCAGGGGATGTAGTGAAACTGTTGGATGATGGTGATCTGCAATATATCTCCAGGAATGATGAGCAAGTGCAGCTAAGAGGTTTCAGGATTGAATTAGGGGAAATTGAGAGCGCGTATAATGATTTGCAAAACATCAAGAATGCAGTTGTTACGATGGATAAAGCGTTTAATGATGATATGCATTTATTCTTATACTATGTTGCTGATGAAGAATTAGCTGCTGATTATTTGAGGGAAAGTGTAAAAAGCTCTTTGCCAACGTATATGATACCAAGCTTTTTTATCAAGGTGGACAACATCCCCCTAACTGTAAATGGAAAACTGGATAAATCATTATTACCAAAATTCATAATAAAAGACTGTGAAGCTCCATCGAATATCAAGAGTCCAGCAGATAAAACAATAAGTGAAAAAGTAAGGGAATTGGTGGTTAGCATCATAGGCAATGGGGTTATAAATAATAATCAGTCGCTACTTGAAAGTGGAATGAACTCATTATCGATAATGAGATTGATTGTCAATATTAAAAATCAATTTCAGATTGAAATTGCGCCTTCCGTTTTATTGGAAAACGATACGATTATGAAATTATCCCAGGTCATAGAAGCTCGTCAAAAAGAAGAGGTAAAGCAAGAGTATACACCTATCAATATGAATGCCAGAAATACATACCCTTTAACATATGAACAAGAAAATTTGTGGTTCATTCATCAAACCAATATAGACAAATCATTATATAACATCGTTTTTTCGTATGAAATAGCAGGTGAAGTGAATGAAGGAAATCTGGAACTATCTTTAGATAAGCTAAGCAATAAGCATCAAATTTTAAAAAGTGTCATTAGAGAAGAAGCTGGAATGGGCATCTTGGCTTTCGATGAGTCGATTCATCATTATATTAATTATTTCGATGTTTCGGATATTCCTTCAGCCATGCAGGAAGAAAAAATGAATCACTTTGTGAAGGAAGAAACGGAACGGCAATTTGATTTAGGAAATGGTCCCCTCCTATCAATTACGTTAGTGAAGACGAATGAACGTGAATATCAATTATTATGTAACATCCACCATATCATTTTTGATGGTTGGTCGATTCCATTAATGATCAATGATTGGTTTGCCATTTATGAGCAAATCGAGAATGGACAACGAAATGATGAAGATAACCAATCAATCCAATATGGAGATTATGCTTTATGGCAAAAAAACTCACCAAATTATGTAACCAGTAAGGATAATGAGTTCTGGAGTAATGAACTAACTGCATTACGGCAAAAGTCCTTTTTACAATATGATCATCAAAAAACGGGAGAAGGTAAAAGCACGTCCGATATTATCAGCTTTTTGTTACCGAAAGAAATTCAAGACAACCTGGAAAGTCTTCATAAAAAAACGAAATCGACTTTGTTCATGAGTTTACTTACCGCCTATCAAACCTTTTTATCGGTTTATTTTGATGAAGGGGAAGTTGTCGTCGGCAGCCCTTTGGCGAAGAGAAACCATGTGGAAACTGAACAATTGATAGGATATTTCGTCAACACCTTGCCCTTTAAATTAAATGTGTCTCAGGAAGATTCATTTGAAGAGATTTTGCGAAAAAACATAAAAAATATTGCAGGTGTTTTTGACCATCAAAATTTACCTACTAAGGAAATTTTGAAATATATATCGGTAGAAAGAACCATGGGAAATACGCCATTGTTCGATACAGTATTTGTCCTGCAAAATAACCAAAAAGAAAAGCTGGCATATAGAAATTTCAAGTTAAAACCGAAAAAAATCAATACCTTTAAAGCTAAATTTGATTTGGTTGTTCAGGCAGAAGAAATGGATGAGGATGATTTAGTCATCTCGTTTGAATTCAACAAATCATTATTCAATAAAACGACGATTCAAAGAATGGCCAGTAATTTTCAGCATTGGCTGCAAGAGGTTACAACCCAGGAAAACAAGCGGATAAAGGACATTACCTACTTAGAGCCTGAACAGTTGCAATCAATAATCGAAATGGGGACAGGCAATGTAAATCAAGAAGTGGAAGATCATCGCTTTGAAGATGTAATAACCAGGTTTGAGAAAAAAGTAAGGACAAATTTCACTGATGTTGCCATTGTTCATGGTGATGCGCAGGTGACGTATAGCGAATTAAATGCCCGGGCAAATCAGGTGGCGCAACGCTTATTCCTAAACCATGTAGGTGTAGAGGATAGAATTGGGATTTTTATGGATCGATCGATCAATATGGTTACGGCCATTTTAGCCATTATGAAAGTTGGGGCGGCATATGTACCTTTGGACCCGTCACAACCAGTGTCACGGCTGAAACATATGATTGAGGATTCTCAAATCACATATTGTTTAAGTAATGAAGCAGGACTTCCCAAGTATCCTGGTGATGAAGGAAAACTATTATGTATCGAAGACATACTAAAAGAACGGGAAATTGAGTGCTCAGAATTCGATTCAAGAAAGATATCGGAAAGTGATCTGGCCTATATCATCTACACTTCAGGAACAACGGGAAAACCTAAAGGGGTCATGATTGAGCATGGAGGGTTGGCTAACCTCTGTAATTGGCATATCAATTATTATTCAGTCGATGGAAATGATGCAGCAGTACTGGTTTCGAATACATCTTTTGACGCTTCCGTTTGGGAGATATTCCCTTACCTGACGAATGGGAATAAACTCCTGATACTGGATTACTATGATTTATTGGATGTAGAAATCCTTTCGGAGAAGATGGAAAAGGAGAAAGTCACACTCGCGTTTTTTTCAACGGGACTGCTCGAGCAATTATTTATAAACGATATGAAATTCCCAGAATCAATCAGAGCTATTTTGACAGGGGGAGATCGTTTAAAAACGATACCCGATCGTTTGAGTTTTGATTTATATAATAATTATGGTCCAACGGAGGGAACTGTCGTTTCGACAGCATATAAGGTACTTCCAAGTGATGATACAGTGATTCCGATCGGAAGGCCAATATTAAATGCAGAAGCATACGTGTTCAATTCCTGGATGAAGCCGACTCCTATAGGTCAAATAGGCGAGCTGTATATCGGCGGGAAAGGCATTGCAAGGGGATATATAAATAATCCGGAGAAAAACGATGAAAGCTTTATTCCTAATCCGTTCAGTCCCTCAAGGACACTATATAAAACTGGAGATTTAGTTAAGTATGCCGAGGATGGAAATCTACTATTTGCAGGTAGAGCTGATGACCAAGTGAAAATCCGGGGATATCGTATCGAACTGGGAGAGGTCAGTGCAGTTCTGAATAAATGCACGGGTATAAAGGATTGCTTCATAGCGATAAAAGAAGAATCTAAATCGAAGAAATTCATCATTGCCTATTATATCGCCGACAATGACCTAGAAGAAAATTATATCCGGGATTATATGAAGAATCACCTTCCCCACTATATGATTCCTTCATATTTCATTAAACTGGAGTCCTTTCCGCTAACCGTTAACGGCAAAGTGGATGCGAAGAGCCTACCGGATACAAAAACGAATTCGGAAGGAGCCAACAGTAAAAGTGTCATTAATGGAACGGAACAAAAATTGTTAAAGATATGGAAAGAGGTGCTGAATAATCAGGAAATAACCATCTTTGATAACTTTTTCGAATGTGGAGGAGACTCCATCCTAAGCATTCAAATTTGTTCACTTGCCAAGAAAGAAAATCTTCACATCACTTCAAAAAACATCTTTGAAAAACAAAGTATCGAAGAGCTGGCAAAGGTTGTGGAATTGACGGGCGATTTAACGATAACTCAGTCTGATGTTTTTGGAAAGGCACCATTTACACCTATTCAAAGTTGGTTTTTCACTCAACAAATAAATAATTATAATCATTGGAATCAATCTGTAACGTTAAAGGGCTATCCGCAATTGAATGAGAAGCGGCTGCAAAGAATCATGGCCCATATCGTCAGACATCATGATGGGCTCAGATCAAGATTCAATAGAGAAGAATCATTTTCGCAGGTGGAAAAGCATATCGACCCGTCTGAAAATTGGACTTTGAATTACGTAAATCTATCAAACGTGAATAAGGACAAACAGGAACGGGAAATAGCTAGACTCGGGATCGATGCACAACAGGGCATCAACATATCAAACGGACCGCTAATGAAAATAGTATGCATCAATACAGATCAAAACGAGCATGAAATCATTTGGATCATTCATCATTTACTTGTTGATGGGGTTTCCTGGAGAATCTTGATCGAAGATTTTGACCAGCTATACATGCAAGATATAAACAATCAGGAACTAAAACTGGATAGTAAAACGACATCATATAAGGAATGGGCGAATAGCCTAAACCAATATAAAAATAGCATTCCTTTAGGCATTAAAGAGTACTGGCTGAATGAACATGACACAGCATACGAAAACGCCCTAGTCAAAACAGGGAATGTTTACGATGGAAAATCATTTGAAATGAAGCTGAATAAAGAGATTACAAACAAAATCTATAATGAAATGACAAAAGCGTATAAAGCATCTATCGATGAAATATACTTATCCATTTTCGCAGCGCTGATCGGGAAATATTTTAATAAAAAAGATATTCATTTTACTTTGGAGGGACATGGTCGCGAAGAGTTATTTGCAGGTGTCGATCTGTCCAGGACAGTAGGATGGTTTACGACCATGTGCCCGGTTTATATAGAAAATAAAGAATCCATTTCGAACACGATTCAAGGTACAAAGAAAAAGTTAAGGACACTGCCTAATAAAGGGATTGAGTATGGAATCATAACCGAATTATGCGGCGGGACACATATGAAACGAAATAGGCCGATCATCAGTTTTAATAATTTAGGTAGATTTCACCAAAACAATGAATGGGCTGCAAAAGAGGTCATCTTTTTTAGTGAACAAGATATTCAACATAATTCCTATACCGAACATGAAGTCGATATCGAATTGCTTGTAGTGAATGAGGAGCAAACCATAAAAATAAACTATAACAGACATTTCGTAAGAGAAGATTTTGAGCAATATATTCAACACAATATGCCGGAAATGTTACGGACATTGGAAGAAGAAACATTGGGAAAACAGATGTACCGTCCGGAAGACTTTCCATTGGTGGATATGCCCGAAGAGGAACTTAACCAACTATTGCACAAAGAAACAAGAATTGTTGATATTTATGAATTGACGGCTTTGCAAAAAGGGATGTTGTACCATAGCTTGTTTGATAGTGAAAGCAGCCAGTATAAAGTGCAACTCATTTTTGATATTAAAGGTTTTCTGGACGTCGAAAAATTAAAGAATGCCATTGTGACAACTGCAGGGAAACATGACATTTTAAAAACCAAATTATATTCAAGCAGAAAAGGGGTATTCTACCAACTGTTAATGAGTTCCATGGATACCGAGATTGAATATGAAGAAATAATTGATCATCAAGAGAACTTGGAAAAGTTGTTAGCAGATCAATATAAGATCATAGATATCGAGAACAATAAGTTGAATCGCTTCATGATCGTTAAGCTTGCGGAAAATGAATACCAATTAATATGGACATTCCATCATATTATTATGGATGGTTGGAGCTATTCGATGGTGATAAATGACATTTTTGCTTCTTATCATTCAATAGCAACATCACCATCCGTGAGTGCTTCATTTAAAAAGTATGTTGAATATATGAAAGATTATACGAGTAATAAGGAGCTGCGGGACTATTGGGCAGGGAAATTGGAAGGTGCTCGAAATTCCGGATCTAGTTTAATGGGAGTGTTGGAAGGCGAGGGGTACATTGAGAATAGCTACTTGAAAGTATTGGATGAGGAATTAAGTGATTCCATTCAACGATTCTGTCAGGAGCACAAGATTACCATGAATACTTTCTTTCTAACCATTTGGTTAGTCACTTTGAAAGAAGTAAAAGGAACGGAAAATGTATGCTGCGGCGTAGTGACATCCGGCAGGAATATTCCTGTCCAAAATATTGAGTCCATGGTTGGTCCATTTATCAATACTGTGCCGTTTATCAAGCATATCAGCCACGAAAAGACCTATATGGAAATACTGGATGAAGTTCAAAATGAATTTTTGGAATTAAGTGCCTATGAGAATACACCGTTATCAGAGATTTATGAGTGGGCTAATTTGGAAAACCAATTATTTGAATCATTATATGCTTTTGAAAACTATCCCGTGAAACTAGCTAATAATGATGAAATTAACGTGAGTTTGAAAGAAGGGCGGGAAACGACCCATTATCCAATCGTCATCATCATCACCCCTGGTTCAAGTGTTCAAATTAAATTTAATGAGGCAGCGGTCAATCCAAAGTTAAGGTCATCAGTACTTTCTATATTTAATCAAATCTTAAGTGAAATGTTGGAAAAATTGAAAGTGAAATGAGGGGAAATATATGGAGACAACAATTACGGTGAAGGAAAGGTTAATTGAGGAAAAGCTTATTGGATTTTGGAGGGAAATTTTAGAACAAGAAACAATAGATACAGATTCCAACTTCTTTGACTTAGGAGGGAATTCCCTTTTGGCCATGCAATTTATACAAATGGTGAAGAATAACCTGGGAGTGAGATTACCAATCAAAGTCATGTTCGAACAGTCCACCATCCAGGAACTATCTGTACTCATCAAACAATTGGACGATATGAATAAGTTAAGTTGAATGGAAAAGAATTGAGGTGTTTTATCTATGAATAGGATGATCAGTGAAACGGAAGATAGGCTATTAAACTTGATTTCAATTGTTATCGAACCTTTTAAAATATCACTATTAGAGGACATGAATGAATCATTAAGCACAAATGAAAAAAAAGATGAGTTTTTGTCTTCGATAAAACAGGAGTTTGGTATTCAATTAACGCCGGAAATCATTTCAAGTCAATGGAATATAGAAAAACTGGCAAGTTTCCTGAACATGCTCCTCGAAATGAGGGAAGTCGAGGTAAATAAGCCTTATAAACGCGGGAAAAGTGAAGGAATGCTTTCTCATAATCAAGATCGAATGTATCTGTTTGACAGCCTGAATGAAAGGAAAATGCTCTATAATATGCCATTTAAATTCATTTTAAATGGCGTAGTGGATACTGATGACCTGCAACAGGCATTAGATTTCATGATTGACCGCCATGAAACTTTGCGAACTAATTTCAAGGGTGAAGAACATCAAATCCTTCAATTCTTATCAAAAAAAAGCAGAAACATAATTGCCTATGAAGACTGTCGGGATTTAGATCCCGAAGTCAGTAATATAATGGTCACCTCCCATCTTACTGAAGAGATGGAAAGATGCTTCGACCTGGAAAATGATCATTTATTTAATATGAAACTATTTCGGGTTGACGAAGAAATGCATTATTTAGTATGCAATTTTCACCATATCATTTTTGATGGAGTATCGTTTGTCACCTTTTTCGAAGAGTTATTGGAGATTTATGAAAGAATTCAAACAGGCAGGGTTGGGGATATTCCCCCTCTGGACATGCAATATTTAGATTATGCTGTCTGGCATAAGGAGTGGGTCAAGGAAAGTACGCCAAGCCAAAGGAGGTTTTGGGAAAGTTATTTAGATCAAGAGGAAGAAGCATTAGAACTTCCATTTGACTTTCAACGTCCAAAATCACCTTCTTACTCAGGGGAAAGACTGGAAATGGACATAACGGATGAACTTCGTGTATTGATAGACAGGGTTTTAAAGGAGAATGGTACAACTTTATATGCTTTTATGATGACAGCCTATCAAGTGTTTTTAAGTCAGTATACCGGGAAGAATCAAATCATTGTCGGGAGTACCGTGGCAAACCGTGGCCAAGAAGAATTTGCCCGGACAGTTGGATGCTTTGTCAATACGCTGCCATTGAAGTTAACCGTGGATGCCACGGAATCATTTCATGAAATATTGAACCGGAATCGTAAAGTGATTTTGGATGTATTGGAACATCAGGCTTTTCCATTTGAAAAAATTGTGGAAATCATTAATCCAGACAGGGATCTCAGCCATTCCCCATTGTTCCAAACAGCTTTGGCAATGGAAGAAAGCTTTGATGGGAACTTTAGCAATTCATTCTTCACTCTTGAACAAGACAAATTCGAAATTCCTTATTCAAATTATGACCTGACCATAAAGGTGAAGGGGTCTCATGATCTAATCCTGGAATTCGAGTATTCCGATGAACTTTTCAGACGGGAAACAATTGAAAGACTCATGTTGAGTTTCGAAAAATGGTTATTCCAAATTTGCAGAAATGCAGATATGCCTATCTGTCATTTGCAGTATTTAGATGACAATCAAATGAATCAATTGTTAATTGGGTGGCAAGGTGAGGTTTCGGATGCACATCAAAATGAGACGATCACCACCATATTCAAAAGAATCGTTAAGAAGCATTCAAACAAATTAGCCGTTGCTGATAATGGTCAGACCATTACTTATTCGGAATTAGATCAAAGATCGAATGTGATTGCGAAATTGGTTAGAAATAAAATAGAAAATGGTTCTAATAAGGTAGGCCTGCATGTAAACAGATCGATTGATATGGTAATCGGCATGTTGGGAATCATTAAAGCCGGATGTGCTTACGTTCCGCTTGATCCTATGCTGCCAGCTGAAAGATTGGAATATATCATCAATGATTCGAAAATGGATATATGCATTACGAATCAAGTTGAGGTTCCTGCCATTAAAAAAATAGATAAAGTGATTGATCTTGAATCCGTACATTACGTGGATACCGGGTGCTGTAACGAATCCATTGCACCTTCCGATCTGGCTTACATAATCTATACTTCGGGAACGACAGGAAAACCCAAAGGTGTCATGTTATCTCATAGAGGAGTAGTGAATTTAATAATAAGTCAAAACAAATACTTACAACTTGATGAGACCTCAAAGGCATTACAATTTGCCACGTTTAATTTTGACGCTTCTATATATGAGATTTTTGGGAGCTTATTAAATGGTGCAGAGCTGCATATCGGGAATAATAAGGAGGAAATGTTTGATTTATTCGCATTGGAAAATCAAATCAAAAGTGAAAAGTTAACACATCTAGTATTGCCGCCTGCAGTATTACAAGAGCTCAATATAGAGGGATCCCATGTGAAATTCGTTGGTTCAGCCGGATCTGAATGTCCAATAGCTTTGCTGGATCGCTATCAAAATATAAATTTTTATAATGCCTATGGTCCAACGGAATATTCAGTATGGACCACGTTTGAAATGTTTAAAGCGTATGAAAACAATGAGACTACTAATAATAAAGTATCGATAGGCAAACCAATCCTGAATACCGACGTCTATTTATTAAGTCCTGAGCAAAGACTCGTCCCGATAGGTGCGGCAGGGGAAATATATATTGGTGGTGAAGGGTTAGCCGTTGGATATGTGAATAATGATGATTTAACAAAAGAAAAGTTCATTGAACATCCTTTTAAAGCTGGAAAGCGTTTGTATCGCAGCGGTGACCTTGCAAAATTCACGAGCGATGGTGAGTTGATTTTTCTGGGGCGTAAAGATAATCAAGTGAAAATAAGAGGTTTCCGTGTGGAAGTTGATGAGATTTCGGTCAATCTCAATGCTTATCCGCAAGTAAGTGACTCATTCATTAAGGTTCAGGATCAGCCAAACTTAAATAAACAAATAATCGCTTATTTCACATCCAAACAACAAGTTGATTACGATCACTTAAAAGCATTTTTAAAAGAGAGATTACCAAGTTACATGATTCCTTCATTCTTTATGCAAGTGGACAAATTTCCGTTAAATGCAAATGGGAAAATTGATTCAGCGCTTCTTCCGGTGCCAGTAACTAGAAGCAATACATTGGAAGAACCTGAGACGTTCAATGAGAAAGTGCTTCTTCAAATTTTTAAAAGTGTCTTAGGGTTAGATGATATCAGTATCCGAGATAACTTTTTTGAACTTGGCGGCGATTCCATTCAGAGCATTCAAATATGTTCACTAGCAAGGCAGGAAGGTATAATCATTAGTCCAAAATCAATTTTTGAAAATCAAACGGTAGCAGAGCTGGCAGCGATCGCGAAAACCAAAAATAAGGTCATGATCCAACCTATAGCCACTAGGGGGAATGTGGAACTGACCCCCATCCAAGAATGGTTCTTTGCAGAACACACGACTTCCATCAATCATTGGAACCAGTCTATTGTTTTTAGTAAAGATGCCCGTGTCCAAATGGAGGACATGGAAAAAATTCTATCTCAAATCGTGGAACATCATGATGGATTGTTAACCCTATTTAAAAAACAAGACAATAAATATATCGGGAATATAGACTCCGAACACAAAACATGGGAGTTAGTCTATAAGGATATACATCATTTAGATGAAGAAACGCGGATGAAAATGAGAGATGAATGGGAAAGCAAGGCTCAAGGTTCATTGGACATAAGTAATGGACCGATCATGAAAATGCTTGTTTTAAAAGAACAATCGAACAAATATCGCTTCTTTTGGGTAATCCATCATTTATTGATTGATGCAGTTTCCTGGAGGATTTTACTTGAAGATTTCAATACTCTCCATGATCAAGCATTAAACAATCAAACAGGGAAGCTGGCTTATAAAACTTCATCATTCAAAGACTGGTCAAACTTCTTGAGGAAATACAATGAATCGTTGATGGACCCTGAAACACTCCGTTATTGGGAACAAAAAACAAAAAGTGAAATAACGGATTTTAAAATAGCGGAAGACTTTATAGCTAAAGAAGAAAGTACGATGGAGAAATCATTCGGTGAAGAAGAAACTGAATTATTGATCCAGGAATTAACAAGGCAATCTAAAGCGACTGTAGAAGAAGTATTGTTGTCATTAATCGCAAAGGGTTTGAAACAATCTTTGGATGTGAAGAACTTTTGGATGGAAGTAGAAGGGCATGGCAGGGAAATGGTGGACGAAACAATCGATGTTACTAGGACCGTTGGCTGGTTTACTGCGATGTATCCAATATTGCTGCATTCAGATGAGACGTTTGACGACACTTTAAGAAACACGAAGAATGCCATAAGGGAAATCCCCAATAAGGGTCTTGATTATGGCGTCATCAAGTATTTACGACCTGGGGTCATTCAGGAGCCGGATATCCACGTGACTTTCAATTACTTAGGAAGATTGGATTCTCAATTTGAATCATCCAATAGCAGGGATTTTGGTGAGTTTGAAAATAAACCAAAACTGCATTTCCTGTCATTTATTCAGGACGGAAAACTAATCATAAAAATCATTTCAAAATTAGCCGCAGAAAAGATGAACTTAATAATAGAAGCTATTGATAAAGTCGTCATGGAAATCAAGGGAACTGAATTTGACCAAGGTTCTTTAATAGAAAGTGATTTTCCGGATGCGATACTCACTGAGGAAGATTTGTTTCATATATTGAATTCTAATAAATAAGGTGATTACTGGTTTAATAGAATGATTGTAGTCAGCGGGTATGGATGACACGAAGATAATGGAATCGGGAGGCGCAAAATTGGAGAAATCTATTCAGAATATCTACTCATTAACTCCGCTTCAAGAAGGAATCCTTTATGAACTGGAAATGAACAATACAGCTGAGAACCTTTACATTTCTCAAATGCGAATCAGGATAACAGGCGCTCTTGAAGTGAATGCATTGTTCGAGGCGTGGAGTCAGGTTGTAGAACGTCATGAAGCATTAAGAATGAAGGTCATCTCTAAAAATATTGAAAATAATGTTCAGGTTGTATTCAATACAATGGATTATCAACCGGAAATGATCGATATGACAGAGTTGAGTGATCATGATCAATTAAAGGAAATTCAGAGAGTGACTTCCGAATCCCAGGAGATGGATGTGAATAACTCCAATTTGATGAAACTCCAGTTAGTGAAAATTGAAGAAAATCAGTTTATCTTGATTTGGACTCATCACCATATAATTTTGGATGGCTGGAGCACCAGCATAGTCATCGATGAACTCTTTGTTATTTACAACCGAATTGTGGGAAAAGACTCCAAAGGACTTATTGAAAAGCCAAAGCAATATGGAGATTTTATCCGGTATATGAATAAAACAGATGAGGAAGATTTAAATCGTTTTTGGAAAGAGCTTGCAAAGGATATTGAGCAGCCGACGATCACTTTTCCCGTCATGAAACATGTGAAGGAAAACCAACAGGAAAATGATCTCTTTTGGGAGCTGGATAAAACACAAAGTAAGCTTTTAAGAGAATTTGCCGCTAGAAACCATGTAACGCTTAATGTATTACTGCAGTTAATTTGGTCAATCCTCCTAAAGGAAATGTCCAATCAAAATCGAATAGTCTTTGGAATCGTCAGCTCTGGCAGGTCGAATAACTTATTCAAATCGGAAGAAATTGTTGGGATGCTCATTAATACCATTCCTATGATAGCTGAAATAAGCGATACAGACAGCGTTACCGATTTACTGAAACGATTCCAGGAAACATTAAACAATATGCTGGACTACTCCCAAATTTCTTTAGTGGATATCAAAAGGCATACGAAATTAAAGAAGGACGATCCGATTTTCCAAACTTTATTTGTTTATGAAAATTATCCGGAGGCGAAAGATGAAGGCATTAGCATTAACTGGGAGGTCGAAGGCGGAAAAGAGTCACATAGCTTTCCGTTATCGTTACAAGCCCAGGATAATAAAGAAACGGTTAAATGCAAATTGTATTTTAATACCTGCTTCTTACAGCGTTCGCTAGTAAATGATATCCAATCAGCCTTCATGCAGATTGCCCATCAAATTACTAAAGTTCAGCAAATTGATGAAATATCTGTGGATATTGATTTTTCAAAACTTAAAAATAATGTGAGTAAAGACGATCAAGCAACGGATTGCCATTCGATCACATCCACACCAGTTAATCAAGGACTTAAAGAAATATGGCAAGAGTTTTTCTTGAACAGCGATATTAATGAGGATTCTGATTTCTTTCAATTGGGCGGGCATTCGATAACAGCCATGAAAATGGTGTCTAAAATAAATAAAAGACTTGATGCGAATATGAAATTAGCTGATTTGTTTGAAAATCCTACATTGAAAATGCTAAATCATAAGATCTTTCAGGAAATGAGTACACCTCCGAGAAATGAAACGCAGGTAGTTTCATCTTTCGTGGAAAAGACATTTTTGGAAGTCTTATCAACAAGTCAAATCGATAAAGATGCCGATTTTTTTGAAATGGGCGGACACTCGATTTTAGCCATGAAGTTATTGACAAAATTAAACAAAGAATATAATCAAATTCTAACTTTGAAAAATATTTTTCAAAATTCTACAATCGATTCGTTGACGGCCTTCATCATTAATGAAATTTCAGATCATGACATTGAGCACATAGAAGTGCAACAAAAAGATCATGTTTTATCCAGTAACCAAGAGGCTTTATGGTTCAACGAAAAACTCAATGGTAAGACAGCCAATTATAATATCCCTCAAAAATATAAAATTACTGGAACAGTGGATACTTTGATGCTGGAAAAAGCTATCAATCATGTCATTGATAGACATGAGATTTTGAGGACGACCGTCCGTGAAAAAGCTGGTAAAGGCTATCAGGAAATCAGGGAAGATGTATACATTAAAATAAATGAAATCGATCTCTCTGCGTTAAAGCCTGAACAGCAAACGACTCGTATGCTGCAAATTGAAGACGATGTCCAATCGGAAATCTTTGAAATTGAAAAAGGTCCTCTCATGACAGTGAAACTTGTTAAATTGAGTGAAAAAGATTTTGTTTTATTTGTGAATCTCCACCATTTCGTTTTTGACGGATGGTCAGTGAGTATATTTTTAGATGAATGGTTATCTTTTTATGACAGTGAAGTGAATGAAAAGGAACTTATCCTTGGAAATGACTTTAAACAATATAAGGATTTTGCATTAGAGCAGAAAAACTGGTTGGAAAATAACATTAAAGAAGAATCACTATTTTGGGAAACAAACTTATCTGGGGAATTACCTAAATTGGAGCTTCCTTTAGATACGATGCGTTCAAAAGAAAATCGCAACGATGGCAGTAGTTTTATAGTGGAACTAACAAGGGAAGAGCTCCAGGGTTTAAAGCGGATGTCCCTGGAAAAAAACTCGACATTATTCATGACACTGCTAACGATGTACCAGTCTTTTCTAGCAAAATATACAGGTCAAAATGATATCATCGTTGGAAGTCCTTTGGCGAATAGAATGATTGAAGGGACAGAAAAATCGATAGGTTATTTTGTCAATACACTTCCCTTTAGATTAAAGCTGGGACATGAGGAAACATTTGAAGAGATTCTTCAAAGAAATACAGACCATATCATCGACATCTATGATCATCAGCAAATGACATTGGAGAAAATCGTTGAAGTCATTAACCCTGAAAGAAATTTAGCAAGCACTTCTTTATTTCAAACCGTCTTCATTTTACAAAATAATGCCAAAGCTGCATTGGAAAGTGAATACATAAAGATAACGCCTGAAGTAATAAAATCAAAGGCAGCAAAATTCGATTTGAGTTTAGCTGCTGAAGAATATGAAGATAAGCTATTATTCGCCTTTGAGTATAATTCAGGGATCTTCAATGAACAAACCATTCAATCGTTAGCTGAGAATTTCCTGGAGTGGATCAAGAAAATTACTTATCAGCCTGCACAATCCATTGACAAGGTATCTGTCGTGTGTAAGAAGCAGGAGAAAGTATTATTGGAAGAATGGCAGGGGGAAACCATTCGCTTTGAGGGGATCAATGACACAATCCCAGAAGCCTTCCATAAAATTGTTGAGCGATTTCCCGATAAGATAGCCATTGTTGATGGTCCTAGAACCATTACATATCGCGAATTGAATGATAAGAGCAATCGACTTTCACACTATTTACTAAGCAAAGGGATTTCTAAAGAAGAAAGAATAGGAATTTATGTGAATCGATCAATTGATATGGTGACAGGGATGTTGGCAGTAATTAAAGCAGGTGCTGCGTATGTCCCATTGGATCCTCATTATCCTAATGAACGATTAAGCTACATGGTTGAAGATTCGTCCATTTCCTATTGCTTGAGTCACAAAGAACTCGGAAAGAATGGTTTGATTGACTCATCCAAAATAATATATTTTGAAGATATTGAAAAAGAATCGGATTTGTTAATGAAAGAGAATCTTCACATTGCGGATCAGCGAGACTTAGCATATGTCATTTATACCTCTGGAACGACAGGCAGGCCCAAAGGAGTCATGTTGGAACATAGAGGAATCATTAACTTAGTTTATAACCAAAATAAAATGATGTGTTTAGATACATCAGCTAAAGTGCTGCAATTCGCTACGTTTAATTTTGATTCATCCGTCATAGAGATTTTCAGCACACTATTGTTCGGTGGCGAGCTGCATATAAGCGTAGATAAAGAAAATCAATTTGACATGAGTAAACTTGTTGAACAAATTAAGCACGAAGGAATTTCTCATATCATTTTACCGCCTGCTGTGTTGAAGGAACTGCCAATCAATGAATTGAGCACTATTAAAGTGTTGGGATCCGCAGGTTCTGAATGTCCAGTTGAGCTCGTTTCAAAGTTTAAGCATATATCGTTTTTCAATGGCTACGGGCCTACTGAATATTCGGTGTGTACAAGTTTTAAAATGTTTCCCCCGAATGAGGATGTTACAGATGAATTCGTTGTTTCAATTGGGAAGCCTCTGACTAACACGGTTGCACTTGTGCTGGATGAAAACCGGAAACTAGTTCCGGCAGGAACGGTTGGTGAACTTTATGTCGGAGGAATGGGGTTAGCAAGGGGATATCTGAATAATGAGAGTCTGACAAATGAAAGATTCATATCCAATCCATTCACCCCTAACGAAAAAGTGTACAGAACTGGGGATTTAGTAAAGCATAACAAATCTGGGGAATTAGTTTATATAGGCAGAGCGGACGATCAAGTGAAAATAAGGGGATACCGTGTGGAACTATCTGAGGTTAATGTTTCATTACGAAAAATAGCAGAAATCAAAGATAGTTATGTAACGGTAATGGAAGATGGATTTGAGAATAAAAGGCTAATTGCTTATTATACGGTGAATGATGAGGTTTCGGTGGATTCAATCAGAAGAAGACTGAAAGATACACTGCCTGCGTTCATGATTCCTGCTCATTTTATGCAACTGGATAAATTCCCTTTGACGCCGAATGGAAAAGTTGACCGGAAATCCCTGCCGAAATGGATTGAACAGTTGGATGAGAGGAAAGAAAAAGTGCTGGATGTGCAAGAATTGTCCAAAACTGAAACAGAGCTTCTGAAAATATGGAGAAATGTTTTAAACGATCCAACTATAGGGCCGGAAGATAACTTTTTTGAATGTGGCGGTGATTCAATCATCAGTATACAAATATGCTCTGCTGCAAAAGAAAAAGATTTATTTATAACGCCTAAAGATTTATTTGAATACCAAACGGTACGTGAGCTAGGGAATATTGTAAATGAGCTTGAGCAAAAACAAGTGGTTCAAGAAAAAATATCAGGTTATGTACCGTTGACGCCTATTCAATCTTGGTTTTTTAATGAAAATCATGAGAATATCCATCATTGGAATCAGTCAGTCGTTTTGATGAAGGATAATGCGTTGGCGACTGAACAATATAAAAAAATCATCATGAAATTAATTGATCAGCACGACATATTAAGGACGTTATTTGTAAAACATGGTGATTCATATATTGGAAATATTTCAAATGCTGATACGGCATGCGGTTTTTATGAGTATCATGTTTCAAGTTTTACAGATGAAAATAGTCTGAAAGTAATTAAGGAGCTAGAAGAAAGCGCCCAACAAAGTTTAAACATACACAATGGCCCCATGATGAAGTTCCTTCTATTCAGGGATCAAAGGGAGGTAAGGATTTTTTGGGTGATTCATCACCTTGTGGTTGATGGTGTTTCATGGAGGATACTTCTTGATCATTTCGAAAGATGCTATCAACAGATAAAGAATGAACAAGAACCTTCACTGCCTTTAAAAACGACTTCTTATAAACAATGGTCCGAGAAACTGAACGAATACCGGAACACTGACCTACCGGACGATGCCGTTCAATATTGGGAAAAGGAAATGAATATTCCGGTTTCTCCGCTGACGGAAAGCTTGGGAGAAACATGTGATTTTGAAAACATGTACAAAATACAAATGGATGAGGACCAAACACAAAACCTTATTAAAAACACTTTAAGAAAACATAAAACGACGATTGATGAAGTCTTATTATCCGTTATCGCCCATGCGTTTTCCAATATAATGGGAATCGATGAGTTTTGGCTCGATTTAGAAGGACATGGCAGAGAGGATATTGAAGATGATATTGATCTATCAAGGACGGTAGGGTGGTTCACCTCCATTTATCCAGTTAGGATTAAAGGAATGGCGGCTTTGGGCTCAACCTTGAGAAATACAAAAAACATATTAAGAAGTGTGCCAAATAAAGGGTTCGACTTTGGGATCCTAAAGTATATTTCCACCCGGAATCATAACTATCCAGATAGCCTTGTGAGTTACAACTATCTTGGACAGTTCAATAACACTGGTGATATGGAACAAACCAATAGCAGCAATATCGATTTAAACTATAAATTTCCATATAAACTCAACTTTGTCGCCAGCATCGTAAACAATAGACTCATGCTGAATATTATTGGCGATAGCAACAATGAAAACTACCAAATGATATGTAAAGAAGTTGAAGTACACTTAAACAAAATTTTAAGTGGAAGTGCAGATTTGAATGAAGCTATTGTCGAAACGGATTTTGAAGCTGAGAAAATAGTCGATGGAAGTACGATCACCCATTTCATTAATAAGTTTAATAACATTGAAGAGATTTACCCAGTGACATCACTTCAAGAAGGGATGTTATTCCATAGTGAAGTAACTCAAAGTCCTGAATATATTTCACAGCTATCGATTGATTTAATAGGTGATCTGGACTTTGTTAAATTGGAAGAAGCTTGGAATGAAACCTGTAGAAAATACGACGTTCTTAGATCTGTTTTCAGGCGCAATCAAATGGGTGACCGTTATCAAATCATACTAAATGACATTTATTATGTGTTTAATCATGTGGATCTAACGATGTTTAGTGAAGACGAGAGAGCATCCAAGATAGAAAATCTTATAGAGCATAGCAAAAATAGACAAACGGATTTAGAGAATGGTCCGCTCATGAACATCACCTTGATCAAGCTATCGGATCATCGCTATAAATTCATATGGACACATCATCATGCTTTAATTGATGGCTGGAGCCTGCAAATCGTCATTAATCATTTTTTGGATAATTATCGAAGTCCATCCAATATGGCAAAAGACAGTGATGAACACAAGATTGCTTATAAACAAGTCATGTATCATGTCCGGAATATTAATAAACAGGATGAAGCAGCTTTTTGGAATGAAGAATTGAAGGATTTTGAACAAGTAAAAGCACTAGTAGGTAAGAAAACGGATAAGGAAGCTGTTACATCGGATAAAGTTATTGAATATAGTTTACCTGAAGAGCTTACCGAAAGATTAATAGAATTATCCAAGCGGCATAGAAAGACGATCAATACAGTCGTTCAAGGAGTCTGGGGCATCGTCCTGTCCTGCCTCAGTGAAAGCGACTCAGTATGCTATGGGGTGACAAGCTCAGGAAGGAACCTCAGCATTCCGCATATTGAATCAGCTGTAGGCTTATTGATCAATACTCTGCCATTCTCGTTAAAAATCGATTGGGATGATGATTTACAATCCTACCTTACTGCTATTCAAAACAAACAATTACAAATGAGAGAGTATGAGTTCAGTTCACTTACGGATATAAAGCGATACGCCAAAATTCCATGGGATAAAGAATTGTTCCAACATATATTTGTATTCGAAAATTATCCGAGCACAGAACTGGCAGAGGATTCGCGAATCATGATCGAAAATTCAGTTGGAAGCGAATCGACCAATTTTGATCTTACGTTCTCTGCGGCTGTAGTGCAATCCAAGCTGCATTATAAAATCATTTATAAAGACAGTAAATTTGCCGAAAATGAAATTTTAAGTTTTATGGATTCCATGCAAGAAATATTCTTAAAACTAATAGAAGATGAAACGCTTCTATATATTGGTGAATTAATAAATCACTTGAAAGTTGGGTCCCGATGATAAGTAAATCGATGACGACGAATAAATTGATATCAATAACTGAAGCTTTTAAAAAAATCGTGGAAGATAATCAATCAAATGCGGCACTTTGTGAAAATGAACGTCAAATTACTTATAAAGAATTAGACATTCTTTCAGATAATCTTGCCAAAAGGATCATTGATTTGGGGATTCAAGAAGAAACAATGATCGGTATTCCAAGCAAAAGGTCCATTGAACTGATCATAGGGATGCTTGCCATAATTAAGTCAGGCTGTTGCTATGTTCCAATTGACGAAAAGTACCCATTAAAAAGATTGGAATATATGCTTGCAGATACGGATATGAAGTTCTTCTTATCGTTTAAAGGTCAAGAAGGGAAGCTCAGTGAATTGGATATCGAACCAATTCCATTTGAGATGAATGAACTAAGCAGGGACGGGCATATTCCCGTGAACCGTTCTTCGGAGAATGGTCTCGCATATGTCATCTATACATCAGGAACGACCGGGGAGCCAAAAGGTGTAATGATAGAGAATAAGAGTGTAGTCAATTTAGTACTGAACTCTGAAATTCTTGAAATAAACGAAAATAATAGAGTGGCTCAATTTTCCAACCCATGCTTCGACGCCGCAACTTTTGAGATATGGGGAGCTTTATTGAATGGAGCAACTTTATTCTTGATGCCGAATGAGTTCACTTCTTTTGATGATTGGAAAGAAGCGATATCCATTGGAAAGGTGGATGTAGCTTTTTTTACGACAGGTCTTTTCAATGCAATGGTAGATGAGGATCCATTAATTTTTGAAGGATTAAAGAAAATTGTGGTTGGCGGAGATAAAATCTCGGTTTCCCATGTGAGGAGATTGAAGCAAACAATCGGTCATTTTTCCTTGATTAATGGGTATGGGCCAACTGAATGCACGACTTTTGCCATTTGTCATGAGGTCGAAGACAAAGATGCAGATGTTATTCCCATTGGAAAGCCATTGAGCAATGTAGAAATCAGGATTCTATCTGAAGAACAAGTCGAGGTAGCAGATGGGGAAATAGGCGAAATCTACATTGGCGGTCAAGGGGTCATGAGAGGCTATTTAAATCAGCCGCAATTAACCGGACAAGCGTTGATCATAGATGATTTGAATCAGACCAAGTGGTATAAAACAGGTGATCATGGCATCCGGTTACATAATGGTGAGACCCTGTACAAAGGCCGAAAAGATAGTCAAGTGAAAATTCGCGGTTTTAGAATTGAACTGAATGAAATTCAAGACAAGCTTGATAAATACATGAAGGTTGAAAGTTCAGTAGTTGCTGTTAAAAACATCAATGATGAAAAATATGTTATCGCTTATTACAAACATAAAGATGAAAAAGCCGAAAACGCTGAAAAGGATATTAAAGATTATCTGAACAATGAATTGCCGAATTATATGATTCCCCACTTTTTTGTCAGAGTGGATGATTTCCCGCTTAATGCCAACGGTAAAGTGGATAAAGAGAAATTATTGGAAATGGATATCATGTCAAATAAAACTTCCTTAGCCAATCAAGAAACTGGAAAGAAAAAAGAAGTATTGGAGATTTGGAGAGATGTATTAGGAAATCAAAGTCTAGGATTGGACGACAACTTCTTTGAAAATGGAGGCCATTCCATTTTAGCTACAAAACTGGTCTATGTAATGAAGGAAACTGTACTTCCTGAAGCCACTTTACAAATCTTATTGGAAAATAATACAGTGAATAAATTTGTTGAGGCACTTGAAGTCGATTATTCTTGCAGCATGGAAGCTGTGATGGAGAAGGATTCCATGCTCGATCAAGAGTTGATGGGGAAAATAAGGGAAATATCCGCTAAACCAGTTCAAATTGAAAAAAATATGATGATTACAGGTGGAACAGGTTTTTTAGGAGCACATCTATTAAACAAATTGTTACTGGAATTGGAAGATGTCAAAATCTATTGTTTGGTTAGGTTTCCTTCAAGAAATAGGCTGAAAGATACATTAATGAAATATGGTCTTTGGCAGGATGAATTCGTAAGTCGAATCGTTGTAATTGAAGGGGATCTTAGTAAACATCAATTCGGTCTGGATGATATGACATATGAGAAATTAAGCAATGATGTTTCTCATGTGTATCATGCCGGTGCAGAAACGAATTTCTTCGAGCCGTATACCAAATCAAAAATATCGAATGTGGATGGTGTAGTGGAAGTCATTAAGTTTGCTTCATCATACAATCGGAAAAACATTTATTATGCATCAACGCTTTCTGTCTTGACCGGAGAAAGGAAATGGGACGAGGAAGACGAATTGGTTTACTCCCCCGATTTAATGATCGGGTACAGTCAGTCCAAATGGGTTGCCGAGAAACTGCTACTTCAAGCAAGGGAACTTGGACTTACAATCGATATTTTCCGATTAGGCAGGATTTCATCTAATTCAAACGGGGTTTGGAATGAGAAGGATATGTTGTACAAGGTTTTCGAATCATTTATTGAACAAAGGATATTGCCATTTAAAGAGGAAATTCATTTTGAATTGATGCCAGTCGATTTTGTAAGTGAGTTTATTTACAAAATATCAAGATTAAAAGAGAATCAGAAGCTCGGGATCTATCATATGTTCAATGATCAGAGAGTTTCAAGTGAATTCGTGACCTCCTTCTTCGAAAAAAATGAAATACCTTACTCCAATATGGATTTGGAAGAATGGTTACAATCTTTAAAAGAAAAGACACAATCTAACGAGATTCATTCATTAAGTGCTTTGTCCCAGTTAATAGATGAATCAACCAAATTAAAAGAGTCGGAAATCCTGCAATCAAAAACCAAGAAGGACATGGAAAGGCTATCAATGAAAATGCCGGAAATTGATTCAAGGTATGTTGAAAACTTTATGAAGTACATGTTGAAATAATTGATCGTAAGAGAAGGGGGATGAAAGGACTGAAAAAAACACTTTTTTGTTTCCCTTATGCTGGGGGAAGTGCATCTTTTTATAGAGAATGGAAATTTGACGATGATGTGATAGAGGTAGTCCCGCTGGAATACCCTGGACATGGCAGTAAATATGGTGAACCATTATGTGATCATATGACGGATTTGACGGATATATTATTGAAAGAAATGGAAACGAAACATCGAATGAATTCACTGGAAAGCATCTCTTTGTTTGGACATAGCATGGGTGCGATCGTAGCCTATGAAATTGCGGCAAAATTAGAAGAGAGAGATGGTAATAAAGTTGAACATTTATTCATATCAAGTAAGTCGTCTCCAAATTATAAAGTAGATCAAATCGATTGCTCTAATACAAAACATTTAAAACAATCGCTTGAAAAAATCGGGGGCACAAACAAGGAACTCCTGGAAACGGAAGATTTCATGAATATATTCCTTCCGATAATCCAGTCGGACTTGAATGTATTAGCAAACTACCACCATGAGAAAAAACGCGAGAAAAAGGTGGGAAACAAAGCCGTTTTGCTATTGGGATCGAATGATACCGTGACGAAGGAAAGTATCGAAAGCTGGAATGAATATATTGAACATATTGAAGGATTGCATATATTAAAGGGTGATCATTTCTATATAAAGCAAAACCAGGATATCGTTTTAAAAATCATTCAAGAGTATGTACTCAATCGTCGTTGTGAAGTTCTCATTTAAGATAGCGGCCGGTTTTGCACCAAAATTTGCTCCGCCAATTAGTTTCAGAAGTCAAAATTTAATGTAAGTTTGGCATAATCCGCTTGGATAAGCATGAAACCCAATCTTCATCTAAAAAAAGGACTGATTTATTCAGTCCTTTCAAACAGTAGATAAACTCAATGAAAATCGAGTTTATCTACTGTTTTTTATTGGTTTTTAGATTTTGGATGTAGATTGGAAGTAGGTCCGCCCTTGGCTAGCCAGTTATTCGGCATGAGTATCGCTAATTTATTCAATCAATGAGAGTTCATCATTATAAAAAAGTAAAAAACATGAAGGGTAACCAATTCTATTTCACGGTTCGGGGTGAGACTAATCGAACCTCCTTTAAATATGGAAACGGAAATTGAGATGCCGTTCCGTGTGCTTTAAAGTCCACACAAATCGGCGCAAATCGATTAAATGAGGAACATTGCGACTATCGTAGTCACTGCTAAACCAATGGTTACCGGAAGCAGATTCCGGCGGGCAAGTTCAAAGGGACTGACGTTACATATGGCAGCGGCTGGTATCAGTGCCCATGGAATCAGGGTACCTCCGCCAACGAAAGACATTTTATCATTTTGCTGAAACAATGATAATCTCACGTGCTTTACCAGTTCCTATTTTATATTCATCTTTGGTATCAATAATTAACTGTGAAAACAAGGTAGTCATCATTTGTTTTCTTTCGTGATCAGTAGCGTATTCCCATAGTGAATGAATGTTTTCAGAAATATAAAGAATTTCATCAATTTTTACAGACTCAGTTTGTTTATACATCTTTAGTTCAGATAAAATTCTTTTTTCAATTTCTCGAAGGGAATCAGTTTTATGAATTAATTCATCTATATCAATTACATCTGCTTCAAACATTGCTTTTTGTTTTTTTAAAAGCTTTTGATTATTCTTTAGTTCTATTTCTAACTGACTAATCTTTGCTTCTGGGACATCTGTTATTTTGGTACTGCCCTTGATGTTATCAAATAGATGATCAAGATTGTCTAAAACTGTTTTTACTAAATTTTCTTCTTTAATAATATGGCTGGTGCACTTTTTCCCTGCCTTTTTCCCAGAACATCTATATGTCTTACCATTAGGGCTTTTATGACCAGACATTGAGTGACCACATCGGCCGCATTTAAGGATAGAGGAAAAATAATAATTGCTTGTTTCACGTTTCCCGCCATAAGTTCTTCTTTTATCTAATGTATCTTGTAATGCCCAAAAATCATCTCTGGATATTATACGTTCATGAATACCTTCGTAAAGAGTTTGTTCTCTAGGAGGCTTCTTATATTGTTTAAGGCTTTCATTGAAAGTGAGGTATCCTGCATAGATTGGATTATTTGCGATATCTCTAACGGTATCAACATGCCAATCGCTTCCTTTCCTTGTACTATACCCACGTTCACTAAGAACTTTTGCAATTGTATAAAATCCCGAACTTTTGCTTAGTTCAAAAATAGTTTTAACTATCATTTCCTCATCTTTATTTATTACAAGTTCCTTATTAATAACCTTATAGCCATAAGGTGTTATGCCGCCTTTCCACTTACCTAATTTCGTTTTCTTTTCCATTCCCAACCTAACCCGTTCGGCTAGGTTTTCTCTTTCCCATTGAGCTATAGCAGCTACAAGAGTAATAAATAATCTTCCCATAGCGTTTGTTGTATCATAAACTTCTGTTGCGCTTTTAAACATGCAATTGTGTTCATCTAATACTTTTAGTATTTCATAAAGGTCAAGTACTGATCTTGTTAGGCGGTCTAATCGATATACAAGTAAAACATCTATTCCGCCTTTTTTTATTTCATTCATCATTAAAGTGAATTTAGGACGATTCAAATCCTTTGCAGAATGGCCGTCATCAATGTGGATATCGACGATTTCCCACCCTTGTGAAACACAGTAAGCCTCTAATTTTTCAATTTGGGAAGCTATTGAAAATCCATGCTTAGCTTGTTCATCTGTGGAAACCCTTACGTAGATAACACATTTCATTAGAAATTACCCTCCACTTTTATCTAACTTTGTTTTGAATCTTATTTCTAAAAATATTTAAAGGATTTAGATGTATCACTATATCCTCGTGAAAAATGTAATTCCCATGTTTCTCTATGTATCGATCTAATGCCTCTTGAAGAAACTCTTCGGTTACCTCCAAAAAATCTGCTACTTCATAACGATTTGTGCAGCCATTATGATATGCATCAATAAAACATGTTAACAGTTTAATAAAAAGCTTGTTGTGGATGGGAAATGGGGAGCTAAGACTAAGGCTGCCATTGTTACTGTTCAAAAGGGTGCAAAAGGTAACCTTACATGGATCCTACAGGTTGCACTTTATTTGGAAGGGTTTAACCCTGGTTCACTTGATTCTATCTTCGGAAAAGGTACAGAATCAGCAATATCTAAATTCCAAAAAGCTAAAAGGATAACTGTAGATAAGATAGCTGGTAAAGCTACTTTTACTAAATTGTTTGCAGCATAATCAATAGCCCTTACTCGTTTTGAGTAGGGGCTATTTTTTTGTTGAAGCTCTGTTAAAGGTGTTGTTGGATTTCTTTGAACTAAAGGGGCAGTTTAGATGAACAAGGAAAGCTGGTCTAATGTTACACACAAGATACAGTGCGAAAATGCCTAACAATTCATCCAGGGAGAAACTTAATACCGGAACAAGATCGGAACGCTAGTAAAAGCTATATTTCTATTTAGTTAAAACTAGATGGACAAACATTCAAGCAATATTAAAAAACAAAAATATATTAATAGAAAGGAGGTGAATTTCATGTCATCTAATTTTAATTTTTGCTGTCCTCGCTGCTTCAATAGGATCTGTTGTTGTCCTCCTGTTCATCAAGGTCCTCCAGGTCGTCCAGGTCTCCAAGGAGTTCCTGGAATTCCAGGGCCCCGAGGACTACGAGGACCTCAAGGACCTCCAGGCCCTCCAGGCGCCCAAGGAATTCCAGGCCCTCCAGGCGCCCAAGGATTTCCAGGCCCCCAAGGAGTTCCAGGCGCCCAAGGAATTCCAGGCCCCCAAGGAGTTCCAGGGCCAGGTGGTGCTTTAGCCTATGGATCACTTTATAGCGTGTCTGGTGACTTTATAGGTGTGACCCCTGTCATTGGTCTAGGGCAGAAGATTATTTTCGACAGCAGCGGCCCCTTATTGGAAACAGCTCCTGTTGGAGTAGCTCCCTATACCGATCTTCAAGTTTTGACTGGTGGTGTATATGAAATCAGTATGGACATCCCAACTGACTTCACTGTTAATACCGATCCCCCTGCAAATAGTATTGCATTAGTGGGTTTTAGCCTGTTCGTCAATGATTCAACTCAAGTGGACGGAAGCTATTTCGAATCACTTTCTAGTATTTCAAGTCTTGTAGAAATTAGATTGAGATCATCAAACACAATTGGAAAAACCATACAGGTACGATTAGCTGAAAATGATCGACTAAGTGTCAGGGTTGTATTTTCAGTTGGAGATGTCGCATATAGGTTTCCTACGTTAGTTGCAACAAAAATCGCGAATTAACTTCAGGTGAATACAGAAGAAAAGCTACCCCAATAAGGGTACGGAAATGACTCGATGAGGAGAATTTGAGACCTTGGTATTACTGAGTTTCTCAGTTGCTTAGGCTTTTTTTATTTTTATAAAACGAAAGGGAAATGGCTGGCTGACCACATTTGAAACTATTTCATAAATTACTTTTTACAATTTTTTGGCCTAACCTTCTTAACTAACTCCGTAATATCAATATCCTCGTTATAAATCACCTGATTTATCTGAAAGTCCTTACTGGCAGCAAACTTGATTTTTATCTGCTGGACCCATTCGTAAGCCGTAATGGCTGCTGTCCAGTCAGGGTCCTTTTTAAATTCAGAATTCACAACAGGGAAACTTCCACTTTGCATGAAGTTAGCTCCTTTGGAATGTAAGTAAACCTTGATATTTATGTTCAACTTTCAACACCTCAATGACACATTAATCGAAATTATTTCATTCCTTTTCGAAAATATAATCCAGGTTATTTGCGCCAACCATTGCTTTACCCTTATTATAAGGGATTTTTACTTCGGCAAGTAAATATCCAAAAGGTTTATCACTAGTGTCGTAACCATTTACATTGGATTGACTTAACGTTGGAAAATAATAAAAGCTGACCTAACATGCAGGTCAGCTTTTTGCACTTGGATCGATACTTTGCGGGGTGTAAGCACAAGCTGAGTTTTATCATCTTAAATAACATCCTTATTTATTGCCTGGTAATTGCCACTACGGATGGTCTCGGAATATCACCAAAAGGCCACCGGCTGGTCGGATTATTAACATCCTTACTCTCTTCCCCTGGATGTTGAACAGACATAAAAAGTGTTTCACCATCTGGAGCCAGCCATGTTCCGGTTAATTCCGCCTGTACTGGCGCGGAGGCAAATTGCATAGCCTTTCCCCGACTCGGTCCCTCCGTTGGAATCATGTATAAGCCGTTGTTTCCGAATGGTTTGTAAGCTCCTTGATTAGTTTTATCAGAAGAGATATCTGTACAGACCCATAAATTCCCTGATTGGTCAAACATCAAGTTATCTGGACAGGCAAAACCGCTTTGCGGCCCTCCGGATATAAAGATTTCATAAACAAAAGAGGTACTCTCATGGTTATTGTCTTCCTCGACAAGGCGATATATCTGTCCGTAATAGTTTCCGTGCTTTGTATTATTTGTGAACGCAATAAACACAGAGCCGTCCCGCGGATGAATTTCAACATCCTCTGGACGATCAAGTGGAGTTCCGCCCACGAGCTTTGCTGCGTCACGAGTGTTGACAAGCACTTCCCCCTGTGTTTTGTATTTCTCTCTTAATTTAGGTGTTTTATCAAGATTAAGGGGAATCCACTTATTTGCGCCCATATCTGCGACATATAAAGTTCCTTTTTCCAAGAGACGGCTATTCTGTTTCCCTAGCTCAGGTCTATAAACATCATCACTTATAAATTTATATACACACTGGTCATTGGCATCATCACCACTGTAAACGACAACTCGCCCGGATTTCCCAAGAGTCATTACTGCATTCTCGTGCGAGAACCGGCCGAGCATGGAATGTTTTTTGGGGGTCGATTTAGGATCAGAAGGATCGATTTCAACCACCCACCCGTAATGAGTAGGATTCAAAGCTGGAACTCCCGGAGTTTCGGACCAGTCCTCCACAATTCCCTCATAATTCTCCTCTCCAGAAAAAGCTGTATTCCATAGTGTTTTTCCACCCGAACAGTTGGCAAATGTACCTGTAACCTTTGTAACCCCGCCAACTGCTGCATCCCCTTTTGCTGGACCGGTTAAATTGATTGGTGTATTGGCCGTAATTCTTCTATTGAATTGGGAGCCTTTTACAACTGTCCATTTCCCTTCTGATCCTTTTCGGATGTGAATGACCGATCCGCCAAGGTTGTATTTTTCCACAGCAATTTGCTGCGCTGTCCTTTTGGGGCCGCCTGGCTCTTCCTTATATCCCGTGACAAATATACTCATATCCCCTATATACTCATGATTGACCCAAAGGAGGCCCTCATTTGGGCTGCTTCCGAAATAGCAGGTGAAATCATTATTAAATCCAAAGTTTTCACCATTGCCTAAATCCTGTCCCCAGGTTGCCACAATATCGTACTTATACCCTCTAGGAAGAATCAACTGATCCTGAGTCGAAGGTCTGATTGGTCTAAACTGTGAAAACCGTGTCCCATATGGCTGCCTGTATCCTTGTTCCTGGGGCACGTATGGAACCTGCACGTTCCTGTCCCCGGCAGGATACGGATAGTAGGGATAATAGTAATTTGTCAAAACAAAACACCTCTTTCCTTAAGATACTTAGACATTAGTCCCTCTAATGTATATGTGTAATGGAAAGGGAATATGAGGACATGCTTTCTTTTAGACTAATACTTTTATTTTTACAATAGTTTTACATTACATCAGTTTACAGAATGAATTTTATTGAACTACCTTCTATATTCATTATCCTATTTCAACTATCCTGCCCTGATAGTTCCATAAGAAATCAGCAAAAACCATTAATGGAAAAAACTTGGAAGAGAATTGATTGGATTTACTAAAGGACTAATAAAAAATTCTCTTATGGAGACATAATCTTTTGTGAAATGTGCTTTATACTTTAGAGGCTAAAGGAAAAAAATATTCTGGGTGGGTAAAAACCTTTTCTGAGATTAATTAAGGTTGTCCATAAAATCAGCATCAAAGTAAAGATCGTTCATAAGCTTGTTCACAATCCCGTTGAAGTAAGCAAATTGCCCTTTATGCATTTTAACTCCACTCTTAACCTTCATAGCAAATTCCTTGAATGCTTTGGTTCCGATTTCTATTTCCTGTTTACCTGTGAATGCTCTTTTGTTAGCAGAATAATCAACCACTCTATTACACTGTTTAATTACCTTCCAAAACTCCTGTATAGTTTCAGCTTTTTTGTAGAATGAACCTACTAGATTACTAAACACACCTGGAACCCATTGAGCTACAAAATTTGCTTGTTTCAAAGAGTTTTCTGGAGAATTATCCACATGAGAGAATTGAGCAACGGCTTTACGTTTATTGTTTTTAATATTTTGTTTTAAGAAAGAAGTAGTTGTCTTAATGGCCGGACACTTCTTGGGCTCTTTCACAGGGGGCTTGCCGGACATTTCTTCTTTCACAGGTTGAATAATGATGGCATTTGCTGTTTGCATCATGTCCTTTTTTCTCTTCATAGGTATTTGGCGGATCATACCGAGGTCTTCAAGTTTCTTCATTAAACGTTGAACAGTTTTATAAGAGACTTCAAGCTCATCTGCAATTGTATTCTTACACATATAGCTCACACCAAATTGCTTGCAGCTGTGACGCTTTAATAGTTCCAGTAAGGAAATTAGTCTCGATTGTACATCTGAACGTTTAATATCTACACGAAGGATGTCCCTGTATACTCTTACCGTTTTATTTAATTCTTCTATATCTGAGAAAGAGGATAGGTTGTTATATGCTTCTTCATTAGCGATTACATCAATACGTTTCTTCATATTAAATGCTGTCTCCTTTATGGAAACAAAAAAGCAACGTTCACCATAATTGATCATGACAAACGTTGCTCCAACCCAGCACATATTGTAAAATGTGGATAAGGGTACAGCAAGTGTTTGCCTATCGTGAGTAGGCGGACGGTATAAGTAGTGGTCCAACACTATTTATACACGCTGTGCTTTTTTGTGTTTTCCGGTAGACGCAAGAAATGTTTTTAATCGACGGAAGTGTACCTCCGCCAACCCAAATCGCGGTTATTTGCCCGAGTGCAGTCAAGGTGGCGGTTCCGCTTCCGATTGCCGTGCCAAAAAGTTTGGCGACAGATCCCGCTAAAGAAATGCCTGAAAAGCCCGATCCATCCAAGCCAGTGATGGCACCGATGCCCGTTAGTGTGACGGCGGCTATTTCTTTCGTTAAAGGAACGGAGGCAGCTAAGGCGGCACCGAGGTCATTGACGATGCCGAGGGATGTTTTTGGTAAGTAGTCACCGATGATCTGATTGAATCCAGAATCACCTAAATAGAAGAATGCAGCGATCGGAATGACGGGTCCGAATACTTTGAAGCCAAATTGAAACCCCTGAATCAAATAGGCCGTTGATTTTTCAAGTCCTTGTTGTTTATGTGCGACAAGGGATAAAACCAGCAGAATGAAAACGGCTGTACCGCCAACCAACGCCGTTGCATCTCCGCCTTGCAATTTCAAAATCGACAATGCCACAACATCCAACAGAAAGGCAATCGGAATGAAAACGGCAAAAAACTTCTTTTGTGCCAGTGTAAGCAAATCTACACTGATTGTTTGATCTTGAACAAGTCCCTCATTATCCGCCGGTTGGATTCTTCCAAGCTTCATATCCCGCTTTAAAAGGATAAAGGCGGAGAGGGTGGTGACGACCCCCATTGTAATGACAAGGGGGATGCTCGCAGCGATGACATCACCGACTGGTATGGAAGCCGCATCACCCGTTAGTTTAGGGGCAGCCTGAATGATGAAATCCCCCGATAATGCTATTCCGTGACCAAAAAGGTTCATCGCCATCGCCACGCCGAGTGCAGGTAAACCAGCCCGTAAGGCAACGGGGAGCAGAACGGCCCCAAGTAAGGCAACGGCAGGTGATGGCCAGAAAAACCAGGAAATCATCATCATGACGATTCCGATCACCCAAAAGGCAAGTGTAGGATTTTTAATGAATTTTGCAAACGGTGCAATCATGACATCATTAATGCCCGACTTCGTTAAAACTGTACTCATGGCAACGATTATGGAAATGATTAATATCGTGGACATTAATTCCGTGATTGCGAAAATGAAGCTGTTGAATATCCCGCTTATGGAAGAGGCTAAACTGCCTGTAGCCACTAAAGCCAAAAGGAAAATACCAATTATGCAGATGAGGGTAGTATCACGACGTTTTACCATAAACCCGATTATCAATGCAATAAAAACAACATAAATCCAATGGAGTGCCGTTAATTCCATCTCCATGATCCGTCCCCCTCATAAATGTGCCTAGTTACAGATTATGAGGGAGGTACGGGGTGGTGAGTTGTTTCAAAAATTAAAAGGCTTATCTTATTTTCAACTTATGGTGTAGATATCGAGTTTAAGATGAGATTACTGGGTCAAAGTGTTTTTTCTTTTGCTTAAGACTTAGTTGAAATAGAGGAATGTTGTATAAGATAATGCTACAGAATCAGCTATCATCAGTACAAAGTAAGACAATATTGGTGGATTACATTCGAATTGATATAGCCATGATAGGCGGTGCACTTGGTACACTGCTTTTGTTTTTTCAATCACTCAGTTTTCAGGTTGAATGGTTCAATGAATATACGATAATACATTTACTAATTTTCTTACAGCCTTAATCCCCCTTGGTTATGCTTTATATGGAGTATATAAGAATCAATATTTAGTGACTAAAAAAGCTCAAAAACAAGAAGAAGTCTTGAAAAAGAATGGATTAAAATAAGCTCCCCATCGGGTGGCTTTTTATTTTGTAAAATTAAAAGGAGACGATTGAAATGAACTTTTATAATCTTCCACAATTAATCGATAGAATTGGCGAATTAAAGTCAAAAGGCACTTATTTCAAAGCGCACGAAAACAATTACTCACCTAGTATGGCATCATTAATTAACAAAGAAAGATTTGGGTGGTTCTGATGCTGCAAGCTTCGCGGATTACCATGTAAACACGCTGGGGTGGCATGGAGTAGGATATACATTTATTGCCGAGCCTAAGAATCTAATTAATTCTCCAAATGGTAAAAGGGCTAAGATTGTATATGCAAATGATATTGACCGAAGGACCTATCATGTAGGGAATAACAATCAATTCTCACTTGGAATTTGTGTTGCTGGTGATTATCGGTATGACACTTTGGATGAAGCTACTCTTGCAAGTATCGCAGAGTTTCACGCTGCCCTTGTTAAAGATGGAATAGGAAAATATGACAAAGCCCATAATGAAATGCCAGGTTATAGTTGGAAAGCTTATTGTCAGTATAACTACAGAGATGCTTTTGATTGGAAAGGTTCAAAAACTCCAGCCGAACCGGCACCGGCTCCTGATGTTTATACAATCCAAGAAGGTGATACTTTATGGAGCATTGCACATAAGGATGGAACAGGCGGGGTTCAAGTTGAAGATTTAATAAAAGCGAATCCTGGTATCGATCCAACTAAATTAAAAATAGGGCAGAAAATCAATTTTGGAAATGCTAAAGATGTTATTGTACAACCAGATATAAAAGAGGATAACGAAACTTCGAACAGTGGAGATGAAACAATTAGATCCATTCAAAAAACTTTAAATAGCCGATATGGAACAGACCTAATTGTGGATGGATTTAATGGCCCTAAAACCAAATCATCACTTATCAAAGCACTTCAAAATGAACTTAATAAACAATTTAATAAAAAGTTAGTTGTGGATGGAAAGTGGGGAGCTGAAACTAAGGCTGCAATTGTCACTGTCCAAAAAGGTGCAAAAGGGAATCTTACATGGATTCTACAGGCTGCACTATACACTGAAGGATATAACCCTGGATTACTTGATTCTATCTTCGGAAAAGATACTGAATCGGCATTATCTAAATTCCAGAAAGCTAAAATGTTAACTGCAGATAAGAAGGCAGGTAAAGTCACCTTGACGGAATTGTTTGCTGAATAATCAATAGCCCTTACTCGTTTTGAGTAGGGGCTATTTTTTTGTTGAAGCTCTGTTAAAGGTGTTGTTGGATTTCTTTGAACTAAAGGGGCAGTTTAGATGAACAAGGAAAGCTGGTCTAATGTTACACACAAGATACAGTGCGAAAATGCCTAACAATTCATCCAGGGAGAAACTTAATACCGGAACAAGATCGGAACGCTAGTAAAAGCTATATTTCTATTTAGTTAAAACTATATGGACAAACATTCAAGCAATATTAAAAAGCAAAAATATATTAATAGAAAGGAGGTGAATTTTATGTCATCTAATTTTTGCTGCCCTCGCTGCTTCAATAGGATCTGTTGTTGTCCTCCTGTTCATCCAGGTCCTCCAGGTCGTCCAGGTCTCCAAGGAGTTCCTGGAATTCCAGGGCCCCGAGGACTACGAGGACCTCAAGGACCTCAAGGAGTTCAAGGAGTTCCTGGACCTCAAGGAGTTCCTGGACCTCAAGGAGTTCCTGGACCTCAAGGAGTTCCTGGAACTCCAGGATTACAGGGACCTGGGTCAACCCTTTTTGTTACTGCACAACAAGGAAACTTTGTAGTTATCCCACCTGGCGCTAATGATCTTTTTCTTATGGAAGTTCAAGTAACCACGACTGAAGAAAATCAAAGGGTTAAACTAGATGGTACATTGACTATTCAAGTTGACACTGAAGGAGCTGCAACAAGCTTTCAATATCGTTTGTTATTTGATTTAATTCGCCCCCCCTTCATCACATTAGAAACTACCTCTCAGAGTGGAAATTACTTGAGAACACCTGGTGTTTTTTCAGATTTATATGAATGGCATCCTAACTTTACAAGGGTCGATGTGCCTGGACCTGCAGGTAACTATACCTATCGAGTTAGAGTTTCTGAGAGTGATACTGTCAGTCGCGTAGGTATAACCTCTATTGCAGCTCGTAACCTCGGACTTACTGCAACTGTTTATCCTCCTGCGTAAGCCTTCAGAAAAGCTTAAATTATGTTAACCGTAAAGCTGCGAAGATAATTGCTATCTTTATTTTCCCTGTATTTAAGAAATCAAAGAAAAAAGGTAGTTAGAAATTCGCTTACATTTATTCTGTTTAAGACGTTAAGAAAAGTGGGAAAAACAATAAACTTATCAAACTATAAATTTAGCAATGGTGTTTCGGCAAATAATAATGCATCTTCAGTGTACGTTTTACACTGACTTTATTGTTGTTTTTATCGTTTGCGTTCGTAAAAGTATACTTTTACGAACTTTTTTGATTGTAACTTCTTTAAAATAGACTCTGTTAAACAATGCTTTTGATTTTTCTTCTTCAACTAACGAAAAAACGCTAGTTCACATAATCAGATGTTATAGGAACCAAGCCTTTTCAGAACCCAATATATCAGGTTTTTGAAAAGGTTTTTTTAAAAAGCTCATTAACCTCCTTCATAAGCACAAACAGCTAGTCTAGTATCTTCATATAATAGAGGGAAAAAAAATGTTCTTTACTAAGGATAAATGCATCGCTCGAAAAAAGATAGATTAACAAAAATAGCCATTTTGTGAAAATATATAAAGTTTTTCCAAAATGAACATGCTGAAAATGAAAGGAGAAAAATGAATGGCTACACAAACATTTAACTTTACGGGAGCTCTTCAAACATTTCGGGTTCCAGCAAATGTATGCTCTGTGACCATTAGAGCACAGGGAGCGCAAGGCGGAGCTGGTGGTTCAGGTTTTGGTGGGATAAGTACTGGTGGTTCAGGTGGTCTGGGAGCCTCTATTCAAGGGGAGTTTTCTGTTACTTCAGGAGAGCTGTTAACTATTCTCGTTGGCGGTTTCGGTGCCGCAGGTGGTCAAGGTGCTGGTGCAGGCGGCGGTGGTGGCGGATCATTTGTTTGGCGCGGCGTGACTCCATCCTTAGCTAGTATATTAATCAGCGCTGGCGGCGGTGGTGGCGGTGGTTTCCAGAATGCTCCAGGAACTGCCGGTTCTGGTGGAGGTGGAGGTGCAACTAACGGTATTAATGGTAATAGTAGTGCTGGTGGTGCTACTGGCGGTGCTGGTGGACTTGCTACTGGAGGTGGAGGTGCTGGAGGTAGCGGTAATCTTATTATTAATGCCTCTGGAGGCGGCGGCGGTGGTGGCGCTTTTGCTGGTACTGGTGGTGCTGGTGGTGTTAGTGGTGGTGGTAGTGGCCTTACTGGTTTAGGAGGTGTTGGCGGCGGCGGCGGTGGTGCTTTGAATGCAGGCGGCGGTGGCGGAGGAGCTGCTGGCGGAGCTGGTGGAACTGGTGGAGGTGGAGGCGGTGCTGGTGGTATTGCTGGTACTGGTGGTATTGCGGCAAATGGTGGAGGGAATGGTGGTTTCGGCGGCGGCGGTGGTGGTAGTGATTCTGGTGGAGGAGGTGGAGGCTTTGGTGGTGGTAATGGCGGTAGTGGTGCTACTACTGGTGCTACCGCTGGTGGAGGAGGTGGAGGTGGTTCTTCGTTCAATACTGGGATCAATCAAGTTAACCAAAGTGCTGTTCGTTCAGGTAATGGAATTGTTGAAATTACCTTTACGCCTGATACTCAACCCCCAACCATCATCTGTTCAGGTAACATCACTCAGGATAATGACCCTGGTGTTTGTGGGGCGATAGTGAACTATCCACCGCCAACTGTAAATGATAACTGTCCTGGAGCAACAGTTGTTTGTTCCCCACCTTCTGGATCGTGCTTTCCTGTTGGAACAACTACGGTGACATGTAGAGCCACGGATGCTGCTGGGAATATAAGCGCTCGTTGTTCGTTTACAGTAACAGTAAAAGAAATAAACCCTTTTAAGCTTATTTCACATTGTAAACCTTTTAAAGATACCACATATCTTCATCATAACAAATGTGATCATAAGAAACACAATGATTGTTGTAAGAAGAAAAAACACTGCTTTGATAACTTTTGGTAGTTTGTTAAAAAAAGAGTGCCTTGATCCAGTCTTGATCAAGGTACTTTTTATTTCTAATTTCCCATAAGATGATAGGTTATTGTAGAACTGCTGTAGAAAGTTAATATAATGTTATGTTCCATTTCCTAGATTAGGAGGGTTTCAAATTGGAAAACAATTATTAACTATGGCGCAGATCGCAAAACAATTAAATCGCTTTACGGTACCTTCAGTGCGTTCCTATTGGATATAAAAAAAGGTTCTCTATAGAACACCCCCCTAAGAAAAGTACCTTTAGAAATGGCCGTTCCAAAAGTTATAAGTTCTAGAGACTTGAAAAAACACCTCAATTCCCCCTCGAAATAACCCTTCACAATGTCCGGAAGTTAGTCTAAAGTAAAATTACAGAAGTTAATAAACTTTTAGACAAATGAAAAGAGGTTATACATAATGGCGTTTATAGAATACGGACGTGTAACCACCATTGATCAATCAGATTTACAGGAAGAGAAGTTAAAAGATTATGGCTGTGAGATTTTTCTTGTGGCATAGTGCGTAAAAAGGTTTTCAACTTGGTTGTGTAAAACAAGCGTAGAAGCGATATATGCCTAATTTTCAAAAATCAACATTTCTCTCTCCCGATTTTATTTGGGGAAGGAATTTTTTTCTGTCTTTAACAAGAGCGCTTGTTGCGTTATAAAGCTGGTCTTATTGTGGAAGGATTTAATGGTCCTAAAACCTAATCAGCACTTATCAAAGCACTACAAACTGAGCTTAATAAACAATTTAATAAAAAGCTAGTTGTGGATGGAATGTGGGGAGCTAAGACTAAAGTTGCCATTGTCACAGTGGAAAAAGGTGCAAAGGGCAATCTTACATGGATCCTACAGGCTGCACTTTATTTGGAAGGATATAATCCTGGATCAATTGATTCTATCTTCGGAAAAGGTACTGAATCAGCATTATTAAAATTCCAGAAAGCTAAAAAGATAACTGCAGATAAGAAGGCAGGCAAAGCTACCTTCACAGAATTGTTTGCTTCAAAAAAATAGATGTATATTTAGGACTTGGATGGATAAAATATGGACATGTGCATCTCCAAAAATTGTTGCACACCCTGGGAAGGCCCACCCTGGGAAGGCCCTCTTTGTAGAGAGGGTTTTTTAGTTTGGTAGACCTTCTCTTAATTGAGAGGTTTTTTGTTGTGTAGGATGGATAATAAAAAATTGAATGAATAAAATATAGCTATGGACTATCCCCAATAGTACATCATTGTTAAAAGCCCTTCTCTTAGTGAGAGGGGCTTTTTTAGTATAAGTAAGTTATTGTTCGTTTAAAAAATCCATAAGTATTTTATAATTGATTTTTAATTCTTCCTCATCTGTATCAACAAGGACTTTAATTTTATCTATAATTGATTTATCAGTAATGTATTCACTTCTAATTAAACCGACAACTATTTCGGTGCAGGCTTCTCTAATGGCCATATCAGTTTCAGTCTCAAGAAAATTAATAATAATAGAAATCATTTCATCCATATCTTCGTAACTAGATGACCAAACATATAGACCTTCAATTTTATTATTTATATCCGTGCTTTTCAATAATTCTTTAGCTAGTCTAGAAGTATTTACATCTGCTACTGTGTTTGAAAAATCATCTTCATCTTCATACTCAAAAAGATTATCAATCATTTCTTTAAATGATTTAAAAATAACAGTAATTTTATTTTCTTCTATATCTATAAAAGTAATTTCAGGTTCAAGTTTATTATTTCTATAATCTAATACAATCCAGGTATGTCCATCACCGGATAAAGTAATAAAGTTTTTCTCTCTAATTCCCCATTCTTTAAGTAATACTTTTGAAGTGAAAATACCTTTATTTTTTTTAATTCCATAAAGATATTGTAAAGGTACATGGTCATCAGCCCATGAATTTTTAAAATTTACGGGCAACGCTTGATATTTGAGGTACCCGCCATTTTTAATCTTAAAGCAAATCAATATACTCTTTTGGAAATTTAACATTGAATTCTTTTTCTGCTTCTTTAATATCTTCTTCAGTCAATTTTTCTAATTCAATTTCTTCATCTATATAATCTATATCATCTTCTGCCCATATATTTTTCATTAATATTCTCCTTAAGTTAATGACTTAGATTCATTTAATAAACTTCGTATTTGCTGGTAAAACCGATCCAAAATGGAATTGCATATAATAGTAAAATACCCATTTAAAATATTCCAGGCAGAATCATTCACACAATTTATTCAATCTTTAAAACAGGTCCTATCCCTTCACCTATATAAGTAAATTCAGGCGGCTTAAAAAGGGTTGTTAGATAATCAATCCATAATAAAATCGGCATCAAAGTAAAGATCGTTCATAAGTTTGTTCACAATCCCGTTGAAGTAAGCAAATTGCCCTTTGTGCATCTTAACTCCACTTTTCACCTTCATAGCAAATTCCTTTAGTGCCGATTTCTATTTCCTGTTTACCTGTAAATGCTCTTTTGTTAGTAGAATAATCAACCACTTTATTACACTGTTTAATTACCTTCCAAAATTCCTGTATAGTTTCAGCCTTTTCATAGAATGAACCTACTAGGTTACTGAATACATCAGGAACCCAATGTGCTGCGAAATTTGCTTTTTTTAAAGAGTTTTCTTGGGTTTTAATGGCCGGACACTTCTTGGACTCTTTCACAGGGGGCTTGCCGGACATTTCTTCTTTCAAAGGTTGAATAATGATGGCATTGGCTGTTTGCATCATATCTTTTTTTCTCTTCATTGGTACTTGGCGGGTCATACCAAGGGTCTTCAAGTTTTTTCATTAAACGTTGAACTGTTTTATAAGAGACTTCAAGCTTATTTGCAATTGTATTCTTACACATTTAGCTCACACCGAAATTTGCTTGCAGCTGTGAAAGAAGAAAAAGTAGATTGAAAAGTTCGCCTTTTTTATTTATTCGTCACAAAAACGCCTTATCAATTGCAGGGTAGTTTCCTATATTTATCCAGTTGGGAATTTGTTAAGACAAAATCAGCTGCAGACATATTTCATTGTATAATTTGGTAACATTAACTTATATTTACTTTTATAGTAAAATATTAAACGGAGGGGAGGTTATTATATTGAAGTTGAAAAGGTCATTATTTATAACAGCATTAGGTTTATTAATACTAGGTTCTGCTACGGGGGCAAGTGCAGCTGAAACTGAAGGTCTGGTAAATTCGCAAGAATCATCATTTACTCAAGAACCAGATGGTACAGGTAGTACCATCTTAGCAAAGAATAAAGTTCGTATAAGTTTAAGTACATACAACCCAATTATATCGACTAATTATGCAGTCGCTAAATCATCTTCTGATAAGATACAGGACTATATTTACGCACGAGCTAAAACCTTTAATGGTGATGGTTCTTTAATCAAAACTAAATCGGCAAGTTCTACAAAGACGGACTATATTGGAGTTAAAACATTGAACGATTCAATATACTTCAGGAATGATTTTGCTATTGGGACTCATACTTTTAAACTTAAAGGGTATAAAACTGTTAATGGTCAAACAAAGGCCTATTGGTAATTGGTAGTAGAAAAATAATGAAGAGATATGCTCATTGCATATCTCTTTTAATTAGGAGAAGATTGGTTTTATGAAAAAATACTATATAGCTGCGTTATTGATATTGCTTGGGGTTCTTTACTGGTTTTATGCTTCATCTCCACCTAAAGAATTAAGATTAAGCATGTCTAATAATGATGATATTGAAAAAGAAAGCGAAGAAACGAATGCGGCTGAGTATGGTTCGGTTGGGTATGGTTTGATAGATTTGAATGGTAACCTTATCGATGAAGGAAGTGCACTTAATAGTAAAAACAATGAAGTGACAGTTGTTGCCTCAGTAGACAATGACATTGATGAGGACAGAAAGTATGCTTTACTTATTTTTGAAGATTATAAACAAGTAAATTTCAAAACTGAAAATAAGGAGCTGGAAGTAAATAAGTTTTTCTTTGAAACGAAACCTAACACCTCCATAAACTTCAAAGTTTCTGTTCCCATTCGTTCCGATTCCAGTGAATTGGCTTTTGTAATCGTTCAAAAGCCAGAGTATAAATTGAAGGAGCTCGACCTAAATAGGGCAGGGATTTTAGAACAAGTTTTAAGTATGCGGTATTCCATCAACAAAGCTGACAGCGGGAAAGATGAAAAAAAAGTAAAGCAAGTAAAACCTGATGCTATTGTAAAGGATGGATTCAATGAAAATATATCTATCACAAATAGTCAGGAAAAGTTGCAATCAATTATGACTGAAAAAGAAGGCAAGGAACTTAAGTTCTCTGCCGGAAATGAGACAAATGCTGAGATCAGATATGCAATCATAGCTTTAAAAGATTGGGAACAAGTTGCAGTTAGAGATAACACAGACGTCTTATATACCACTGTTCCACCAGAAACTAGACATCTTTTTGATTTTAATCTACCCGACGTTGAAAGAGAAAATAATTTCCAACTCATCGCCTTCCCATTTCCTTATGAAGTAAATGCTGATAATTATGAGAGTCAACAAACTTTTGGTTCCTTTAGAGTTGTTATTCAAAATAAAGAATAAGATTATTAACGGAAAGGAAGAATCAGATTGTCTACTATAATTAATATATTAGGTTTCGTGGGTACTATCGGATTTATAGTTTTTTTAGCAATAGCAAAAACTATAAAAGATAAATCTAAAAGGTAGTTGGTTTTATTAGTGGAATCACTTTCCCCGATAAGTGGTCTGGATTACCAGGCCTTTTTTTGTTCCTTACTTATACAGCATTGTAAGACGAGTCAAAAATCAAAAGGAGAATTCATATACCCTTTTACAACATGAAGTTGGTCTTTTTTATTTCCGATAAGTTTTTCATAAGCAAGGACTCCTCAAATACAGTATAAGTTCGTCTTATTAAAGTGAATTCTTCCTCAACTATCCTTCTTCTTATGTTCAATTAAAGTTGTGTATAAACTCAGCATCAAAGTAAAGGTCATTCATAAGCTTGTTCACTATGGATGAAGCTACTCTTGCAAGTATCGCAGAGCTTCACGCTGCACTTGTTAAAGATGGAATAGGGGAAATATGACAAAGTCCATAATGAAATAACTACAGGGATGCATTTAATTGGAAAGGTTCAAAAACTCCAGCCAAACGAGCACCAGCTCCTGATGTTTATACAATCCAAGAAGGCGGTACTTTATGGAGCATTGCACATAAGGATGGAACAGGCGGGGTTCAAGTTGGAGATTTAATAAAAGCGCTGGTATCGATCCAGCTAAATTGAAAATAGGTCAGAAAATCAATTTTGGAAATGCTAAAGACGTTATTGTTCATCCAGATATTAAAGAGGATGACGAAACTTTGGAAAGTGGAGATGAAACTGTCAGGTCCATTCAAAAAACCTCAAATAGCCGTTATAAAGCTGGTCTTATTGTGGAAGGATTTAATGGTCCTAAAACCCAATCAGCACTTATCAAAGCACTACAAACTGAGCTTAATAAACAATTTAATAAAAAGCTAGTTGTGGATGGAAAGTTGGGAGCTAAAACTAAGGCGGCAATCGTCACTGTCCAAAAAGGCGCAAAAGGCAATCTTACATGGATCCGGCCGCACTTTACAAGGAAGGATATAACCCTGGATCACTTGATTCTATCTTTGGTAAAGGTACTGAATCTAGCTTTATATAAATTCCAAAAGGCACGGGAAATTTCTGCAGATAAGAAAGCCGACAAAGCTACTTTCACTGAATTGTTTACTGCATAATAAAAAGCAGGAATATAAAGGATTTTAACGGTTACAATACTAATGTGAGAAGCCCTCACAAGTCACGCCAGTTTTGAAAACCTTCTCTTATGGAGAGGGTTTTTTTATGTAGGATGAATAAAAAGAAATTGTAAGGAGAAATTAAAATTAAGGTGCCAACCGACCTCATGGTACACTTCCATCTTCAAAGCCCCTCTCGATTCGAGAAGGGTTTATTATTACATGGGTATATAATTGTATTGAATGAGGCAATATAATATTAAGGCTTTTCCTTTCAAAGCACCTTTGACTTAAAAGTCCTTACTCGTATTGAGTAGGGGCACTTTTTTATGTTGGTGATTTTCTTAGTGAACTAAAGGGGCAGGTACTTCAAGAAATTCGTATTTTTTATATAAACTATATTTGGTAATATATTAAAAAAAGTGCCTTGATCAAGTACTGGATCAAAGCACTTTCCACATAACAAACTTTCAATTACCAGAAGTTATCAAAGCAGTGTTTCTTCTTACAACAAACAAAGTGATGGTCATCATTGCAGCATTTTTTCTTACAAAAATCAAAGTGATGGTCATCATCGCAGCGTTTTTTCTTACAAAAATCAAAGTGATGGTCATCATTGCAGCATTTTTTCTTACAAAAATCAAAGTGATGGTCATCATCGCAGCATTTTTTCTTACAACAATCATCGTGTTTCTTATGATCACATTTGTTATGATTTTTATATGTGGTATCTACAAAAGGTTTACAATGTGGAATAGGATTAAACGGGTTCATTTTAATCACCTCTTTTTTTATTTTCAAGTTATTTTATTCATTAATAGAAAAAAAGTTTGTACAATATAGTACAAATAGTGAAAATAAGGCTATAAAAACAGCCTAAATCTACTGGTTTATAACCGTTTTTAAGAAGTTGATAGTTTTAAACAAAAAGGGTTTGAAGTAATATTAGAAAATGAACTTCTTAAACTTTTTTAAACAATTTCCTTGAACGCACCTGTTAGTTCTAAAAGAAGGAAAAATCCACTTACATCACTATACAGCTAATTTTGTAAGGAAAAAGAGCGTTAACCCTTTTGGTCAACACTCTAAAATCGATTTAACATACATTAATAACTAATACATGACCATGCCAAGCGTAAATTTCAATATCAATCTTCATTTTCTTCTTCATATAAATCGTGTTCACCAATATAAATAGGGCCGTTTGCATAATCAATTCTGATTGGCCATTCATACGGAACGGATAAACGGCTTGCTACACTTCTCCAAAAATTTCCTGCAACCTCATGAAAGCCATATGTCTAAATTCAAGCTCTGCTGCTTTTTCCATTTCTTCTTCATTGCCTCTTCGATAATGGTTCCTGGCAGGGGTAAAATAGCGTAGATATATCTACTTCTTCTCCCGTTTCTTGTGCGGGGATCAATTTATTCCGAATCCGATTAAGCATAAAGTCAACTCCTAATGGATTTCATCTATTATATATAAGTCTATCGAGCTGCGTAAACAAAATACTCTTCATGTTCAACTAATGCACCCGACAGTTTAAGTACAATTCTTCACACAATTTCGTCTACCCCATATTTTGTAAGTTGTTCAATTTATCTAGATTTTTGTTTTTGTTCTTCTGTACTTACACGGCTTAGAGTCGTCGCCGGGAGGAGTAAAGATGGATGAAGTAGAGAGTAGGTTGTATGTATAAATGAACGGGATGAGAAAGGGATAGAAAATAAAAAGAATAGTAGCTTGAAGATAAAAAAGTGGGAAGTCGGAAAAAGCAAAAAAATGTGTATGATGTGAAAATTATAGAGGCTGTAGAACCCATACCTGAACCAATAGAAATGAATATATAAGTGTAAGGGAGATACAGAACAAATACAGAGAATTTCGGAGCATCATTATCCAAAAAGGAGGGTTTAATAGCAAGTTATGACTAAGAAATTAATCGGTTATCATAGCATGTACCAGCAACAAAAGAAAACAGGATTGTATAATAAAAATAGTTGTATATCACCAAGTCCGCCAAGAGGTTGTCCAAATATTTATCCAGTGAGGGAAAACCCAAATCCCATTAACATTTTAAAGGTAAAAACTTTTCAATATACTGCAATCTCTGACGGTATAAAAAGGGTTTATACCAATCAAGATGGAGTATTAAAATACGGAAGCTCTGGGATTCTTAATCCAAACAGCGTATCTTATATAAACTTATTTATAAATGGAATATTACAGCCAAATATAAATTACATCGTAGAACAGGGAAAACTTACATTCTCTAACGATTTACCCCTATCTGGATCCCCTATTATTCTTCAATTTGTAATAATTTATGGATAAAGAAAAAGTGGAAGTTCTTACGCATCCAATGAACAAAATGCCGGACAATCACCAATTGATTACCGGCATTTTTTCATTGGCAAATCATGAGGATTAGTTGACTACAACTTCAACAACAATTGGAGTTGCAGCATCAAGTGCATCACCACCTGGAATAGTTATAGTAGTAGTAGTAAGGGTTGAGGTATCAGCTGTTTGAATCTGAGCATTTATATATAAAATATAATAAGCAAATGACCCAGGAAATGCGGTTACAGCTGCACCTGCATCATCCGTAAAGGTTGTTGCTGCAATTGCAAAAGTCGCACCTGTACCTGTACCATCTCCTATTGTGGCAGTGAATTTTCTGGAAGCCATAAAAGGTTTAATTATTGCCATTTATATCCACCCCCTTCTTTTATAATATACGGGTTTTTTCAGACATTCCTTAAGAGCTTGTCCGTCCCCCTGTTAATTATTTTATTTCATACTTCGAATTAGGGAACGGCAAGTTCGACTTTTCTTTTGGAGCTAACCTGCCCTTTTTAGTTCCATAAGAAAATCAGCAAAAACCTTTAATAGAAAAAAATTTTGAAGAGAGTTGATCGGATTAACTAAAGGAGTAAAAAAAATTCTCTTTTGGAAACATACTCTTTTGTGTAATGAGCCTTATACTTTATTAGCTAAAGGAATAAAATAGGGCGGGTAAAAACCTTTTCTGAAATTAATTAAGGTTGTCCATAAAATCAGCATCAAAGTAAAGGTCATTCATATGCTTGTTAACAATCCCATTAAAATAAGCAAACTGCCCTTTATGCATCTTATCTCCACTCTATTACACTGCTTAATAACCTTCCAGAATTCCTGTATAGTTTCGCTTTTTCGTAGAATGAACCTACTAGATTGCCAAATACACCTGGAACCCAATGGGCTACAAAATTCGCTGATACCGCCACCCGATTTTGGTGATCCAGTTGCGCTGGCATATTGATATCCATCTTTTATGGAATAACTAGAAGATGTTCTTTTCCACCAAGATTCTACGCTCTTTAAAGAAACGTATTTCCCGTCTTTTTTCCATTCAAGTTTGTTGTACACAGTCATATAGTTAGTTGATTTGGAATTTGTGTCCCTAATGACAGTAGCTGCAAGCACTGTACCATCGGATTCTGCTCCCGCTTCATCAGTGACTAACTCAGCGTATTTTGTCTCCGTATCCACTGGTAATACTGTGCTTAGTGTAGAATTGGAAGCACTAGCATTAACTTTAAATTTTGGGTTAGATACGGTTTTATCCTCCTCAATCATTTTTACTAGCTCTTTCACAACCTTAGAGTCTTGTGTTCTTTTAACCGTAGATTCTACTTCATTAGCAGAAGACAAACTTGGACTATACATTGTTAACCCTAAAACTAATGCAGAACATAACGTCATCATTTTATCATTTATGTGAATAAAGTAATAGGACTAATTATTCATAATTGCGACAAATAGAAGGAAAAGAGGAAATATAAAGGATTTTACACGGTAACAATACGAATATGATTGAACAATTAAAAGCTTTAACACCAAAAATTTTACCACCAGGGTGTGATTTTTTTGATCAACAAAAAGAAGCAATAAGGGCGGAGGGTTCAATTGATATAGTTGCAGGTCCAGGATCTGGTAAGACTACTGTTCCAATTGCTAAGTGTGGCCTACTATTGAACAAAATAGCTAAGAGTGATAAAGGGATATGTCTTATTACGCATACAAATGTTGCAGTAGATGAGATTAGGACAGGTTTAGCAAAAATGGGGATGAATGATATAGAATACCCTAACTTTATTGGAACAATTCAGGAGTTCTTTAATAATTTTTTTGCAAAGAAAGCATTCCACATGATTTTAGGAGAAAAGAATTTTAGGGTGTTAGATGATAAAGAATATCAAGAGAAGTTTTCTGAGCTTTTTGATTAAAGGAAACCTGATTGGTATAATACGTATAATCCAAAAGTAAACAAATGGAATCCGAAAATTTTAATCACTGATGATTTTTCATACAGTATTGTTAGTGATGTAAAGAATACAATTAAGAGTCCTTTCAATCGGAGCATAGAAATCTGAAGCGAATAGGAGAACAACAACACGCTATCTATCTTTACAATGGAGCACTGGAGGTACTGTCATTTGAAAATGAAGAAAGAAAATATGTCATCACAGGAAACCTAATCGTAACCTATATACAGTGTGAAGATTGGGGAAATGCGAAGAGAATTATTGATTTAGTAAACGAGAATGAACTTTATTCGTTATCGCGAGATCACTTTTTTTACAACAAAGAAGAAGTCGAACAGAAATTTATCGAGGGAATCGATAGGGAAATAATAACGTCATCATTTGTACAGAGGGAGGATAATAGAATTGATCAAGATTTTTGCGCTTAAGATACCAGGAGAAATTGAACCGGAAATTTTTTTAAAATGGAGCACAAAAGTATCAAAAGAACGAATGGAGAAAGTAAGTCGATTCTTTCGAAAGGAGGATGCAATGCGCTCACTGTTCTCTGAACTATTAGTGAGAGCGGTCATAAGTAAAGAATTTAACATACCAAATGAAGAAATTAAATTTACTTATAATCAATATGGGAAACCGTCGTTAAAGAATTCAAAGTCTTTTTTTTTCAATGCTTCTCATTCAGGTGAGTGGGTAGTGGCAATATTCCATACAGCCCCCATAGGGATTGATGTGGAAAAAATTCGCCCTGTTGATATTCACATCGCTGAACGCATTTTTTCGGATAAGGAATATCAAGAAATTTTGAGGAAGCCAAGGGAAGAACAAGAAAACTATTTTTTTGATTTATGGAGCTTAAAGGAAAGCTATGTAAAGGCTGTGGGAAAAGGCTTGTTCCAACCTTTTCATTCGTTTTCCATAACCAAAAAAAACAACGGGGAGATTATTTTTGCATGCAATGAAAGTCCCTGTCGCTGGTTTTTTAAGCAGTATAATTTGGCAGAAGGTTATACCTTGTCAGCGTGTACTATACAGGCGCAATTTCCCGAGGAAGTAACATTAATGGACCTAGAAGCAATAGAACAAGTTATATAAGACTTTGTTATAATAAAGTTAGAATTTTACTTTTCTTATGAGAGGAAATCAATATGGACAAAAAAATGAAAAGTTGGATAGGATTTTGGTTAAAAAGGAATTATAGATCAATTTGTAATTATTTAGATCATGAGTTAGAACAATACAACATAACGAATTCACAATTAGGTGTATTGCTTATCTTATGGGAAAGTGACGGTACCAGCCAGAAAGTAGTTCAACAGACTTTAGGAATTACGCCAGCGTCAATAACTAATCTCATTAAAGGACTTGAAAACAAAGGACTTATTATTAGAAGAGTGGATCCTAATGATTCAAGGGCAAATCTTATGTATTTGACGGACAAAGGAAAAGCGCTAGAGGAAAGATGCTTGACTATTGTCGAGAAAGCAGAAGTCATAGTTCGTAAGGGGTTTTCGCCTGAAGAGACTATGATACTTCGCTTATGGCTTCAGCGTGTGCATAAAAATATTGAAATATAACAAAACGCTTATTTCCATCTGTTATAAGATTGTAAATATTGACAATCCAAAAATATTTAGATACCATAATTTATGGGAGCTAATGATTTCTATTTTTTGGAGGGATAATATTGATTAAAATGGATGATGTTTTATACAAACGGTCTAACTTGGAGCGAGTTTCTGATATTCAAAAGCTTGCGCCCAAAACAGCGAATGCTTTTTTTGGTTTTATGAATGAGGCGTTTTCTCCTGGTTTAATTGATGCTAGAACCAAAGAACTGATCGCTGTTGCTATTACGCATGTAACAGGGTGTCCTTACTGCATCGATGTTCATACAAAAAAATTCAAAGGTCACGGCGGAACAGTAGAGGAGATTTTGGAAGCAGTTATGGTTGCGGGCGTAGTAAACGCTGAGTCCGTCATTTTAAAAAGTGTGAATGCATTAAATGCTTTCAAGGGAGAAGCAAGTGATAGCCTTTATTTGAAAACTTATATGGATAAATTCAAGGAAGTTAAGACGGCGTTACCTAAGGCAGTGGAATCTTTTGAAGTATTTAATACAGATGTACTTGTTTCAGGAAATATCGATGCAAAGACTAAGCAACTTATTGCCGTGGCAGTCGCTCAAGTGACTGGATGCGCCTATAGTATTGAGGTCCATACTCAAAACTATAAGAAACTTGGTGGGGAAATGGAAGAGATTTTGGAAGCGGTTATGGTTGCGGGCGTTGCAAATGCGGGATATGTTCTCACTCACAGCGTGAATTCTTTGACGTGTTTTGAAAAGCACTAAACATTATTATAATTAAAGAAACTTGGTCATTTAGGTCGGGTTTCTTTAATTTGAAACTTTTCTTATATACGTCGGATTATCGTTTACCTGTTTCCGATAATCTGTGTCAAAAACAGACCGTAGTGTAGATTATAATTTAGAAATCGAAATAAAACTCAAATATTAACCGATTAAATAAGTTGTAAAAAATATATAAAAGGATATTATTGTAATTATATAGTTAGAAAGCTAAATAAAAGGAGGGGTAATCTTGATTGATAAATGTGTTCGTATTTTCTCGAGATTTATGCCAAAAGTATGTATGCGTTTTTTTGCAAAGTTAATGGGGAAAAAACTACAATGATATATTAAACGACTTGATATAGTCATATAGAAATTAAACTAAGAACTAGGTTTGTTTTCTAGAAAGATCGTGGAAAAAGCCCACCGAATCTAAAAAGGGTCGATGGGCTTTTTAAAATTCTTTTTTACTTTTTGTCACAAGGAATCTGCGGTGATTTCTTTGCATTCTTTTTGTTTTTTCTTTTCTCGTTTGCCCAAACAATAAAATCCGCCATGTAACACATAGGACATTTTAATTCAAATTCTTTTTTTTCTTTGTTGCTCATAACTATCACCTCACTTTATTATTTATTACAATATTAAACAAATATTACTTTAATTTCCATATAAAAATGAAAGGTGGAAATAATTTGGCTGAACTAAGCGAAAATTCATCGGGCTATGGGGGCATGAAACAAGTTTTTACTATTAGTTTAGCGCTCTTTATTATTTTCTTAGATGGAAGTATTGTAAACATTGCGTTGCCAAGCATCATCAAAGAATATAGCACTGACTTAGGAATGGCATCTTGGATAATAAATGCGTACGTCATTACTGTAGCGGTTTTTCTTGTTTTTATGGGGAAAATCGGAGATATGTTAGGGAGAGCTAAATTTTACAACATAGGCTTGGTTATGTTTATGCTCAGTTCTTTTTTTTGCGCGCTTTCCACTAATGTGGAGATGCTTATCCTTTTTCGTTTTTTTCAAGGGATTAGCGGAGCGATTGTGATACCAACCAGTATGAGTCTAGTTCGTACTGCAGTTCCTCCTGAAAAAGTAGGCTCTGCCATGGGGGTTTGGGGAGCAGTAGGTGGATTGGCGATAGCAATTGGACCTGCTTTGGGGGGAGTAATTACAGAGGTTTCTGATTGGCGTTGGATGTTTTACATTAACCTTCCTGTCATTACAATTGCTTTGTTTTTAAATAAAAGAATATTTCAACATTTAAGAGAAAAGACACAACCGCTCCATTTTGATGTTTGGGGGACAATTACATTGAGTGTTACACTCTTTGTTCTTATTTACACTGTTATTAAAGGGCCGGATGTTGGGTGGATGTCCTGGCCAATAATAGGCGGCTTTACTTTTTCCATACTAGGGGTAGGAGTTTTTTATTGGATTGAACATAAGATCTCTTATCCGTTAGTTGACTTTGAATTATTCACCAATAAGTTGTATGTAGTTGGGCTGATATCGAATTTACTAGGTGGAATTCTTTTAAGCGGTATGATGATGATTTTGCCGATCCTTCTTACGGAAGCTATGGAATTTACGTCGTTGCAAGCAGCCTATTTTATTACACCATTATCTGCAGCGATGCTGATTACTGCTCCGGTTACGGGGAGACTGATTGATCGCTTCGGTTTTTTTGTCCCTATGATAATTGGTTATATTATCAGTGTTATCGGTTTTTATCTTTTAACAAGTCTTGAAGTAAACACACCTACACTATCCATATTGTGGAGAATTGGAGTCATTGGTGTTGGGATTGCCATGATTGCAGTTACCAGTTTAACTGTCAGCACCGTTTCTGTTCAATCTTCACAGTCTTCTGTCGCATCAGGTATTTTTGCAATGGTACGAAATGTTGGAGGGGCCATTGGTGTTTCTCTTTTTGTTAGTGTGATTATGACATCCTTTAATCATTTCTCTATGGTTTCGATACAAGATTCTATTCAACAAATTCATTCAACTTCTTTGTCAACGTATGAAAAAAGTAAACTAACAGATGCTTTAAAAGCACAACAGGTATCGTTTTTCGATAGAAATTATACATCCCATTTGGAATCGCTCGAAATCAGTAAGAATAATCTGGGAGAATGGAAAAAGATGATTTCAGATTTGCGAGATCAGGAACAGAAAAATAAGGTAACTGCTATTCATTATGCATTTATTTTCGGAATGTTATTATCCATTTTCTTTAGTATTTCAGCGATGTTTTTACTAAAAAAATCATTTCGGTTATAGCTAAAAAAGAGTGATTTTGGAGATGGATTAAATTATTTCACCAAAATTCCAATTTATTATTTACATTTTTTTGAAATGCAGCTAATATTATCCTGTATTTAAGGAAAATAAATACAATACAGGTAAAAAAAGGTGGTTTTGATTAATGGGTAGTTATTTTGCTGAAGTGGTAAAAAATATGAACAATTTGGGGATTGATCCAGTAGGGGCAGTTATCTCGTCTGTAAAAGACATTTATACACGACCAGAAAAAGAAATTGAGGAAATCAAGGCACACCTAATCTATGATAATTTCAAATTTCATTACGAAAATAATGCCTATTACCGAGGCCTCTGTGATGAACAGGGTGTGACTCCTGATGATGTGCAGACATTTAAGGATCTCGTGAAAATTCCAGGGATACACGTAGCAAGATTTAAAGATGTTAACTCTCACCAATTGTTGACCAAATCTATTGCGTCTCTTGAACACGAACTAAGAAGTTCAGGAACAAGTGGTATTCCTAGTATCTCCAGACGGGATGAAGCAACCATCAACCGTACTGTATTAGGGATTTACGCTATGTATCGAGAGTTCTTCAAATTTTTTGACGGAGAAGCAATCTTCTTGGCACCATCCGCTGAGGAAATGCCGGAAATGGGGATGGTCAAAGTATTGAGCATGTTCTCTGGATTGATGGATGGAAGCCATAATGTAGTGAAGCAAGCGACTTTTGTTCCAGAAGAGGTAATAGAGTTATTAAATAGATGGGAAAGAATTCACACCAGACATCTTATTGGACCTCCGTTTATGATTGACCGACTGCTCAATTATCTAAGAGAAAATGATATCAGACTGAAACTGGATCGAAAAACAAAAGTAATTACTCTAGGTGGATGGAAAAGATATACGGGCGTTGAGATAGATAGAGAACAATTTAATAAGGAATGTGCTGAGTATTTAGGTATCAAGGAAGATCAAGTGAGAGATATGTATGGATTGGTTGAAACTAATTTTATGGCTATTGAGTGCGAACAACATGAAAAACATGTTCCCCCTTGGGTACATTTTTCTGTACGGGCCATGGAAGATCTCAGTAAAGAAGTAGAAGATGGGGAAGTAGGAAGACTAGTAATCTTAGACCCTACCTCCATATCGTATCCAGGATTTATTATTACGGAAGATCTAGTTTTTCTGTCTAAAGATGAAGGCTGCTCCTGTGGTCGAAATGGACAAAGGATCAACTATTTATTTCGAATTAAAGGGGCGGAAATCGGTTGCTGTGCCATCAATTTAGAAAAGCACATGGATGAAAATGAAAAGAGCGATGGCGGAGAAGGTTTCTCTGTGAGTTGTTTTTGTTAGCAGACTAAATTTGGATATATATAACAGGGAATGAGAAAATAGAAGCATTCTAAAGCAAGGCAGCTTATTTAGAAACAGAAAAGTCAGTAGAGTAGACTGCTTGGGAACTAAGGACTAGAGTCTCCTACATCGTTGAATGACTGAATTCAAAAATGAGGAGATGATATAAGCTTTTCCGTACAGTGGGTATTTAAAATTAGAAGAGCAAGTCCTACAGAATATCGAAAAGAAAATTAGAGATCTATTAGAAGAGAAACGAGATAAAAAACGATGCACCACTTCGCGATTGGTGCTAATCGATGCTTTCACTCATCGGTATGGATTTAGGTTTCTTGTCGCGAAGAGGTGCAAAGTTCTTAGCACTTTCCAAATAAGATGATTATGGATGAAGTAAAGGAGGCTAAAAATGTACAACGAAATTATTACAGAAAATTTTATGAATCCCCGTAATATTGGAGAGCTAGAGCATCCAAGTCGCGTTATTAAAATTGGCAACGCTGTTTGTGGAGATACTATCATCCTTCATATTGCTTACAACAATAATCAAGAAATTACGGACGTCAGATATAAAGCTTATGGTTGTGCCACATCTATCGCCACAGTCAGTGTGTTTAGTGAATTTATACAGAATAAGTGTATTTCCGATTTGTCTGCCGTTTCCGAGACAGAAATCGAGGCTTTGCTTGGGGAATTAGAGCCAAATCAAATGCATTGTCTGGATATCATGAAAGAGCTCTTTAAACAACTTGGTATACCGGAAGGGACGAATGCATGTTGAGAACGTACTTTGATTACAATGCAACAACCCCTATAGATGATAGTGTAGCAAAGGCTATGTCAAAAGAAGCATTTGAATTGTTCGGTAATCCGTCAAGCAACCATCAGTATGGAGGTAGTTCCAAGAAGAAGATAGAGAAGTCTCGTGAAGAAATCGCAGCCCTTATTGGAGCGAAACCAAATGAAATATATTTTACATCGGGAGGTTCGGAAGCTAATAACTGGGTTTTAAAAGGATGGATTGAACAATTTCGATTTGATCCCATTCATGTAATTACATCGATGATTGAACATCCTTCTGTATTAGAAGTATGCAAATACTTAGAAAGGTATTTCAACGCTGAAATCACTTATTTGGAAGTGGATAAAAATGGATTTGTGTCCGTGGATGATCTTGAACGCTCAATTCTCCCGCACACCCGAATCATCTCACTAATGATGTCAAATAATGAGATTGGAAGCATTCAGCCCATACAGGAATGCGCGAGTATTGCTAAGCGCTACGGTATCTTTTTTCATACCGATGCCGTTCAGGCTGTTGGAAGAATACGTATTAATATTGAAGAATTAGGGGTAGATGCCCTTTCATTCTCTGGGCATAAATTTTACGGTCCAAAAGGAATTGGGGGACTTTTTTTAAAAGAATCACGCGCACTTGAACCACTCCTTCATGGAGGATCTCAAGAGAATGGATTGCGTAGTGGAACGGAAAATGTGATTTCCATTGTTGGCTTGGGAGAAGCAAGTGCAAAAATACGTCAGGAGTTTAAAGAAGATTATGAAAGGATACAGGCATATAAAAATCTTCTTTTAAAGCAGCTCATAGAGCGGATTCCTCACACTTGCATTAACGGCTCAACTGATCAAGAGCATGTCTTGAATAATACTGTAAATATTAGTTTTGAAAATGTCAGGGGAGAAGCAGTTGCTGCTCTTTTGAATCAGATTTATGGTATTGCTGTTTCAGTAGGATCGGCATGTAGTTCGAACAAACAAGCTTCTTTGTCACATGTGCTGACCGCCATTGGATTATCAGAAGCACAAATCCGCTCATCGATCCGAATCAGTATTGGAAAATATACACAAAAAGATGATGTGTTTTTCCTGATTAATGCATTAGAGCATGTCGTTTCAAAGCTTCGTCGGATGATTCCTATTGAGCAGAACAATTTTGTACAACTCTAACATGAGGTGAGGATATGCAAGCAAATAAGGTGCTAACCATTGAAGATATTTCGTATGTGATAAAACAGAAAGTAATTATTGAGAATTTGGAATTAACAGGGATTACAGCGGGCGATATTCAAGATACAGAGCCTATTTTTGGAGAAGGACTGGGTCTTGAATCAGTCGATACGTTTTATATCGTTAAAGGAATCGAAAAGGAGTTCGGGATGAAAGTAGATATTAAAAAAATCAATTCTTTGAGAAAGCATTTTTATTCGGTTGCCACATTAGCTCAATACGTACTTTCACATCTTCAACAGACAAAGTAGGAAAAGGTGGAGGAAATAATACATGACAATAGTAAATATAGCTGAACAACATTCAAATCTTGTCAATTTACTGCAGTACCGTGCATTATATGATCCACATTCGTTAATGTATACATACTTAGATGACACTGGAAAGGTAGAAAGAACGTTTACCATTGCTGATTTGGACAGAAAAGCTCGTGCTATTGCCTCAACGTTGCTTGAGATGGGAAAGCCAGGGGATCACGTTCTTCTTCTTTATCCATCAGGTCTCGATTTTGTTGCAGCATTCTTTGGATGTCTATATGCAGGAATGATTGCTGTACCTACTTCGTTGCCTCATTTTCGTCGTCCTTCGGAAAGAATTCAAGCGATTGTTGCTGACTCTCAGGCTTCTATTGCTTTAACTACTTCTAAAATATCCGACGAAATCAAGAAGAATTCATCTATACTACCTTATCTATCCATCTTGAGATTTAAGGCAACAGATCTTATTTCAGATATTTCAGCTAACGAATTTCAGGAAAAAGAGATTTCTGCTGACATGATTGCTTTCCAGCAGTATACATCAGGTTCTACTTCAAAGCCAAAGGGCGTGATGGTTACTCATCGTAATTTGCTACATAATCTTTTTCTGATGGAACAAAACTTTAAACTTTCTTCTGAAACAAAAGCGGTGAGCTGGCTTCCAGCTTTTCATGATATGGGCTTGATTGGAAAAATTCTTTTGACACCTTATTTGGGTAGTCAGCTTGTTATGATGTCTCCAGTTAGCTTTATGCAACGTCCACTAAAGTGGCTACAAACAATTTCAAAATACGGTGCAACTTACAGTGGGGGTCCTAATTTTGCTTACGAATTATGTGTTCAGAAGTTTAAACCTGAGCAGGTGACTGATTTGGATTTGAGTAGTTGGCGTGTAGCTCTAAATGGTGCGGAACCGATCCGTTTAGAAACTCTAAGAAAGTTTGCGGAGTGTTATGCTCCTTATGGTTTTAGGGAAGAAAGCATCATGCCTGGGTATGGATTGGCGGAAGGTACTTTGTATGTATCTGCTTGTAGCAGGGATTATTTTCCGATTACGTTATTCGTCGATGCTGTAAAGTTAGAACAAAATCAAGTGAAGGTTGTTTCAGAAACAACAGAGGAAGCACGTGCGTTGATTGGCTGTGGTCACGTTTATACCGGACAAAAGGTAGCGATTGTTGATCCAGAAACATTGGTTAACTGTACTGATTTGCAAGTCGGTGAGATTTGGGTGTCTGGACCAAGTATATGCAAAGGATACTGGAACAATCCAGAGAAAACTGCTGAAACTTTTGAGGCTTACATCAAAGATACAGGAGAAGGCCCATTTTTACGAACAGGTGATTCAGGATTTATTATGGATGGAGAACTATTTGTGACGGGTAGAATGAAAGATTTGATTATCATTCGAGGACGTAATCACTATCCGCAGGATATTGAATTAACTGTTCAAAAGAGCAGCCCGGCTATTCGAGATGAATATGTAGCAGCGTTCTCGGTAGAGGTTGATGGGGAAGAACGATTAGTGGTAGTTGCTGAACTGAATCGTGACTACCGTCCAAGAGGCAAAAATGAAAATTTAGAGGATCAGAATGAGTCGGATGAGGCGGTTCTTTTGAAAAAAGTTGCTACTGAAGTACGCAAGAAAGTTGTGGAAGTACATGAAATTCAACTTTATAAACTCATACTGATTAAAACTGGTACAATTTCTAAGACTTCTAGTGGTAAGATACAGCGGCATGCTTCAAAAATAAAGTATCTAGAAAACAATTTTGAATCCTATGGATGTTTCTAATCTAAAAACACAGGTATGAAAGGTAAACAAATGAGTCTAAATGTACGTACTTCATCAGATATAAAGAAATGGCTAATTGAAGAAATTGCTGCTCGATTGGAACTAGTTCCAGAGGAGATCGAGACAGGGGAACCATTCATTAATTTTGGTTTGGATTCTGCGGAAGCGGTCATGTTGTCTGGAGACTTGGCAGAATGGTTAGGTCAAGAAGTTTCACCGACAATTTTCTGGGATTTTCCTTGCATTGAGGAATTAGCTATTTCATTGTCAAATGGTGATAATGAAGATTGCAAAATTAATTTTACCGCCGATAAAAAAGTACAAATATCAAAAGAACCGATTGCAATTGTAGGCATTGGTTGCCGATTTCCTAGAGCAAAAAATCCTAGAGAGTTTTGGGATTTGTTGAAGGAAGGTAAGGATGCGATTTCAGATTTCCCGATTGAACGTTTGAAGCTGATTAATCAGTATAAGGGAGAACATTTTGGGATACGTAGAGGGGGATATGTAGAGAATATTGAGCTTTTTGATTACTCTTTTTTTAAGATTACTAAAAGGGAAGCGACTAGAATGGATCCACAGCAACGTATGCTGTTGGAAGTAACGTGGGAGGCTTTCGAAGACGCGGGCATTAATCCTGAGAAAATACGTGGGACGAAGACAGGTGTATTTATTGGAACCTCCAACAGTGATTATGGACGTATGCAAATCACTCAATCGCAAGATCCTCATATTTATGCGGTTACTGGTACAGCATTAAGTATTGCTGCCAACAGGATATCATATTTTTTTGATCTTCATGGTCCGAGTATGGCAATTGATACTGCTTGTTCATCTTCTCTTGTTGCCATTCATTATGCCTGCCAGAGCATTTGGCAAGGAGATTCAACATTGGCTGTTGTCGGTGGTGCTAATCTCATTTTATCTCCGGAGATTACGTCCAGTTTTGCGAATGCAGGTATGCTTGCAGGTGATGACTGTTGTAAAACATTTGATGCTCGAGCAGATGGCTATGTTCGCGGAGAAGGAGTAGGAGTGGTAATTCTTAAGTCGTTCTCCCAAGCTATATGTGATGAAGATGACATTTACGCAGTCATTCATGGAAGTGCTGTGAATCAGGATGGACGCACAAACGGCTTAACAGCACCGAATCAACAATCACAGGAAGAAGTACTTTTAGCTGCTTATAAAAACGCTGGGATCTCACCTACAGATGTTGATTATATCGAGGCACATGGGACTGGTACATATCTTGGTGATCCTATCGAAGCAAAAGCGTTAGGAAAAGTGTTGAGCCAAGGTAGAAATGCTGAAAATTACTGTTGTCTAGGTTCGGTGAAGACAAATATTGGGCATTTAGAATCTGCTGCTGGTATTGCGGGACTCATTAAGGTAGCTCTTTCCATTAAACATAAACAGATTCCTCCACACTTGAACTTTGCTGAACCGAATCCAAACATTCCATTTGAAGAACTTTTATTACAAGTTCCAACAAAGTTACAATCGTGGCCTGATGTAAATAAAAACATAGCAGGGATAAGTTCATTTGGTTTTGGTGGAACCAATGCCCATGTGGTGTTGGGAGGGATTTTTCCAGGTAATAGCTGCACGTTTTTGGATCAGACAACCTCTGACCAACCTGTGTTATTTCCTCTTTCAGCTAAAGGAAGGGATGCGCTCGTGACTATTGCTAGTCGAATGCGTGACTATCTGTTGTATTCTTCGGCGGAGGAAGAGCGATTGGAGGATATTAGCAGCACACTTATTCATCAAAGAAAGCATCATGAGACTCGGTTGGCTGTTGTCGGGAGAAGCAAAGAAGAAGTTGCTAAGAAGCTCGAAGAATACGTGAAAAATAAAATGATAGAAAATTTAGATAACAGCAAAGAGGTAGTGTTTGTTTTTCCAACCCGGATGCCTATTTGGTCACAGGACAAAGACTTTTGGATTTTACAAGAAGCAGTTTTTCGTGAATCATTGATAGAAACAGACCGTCTCATACAAAAGCAGGTTGGCTATTCAATATGGAATCAGTTATTTGTAAATCGAAACACTACATGGGAGGGTTCATCAGAACAACTAAAGTTCACACTGTTTGCACTACAAGTAGCTTTAGTTGATTTATGGAATTACTGGGGTATAAATCCAGTATCTTTTATAGGAATCGGCTTAGGAGAAATCAGTGGTTCCTACGCAACTGGATTGTTGACGCTACAGGAGGCAATTCATAGGGTACTATCTATGGATGATAGGGCCGTACATTCAGATTATGTTAGCCTTAGCGTTGAACAACAATTGCAGACATGGGTTAGTAAAAGGGATGCCATTTACTTGGAAATTTCACCAGAACCTCTATTGGATCAGGAAAATATGGTAGATAGACTAGAAGGGAAATCAGCGCTTCTCCTGCGATGCTCCTTTCAAGATAAAACGGTTATGTTGGAGAGTTTAGGTCACCTTTACACAAGGGGATATCCGATAGAAACAATTTCGCTCAATCAAAAAAGGAGAGCAAATGTTCATCTGCCTGAGTATGCGTGGCAGAGTACGAAATGTTGGTTTGGAATCTAGATGGATTGAGGAGTATAACGATTATGATGAAAAAGATAGATATCCTAGTTATTGGAGCGGGGCAAGCTGGATTATCTTTGGGATATTATTTGCAACAACAAAATGTGTCCTTTCTCTTAATTGACAGCAGTCAAAATATTGGTGATATTTGGCGTTATCGCTATGACTCACTTGTGTTATATACACCGAGATTTTACAGTGCCTTACCCGGATTACACATTTCTGGCGATCAGTGGGACTATCCTACGAAGGATGAGATTGCGGATTATTTAGCAGATTATCAAAGACATTTTTCCATTCCAGTTTCTTTAAACACAAATTTATACAGAATGAAAAAAACAGCAACCGGATTTTTGGTTGAAACCAGCCAAGGGGAGTTTGAAGCTCAAAAAGTAGTCATTGCGACAGGTCCATTCCAAAATCCCTATATTCCCAGTATAGCTGAAAATTTATCAAACGAAATTTATCAGATTCACACGTCTTCATATCATAATCCTTCGCAGTTACCTGAAGGTCCGGTGTTAGTTATTGGAGGAGGTAGCTCAGGTGGGCAGATTGCTGTAGAATGCTCAAAAGATCGTGAAGTTTATCTTGCTATTAGTTCTAAGATTAATTATTTGCCGTATAAGTTTTTAGGAAGAAGTTTATTTTGGTGGTATGATAAATTAGGTTTGTTAAAAAAGGGGCCTGAAACAATATTAGGTAAGAGAATGAAAGGAAAACCTGATCCTATGTATGGGTTTATACTCAAAAAACTAGTCAAATCAGGCGCTATTAAAGTAAAGCCTCGCGCAATAGAAGCGATGAATGATGAAGTGGAATTTGCTGACCAAACAAAATTGAAAATCAAAACTATCGTCTGGGCCACGGGATTCATATCAGATTACAGTTGGGTTGAAATCCCAGAACTGTTTGACTATGATGGGAAGGTTATTCAAGATAGAGGAATAAGTAATGTTCCTGGGTTGTATTTTCTGGGATTGCCTTGGCAGACTTCCCGCGGCTCTGGTTTGATTGGATGGGTTGGCCGGGATGCAAAGTTTATAAGTGAACAAGTAGTAAGTTCTCATGCACAACAGGTTCAGATCAAAAAAGAAGAGACTTTTTCAGCTATGTAGATTAGTTTTATAGACGGTGTTGCAAAACGTATAATTTTTTGTTATTCCTTAAAGTTGTTGTTACTGGATATCCAGATAGCACAAAACATTCTTAATAAGGTTCTGGTGCAAATACTTCAGAAGAGGTATAAAGAGGCGAAAAGTTTCTTAGTGGAATCTATTTTATGCTGGAAGGCCGAATAGTTGATGAATGAGGCTTCTTGATTTCGGACAGACTTCTCCCCTTGGAGGGTTTGTCCTTTTTTCATCATATGCACAGCTTCTACTCCTGCAAGAATTTGTTTGGCAGTTCGAAAGGACTTTAATCCTAACATGGAACGAACTCGCTTTTTAATGAAGCGATGATCTTGATCTACGATGTTATTAAGATATTTTATTTTTCTTATTTGGATGCCTAAAGGCATCTTTTTCTCCTTCTTCAGCTCTTCAATCGCCACAGGATAGGCGGGATTCCTATCAACGGTTATCACACGAGGTATTGAAACATGAAAAGACCGCAAGGCTTTCTTAAAGAATCGCTTTGCAGCCTTGTGGTCTCTTGTTTTATTTAGATAAAAATCAATGGTATTTCCTTCTGAATCAACTGCACGATACAGATACATCCACTGTCCTTTGACTTTGATATAGGTCTCATCCACTCGCCAAGAATCGTTGGTTTTCTTAAGATGACGACGAACTCTCTTGTCCAGCTCAGGACCATATTGATGAACCCAACGCATGATGGTTGTGTGAGCAATAGAGAAGCCTCGTTCTTCCATCATTTCCACCAAATCACGAAAACTGAGATTGTACCGTAGATACCATCTTACCGTTAATAAAATAATGTCAGGCTGATAGTGTTTCCATTTAAACAAATTTTGCTTTTCCATACTGATCGTGCCCCTTTTTTAGAGTAATAGTATCAGTATGTCCAAGTTTTAGAGATTACTTGCAATTGTCTTGAAGTTTTTGCACCAGAACCAACAATACTAATGTGAGAAGCCCTCACAAGCCTCTCCAGTTTTGAAACCTTCTCCTATGGAATTGTGGATGGATTTAATGGTCCTAAAACCTAATCAGCACTTATCAAAGCTACAAACTGAGCTTAATAAACAATTTAATAAAAAGCTAGTTGTGGATGGAAAGTTGGGAGCTAAAACTAAGGCGGCAATCGTCACTGTCCAAAAAGGCGCAAAAGGCATCTTACATGGATCCTACAGGCCGCACTTTAATATCCCTGGATCACTTGATTCCATTTTTGGAAAATGTACTGAATCAGCATTATTAAAATTCCAGAAAGCTAAAAAGATTACTGCAGATAAGAAGGCAGGTAAAGCTACTTTCACTATATTGTTTGCAGTATAATTAAGAGCCCTTACTCGTATTGAGTAGGGGCCCTTTTTTTGTGTACCTACAATTTTTAAAATAAATTATAACAATTTTAAAAATCTATTTCTCCAGTCCTCTGCAAGAGCATCAACCGTCAATATTTTTTCAATTGATGTTTTATCTTGTTGTCGATGAAAAAGAATTTGTGTAGCAAATGAAACGGATATTTCTTTTGAGTCTTTTTCCACAAGATTTATTTCCGAATCGCAATTCATGGACCCCTCTACCAAAACTCTAAAAAAGTAACCAGTTAGAGTGGTTTCAACCACTTTTTTTAAAAAGTGTTTTTCTTGATTATACTTGGAGATAGTTGCACAAGGTACTCTTCCTTGGGTAACTTGAAGAATAGTATCCCCTATTTTAAATATATCGCCTATACAAACCTGTTCTTCTAACATCCCTGTTGCTGTAATATTTTCCCCGAAAGCAGGGGGAGCCAGTTTTTTTTGAAATATCTTTTCCCAATAAGAGTAATGCTCAAATGGATATAAACATACCGCACGATCAATACCACCGTGAAACTTGTGGTTTGCAACATCATCACCGACTAAACCGGATTTTTTCAATTCAACAACATGTACAAAAGATTTTCCTATTGCCGAAACCTCTTTTTTATTATTCCAATCATATTCCTTCGGTTTTCCAACGGCCAATGTAATAATTTTTCGATTCAATCCGATTTTCACATCGCTTTCATATAATTATTATAATTAAACAATGTATCTTTAGTTCAACTTTATATAGCCAAGTTTTGTCGTCCCAGATAGAATTCAATTTTTAGCTGTCATTAATTTCATCCCAAGGGCTATAAAAACTATCCCTGAAACTTTATTAAGAATATTATTAAAGGATTTGTTGTCTTTAAGTGTTTTGGTCGCTAAAGTTGAAAAATATGTTACTAATACATACCACAGCAACACTATTACAGCAAATGTTGTACCCAGTAGTAAAAACGATAATGATTCATTTCCACTATTTGCTGATGAAAATTGTGGTAAAAACGATAAATAAAACAGAATGTTTTTAGGATTAGCAACATTTGTTATTACACCTTGTAAATAATTTTTTTTAATAGATACATTAGACGTATTCTTTATACTTATTCCCTTACCTTTCGAGAGGAGAGATTTAATTCCAATGTATATCAAATAAATACCACCTATAATTTTAATTACCGTAAATAAAACAACTGATTGAGATAAGATAATGGATAAGCCGACAGTAGAAAGTATGGTATGCACAAATGCACCTGTTGCAATACCTGCAGATGCAGCTAGGCCACTTGCTCTCCCATTTGAAATACTTCTACTTAAAACGAACATAGAATCTATACCAGGTGTCGCTATAAAAATTAGTGAAGAGATTAAGAATAATGTAAAATCATGGATGCCAAACATATATCAAAGAACTCCTTTAATAAAATCTCACCTTAGACTAGCATGCATTAAAAAGGCCAATAAAAAATTTAGTTTTTAATGTGTTTGCTCAACTAATCAATATAAAGCATGTCTCTTTAACTGATAAGCCTTGAAGTCTACTGGTGGATAAACAGAGTCTATTAGAATATTGTCCCTAATAAAAGGCACAGTTTCTTAAAGTATGATGGGGTCAGAGGGAAGGGATATAGTTGAGTTTATTACTTCGAACTATTCTGTAAAGATATAGAAGTTTGTTTCTTTATCTTCTGTTGGGTATGAGCACTGTAAGGTATAAGAAAGAAGTGCAAAAAAGATTTTATAAGTATGGTCTTTTCTTTATTTAAAATGCCAAATAATAATCCTAAGATCATCTTAATTAAACAACTCTAGATAATTATTCTGTCCCTTTTAACAAATGCATCCCCCTTATAACCAATTCAGCCAATAGGTTATAATAATTGTATTGGAGTATTCTCCTTGAAAATTTCAGCTTTGGAGAAATACATATAGTCAGCAGGAGGTAATATGTTAGAGTTTATTCCCTTACTTGATAAGCACAGTAGTGTTCCTATATATGTACAGTTGTATCAATACATAAAACAAAAAATAGAAGATGGTGACATTCCCGAGGGAGCACTTTTACCTTCTATTCGTTATTTATCAGGCCAATTAAAAATTAGCAAAAACACGGTAGACGGTGCGTATCAACAATTGTTAGCAGAAGGGTATGTAGCAAGTAAGGCTAGAGTGGGGCTAGTTGTACTCCCATTAGAGCAACCCGTTCTATCTCCTTCTTTACAGGAAATTAAATATAAATCAAAAGTACCCATGGATAATAAAGAAGAAACATTCGAATACGATTTTAAGTACGGTGATATAGATGTAAACTTTTTTCCAATCCAAATTTGGAAACGCTGTTTAACTCAAGCTTTGACGGATGAACTTGAACAATTATTAAGTCCAGGAGAAAGACAGGGATATGTGGGTCTACGTGAAGAATTAGCGAATTATTTATTTCAGTCACGGGGAGTTGTCTGTTCAGAGGAGCAAATAGTTATTTGTTCTGGCACTCAACACGCAATTAGCCTTATTCTCCAATTACTTTCTAAAAACGGAGAACGTTCAGTTGCTATGGAGAATCCGAGCTATGATGGGGCGAAATCCGTTTTCAACAACCATGGATGGTCAATAAAACCTATCCGACTTGAAAAAGATGGCATAGATATAGAACAGCTAAAAAAGGTCGAGGCAAAGGTAGCCTATATTACCCCTTCTCATCAATTCCCGTATGGAATGGTGCTTTCGATCCAAAAGCGATTGTTATTATTAGAGTGGGCAAATCAAAACGGCAGCTTTATTATTGAAGATGATTATGACAGTGAATTCCGTTATCAAGGTCAACCGATTCCTTCTTTAAAAGCCTTAGATGCAAAAGAAAATGTCATTTATTTAGGTACATTCTCTAAATCTTTTTCCCCGGCCGTGAGAGTAAGTTATATTGTTTTGCCACAAAGGTTAATGGATGCATACAATCATATGTATGGTAATTACTATCAATCCGTACCGTCTATAGTTCAAAAAGGATTATATATACTTATGAATGAAGGGCATTTTACAAGCCATATACGAAAAATGAGAAAAGTATATGAAAATAAACACAAAACTCTTGTGGATGCGTTAAACAAATATATGGGGAATCATATAGAGATTATTGGACAAAAAGCAGGACTACATTTATTAGTAAATGTTAAGTATAGGTCTACAGAAGAATTAGTTAAGGAAGCTAAAAAGGTCGGTGTAAGGGTTTATGATCCAACTCTTTATGCACTGAATGATAGCGAAGTTAATTCATCATTAATCATGATGGGTTTTGGTGGAGTTTCAGAAGAAAAAATAGATAAAGGAGTTCAATTACTCAACAAAGCTTGGTTTAATGGTGACAATTAGAACAAAAAAACATAAAAAATACAATTTAATTGGGAATGTTAAAAAGGTACAACCCTTTGAGTTTTAAGGATTGTACCTTTTTTCTTTTATATCCACCCTATATTATTAAGAGTTTAATAATTAATAACATGGAGGGATTGTTTAATCAGTGTCTTCCTTAGAATTCTGAACCAAATGGAGTGAAGTCTCTCTTAACTTATTAATAAAAATACTCGTCGCAGCACTCAAGTATTTATCTTTCCTATAGATTATTCCTATATCTCGAGTAAGATTGGCGTTATGAATGGGAATAATTCTAATACGAGGATGGTTAAGGTATTCTAAGTAAGGTCTCGGCAATATAGTCAACCCGACGCTCTCAATAACCATATTAATTAAAGATTGCATGGTTGTAATTTCAAAGATTGGCGCGGGAATAAACCCCACATCTTTACAAGCATTATTTATAAGCTGTCTAATAAAATATTGCTCAGGAAGTAAGATGGAAGGTGTTGTTTGTAAGACTTCTATACCTAACGTATTTTGATTCTCTAACGGGTGTCCAACAGGCACTGCAAACGCCATTTCCTCTGTATATAAAGATACAGTTTTTAATTCATCCCCTTTCATAGGTAGAAAAACAATGCCTATATCCAATTTATTTTCTAATAGTTGTTTTAGAATATCCCCAGTACGTAATCCAAACACAGATATCTTAACAGCAGGATACAAATGATGAAAAGTGCGTAATGTGGGCGGAATAAGGTAATTTTCAACAGTTAACACGGTGCCTATAGAAATGGTTCCTCTTTGAAGACCATTTAGTTCATCTATTGAGATTTTTGCCTGTTCCAGTTCATGAAAAATGTTACGTGTATACTTCAAGAGTAATTCCCCAGATTCTGTAAGAGCCGTCTTTTTACCAATGCGATCGAATAGTGGTGTGCCAATTTCATGTTCTAATAAACGAATTTGTTGGCTTAAAGAAGGTTGAGAAATCCCTACCTTTTCTGCTGCTCTTGTAAAATGTAGTTCTTGGCACACAGCGTAAAAATATTCAAGTTGTCTTAACTCCATTCTAAAGCCTCCTGATTTAAACGGTAATATTTCCTGCATTTTCATTTCGCAAATTCATTAACAGGATTTCAATAGGAATCCTATAAACAGTCTAGGATATTACACATTTTATCATAGGTTAAACCTATGGTTATTATATAAATAATTGAATTGTACTATTGATTGAACTGTCTTAGATTATAAGTATAAATTCTTTAAATTGAAAATTTTGTGGAGGGTGATAGGATGAGTAGTCAAAGAACAGAGATTATCAACTACAGTGAGTTTTTAAAAAAGAGTAGGAAGCATGCCGTTCGAGCATGTTCATGGAAATGGAAAGACATTTATCCATTACTCAATCAATCTGTATCGGAAGACTTTCTTGAAAGTGGCCGTGGAACATTGTCACTCATTCATAATGATACAGGGGATACGTATGGAACTTCATCAACTATGAACGTAGTCGTCCAAATTTTTAAACCTGGTGAGCATAATAAAGCTCATCGTCATACTAATGTAGCTCTCAATCTAGTATTTCAGGGCGAGGGTTATAGTATCGTGGATGGAGAAAAGATTGAATGGGAAAAAGGTGATCTATTCTTAGCTCCTCCTTGGTCTGCTCATGAGCATTGCAATACTTCACAAACGGAGGATGCTATTCTTTACACGTTTCAAGACGTACCGGTACTTACTTCATTGGGCACTTGGTTTTTAGAAGAGCCGGTGGGTAGTACACCTCGTCACATAGTCAAACAAACAAAGAATAACTAGAAAATATTAGTTAATACTTTTGCCTCTAAGAATGTAACTAAACTTTAAACAACATATACACAGAATAATTTCGTCATTCAAAAATCCCTTAAATAAATGTTCTGAAGGGATTTAGTATTTGACTTTATGTACAAATAAGTTCTTGCTATGTAAAAATACTGGAGGATATAACTGATGAAAAATTTTAATGTTGCTATTCCGACTCCCTTTCATGATGATGAGAGCTTATATTTAGAAGGATTCAATCACATCATTAAACATTTAACAGATAACGAAGTAGATTCACTTCTTGTTTCTGCTACGACAGGCGAACAAAATTCAATGAGCCTTGACGAGCGTATCCAAATTATTGATTATTTTAATCAAGAAAATTTTGAAAATGTTGAACTGATGTTTGGTGTATCAGTCACAAGGACTAGAGATGCAATAAAGTTGATTAAAAAGCTTAAGGAATCTGTTTTTAGTTCTATTCTAATTCAGTTTCCACCTTACATTCAGCCGACGCAACAACAAGCTATTTCTTATATAAATGAACTGATACAACATACAACTAAAAACGTTGTCCTTTATAATAACCCTTTCCGCACAGGATTTGAGCTGAGTGCTGAATCATTAAGGGCACTTATTAACCAGAAACACGCCAACCTAGTAGGACTTAAAGAAGAAAGTGATGCCAAACGTCACCATAATACTGATTTACCAGATAATTTCATCATGTTCGCTGGTGGAGATGTAAACCTTATAGAAAAGATAAAGAATGGATGTAACGGACTTTCTAGTATGGTAGGAAATGTTTATCCAAAAGAAATCAGACAAATTTTTAATGACTTATTAATGAATAAACCAGTGGATCTTTGGAAGATAAACGAATTAATTAATGAAGTTACAAGTGGCCAAGCCATTATAAACATAAAAAATCACTATAATTCTTTAGGTATAAAGGTGGGAGCTTGTCGTTCTCCTATTAACTAACAGTAGAAAGTCCATAGAATAGCTCCATTTAATTAAAGTGTCAATGCTCATCGTTTTTATGAAGAGAAAGTAGATTATGACAAATGGTGCTATTCATTTAGAAAAACATTGTGATTAAAAATAGAGGGAATGCTTTGATTAGAGAAGCATTTCCTTTAAAAGTGCTGAGTATGAAGTGAACCCAAAAAGTTAGACACTTTATTTACTTAGGCAGCCTTGAGGGCATGAACCCGGTAATCTACCGGGCTCATGCCTTTTAACTTTACCTTGATTCAAAGGGAAAATCGGCAAGATTGCGCCCAACATTCTAGCACGTGATTTCAAGGCCGCAAAGTCCAATGAAAAATGGGTGACAGACGTCACAGAATTCCATCTAGCTGGGAGTATGGAGCAATTCAAACAAGTAGACGTTTATATTTCAAAATAGTTCCAGCTTATCTTTAACTATCCTGCTTCATTAGCTCCATGAGAAAAAAAGAGCTGCCTAAGCAACTTCCTTATTGAAGTAATGTACCTGTTAGTATGGAGGTGTATGATGAAAAGTATAATAAATTTTACTTCTCTTTTTGTCTTAATGGTGTTATTGGTCGGTCTGTGTAACACTCTAAGATATATCTCCATACCAGGAATATTACTTTTCAATTTAGCGGGAGCCTAAACCATATAGGTAAAAAATGTTTAATTTTATAATAACAAAACAAAAACCCTTAAGATTAATTAACCGAAGGGAATCGAGAGTATGAACTTAGTGAAGCTAAAAACTATTACTAATATTGATTAACGGCAGTCCATTGTGGATTTGTCTTTCTTCATTTAAGAGATTTTTAAGAGATAAACGATAAAATGAATTAACATATTTAGGGGGAATGTAGAATATGAATGATACCTGTAAAAAAAATCAATTAGATGAAGAATGGATTTCTTTAATAATTGAAGCAAAGGAATTAGGTGTGAGTATAGATGAAATAAGGGATTTTATACAATCATTTAATAATGTGGAAAGATAAAAAAACTATGGAAACGGTTATCCTATTAGTAAAGACTGATAAAGTGTAGCTAGACGTTCTCCGGGACCAATTCCTAGATCTTCCGAGAGCAATTGTTCATAATCATTATATATTTTCATTGCTTCAACATGATTTCCTTTTTGAATGAGAAGTTGCATTGTTTGCTCAATATTTCTATCCGAGTATGGTGATAGCTTTCTTTGAATATGTAGATAATGTAATGCTCTATAGCGGTCATTGTCACTATAATAATCTATTACTTTTTCCAAAAGAATAATAATGTCATTTTCTGTTTTTTGTGCCACTTCATTTGCCCATTCATAGCGGTTCCATTCCATATATGAACCGGAATAGAGTTTTAGTACTTCCTCAATGTGAAGTATATTTGATTGGTCAACCTTTTCTATATTTAAAACAGCCTCGTTGATTATAGTTAAATCGCAGTGAATCGAATCCATTGATAAAATATAGCTCTGATCTGAAAATTTAATGCAATTTGTATATCCAATTGCGCTCAAAAATTTTCGTAAATAGGATAGGGTGGTATGGAGATTGATCTTTGCTTTTTTACTATCATAATTTGGCCATAGGCTATCGATAATACGGTCACGAGGAATGTATGTATTCATAAAGGTTACAAAATATGCAAATAACTCCTTTACTTTTGCAGTTTTAAAATGGAGTAGTTCACCATCTTTCAACACCTGGAATTCATAAAAGCACTGAATATATAATGACGGATTCTCCAACTTTCGATCAACTTTATTGTCAATGATTTTTTCTGATAATCGCTGTATGGTCTTAGCTAATCGATTGGGCATAACAGGTTTTAATAAATAATCGATTGAATGTATTTCAAAAGCTTTTATTGCATATTCAGCATACGCAGTTACAAAAACAATTTGAATAGAAGGAGATAAAGAATAAATAGTTTCTGCAAAATCTAAGCCGTTTCCATCAGCCATTTCAATATCTAAAAATACAACGTCAACGGTTTGGCTCAGAATATCCTCTAGAATACTAGTTTTATCTGTATATGTATTGATAATATGAATTATAGGAAATGCCCGAAGTAAATTTGTTAAATAATCTAGTGCTAGAATCTCATCATCAACTAATATAGCCTTAATCATTCTATATCTTATCTCCTTTAGTCATATATATCATAATGCTTAAATAATCAGAAACAAAATGAGGAAAAACCGAAAGATAAGTAAATTGATTATCCCTTATCTTTTCGGATGAAAAACGTAATCGTTGTTCCTTGATTTAATTTACTTTGAATTGTTAATCCTTGCCTGTACATTTGCTCAAGACGACGATTGACATTGATTAGTCCTATTCCTTTTTTATGTTCAGACTTTACATATGTAAACAGATTTTGTTGTATATCTGGACTTATACCTTTACCATCATCACAAATTTCAACTTTTAAATCATGGGCTTCTTTTGATAGTTTTATCGAGATAGTACCCCCTCCTGGCTTCGATAAAATACCATGGTTAACTGCATTTTCGACAAGCGGTTGAATCGTTAGAGGTGGAATCATCCATTCACCGCTGTAGTTAAGCTCCCAATTAATTGTAAGACGCTCATTAAACCTTACCTTTTCAATATATAAATAAGATTGGACCAGCGAAAGTTCATGCGATAACGGAACAAGCGGTTCAGCATTATTAAAATCAAAACTTAAGCGTAAATAATTACTGAATTCATCGAGTAAAGTAAGCATTCTAGAGGAATCAGTAACTCCTAGTGCAGCAATTGAATTTAGTGTATTAAAAAGAAAATGTGGCTGAATTTGTGATTGCAACCAAGCACCTTCCATTCTTAATCGTTCCTGTATCGAATGCTTTAGGTCGATAACAACGCCAATCCGTACTCTTAATTCTAGCGAATCTATTGGTTTTACTAGATAATCGTTTGCTCCTACTAGAAACCCTGTATAAACTTCCTCAGGATTATTTTGAGTTGTTAGCAATAAAACAGGAAGTTCAGAAATAGAAAAGTGCTCTCGTATCTTTCTTGTTAATTCGTAGCCTGACATTTTTGGCATCATAACATCGGCAATAATGAGATCCCAACCTTCGTCCAACCGTTTTAAAACTTCTTCACCACTTGTTACGATTTCAATTGAATACTCTTCACCTGAGAGAATGTTTTTTAAAACGTGAAGATTCATTGGGTCATCATCAACAGCCAAAATTTTTGGTTTGATATAACCATGCTTATCCCTTGTAGATAGTGGATCTTCGGATATTGCTAACTCTTGATGGACCATGTCTTCTTGGCTGGTGGATGGAGCAAGACCGTTTTCTTCCTGTTTTCCCTCATCATCCTGTGTGAGCGGCAAGGTAAAAGTGAACATAGAACCTTTTGAAAGGTTGGATTTAACGGTTAGCGTTCCGTTATTCATAGAGACTAATTTGTGGCAAATACTCAGCCCTAACCCCAGCCCACTTAGGTCATCGTAACGCTCCTTTGTCCCTAGCTCATACGAAAGGAAAGCACGCTTCAGTTTTTCATCATCCATTCCGATTCCAGAATCCTTTATATGGATGACCGCCTCATTGTTTTTCACCTCGGCTTTAATAATAATTACACCATTCTCTGAATATTTCACCGAAATATTCAGTAAATTGAAAATGATTTGCCTGAGGTGGGTTTCATCTGTATAAACAGGCGGGAAATCCTTAGGGATCACTAGTTGAAAGTGAAGATTTTTCGAGTCCATCATAATCCTTTGAACATTAACAACAGTTCTGATGGCAGGTAGAAGGGCAAACGTTTGTTTATTCAAGTTGATTTTGTTTTGTTGAATTTTCGTCACATTAATTAAATCGTTTAATAAATAGGACATTCGCCGACCGATGACCATGAGAAGCTCAAGCTTTTGTTTGCTTTGAGGAGTAAGTCGTGACCTATCTTGGTCAATAATGCTTTGAGCCATATTGATCATCCCGTGCAAAGGATTACGAAGCTCTTGGGAAGTATTGGCTAAAAATTGATCCTTTGTAGTATATTCCTTTTGGAGCTTATCCACGAGTTCATGATTTTTGTCATTTGCGCGAAAGAATCGCATGAACCAAAATGTGGAAAAAAATAAAAGTGCAAGGGTTAAATCAACTGGATAAAAGTTAGGGTCAATCATACTAATAATCCCTAAATTGAGCGAGTGTACTCTTCCAGCAAAGGTCGACCATAGGATGCTTGAAGCCACGCTAATAGCGGCCAGCAGTAAAAAGAGGGAATCCTTCACTTTATTTACGATTACTTGAAACATAAGCAATATAATGGCAGTAAACGGTATTCCTAGTACAAATAGTAGTAATATTGACCATTCCCGTATCAATGTGATCGGCGCCATAACAATAAAAAGCCCATACACCCCGCAAAAGCCAGAAATCCATCGAACCATTTGATTTCCTTTGTAATTAGTAAATAAATACCTCACAAACAATAAGAAGAAAACGGAGAGCCCTGTGTATGACAGATATGCAAGCTTAACAAACATTTCATAATTTAATGGTACCCATTGAAGAATGAGGCGATCGTCACTAACCAAAATGGATAGGGAGGAGAGTAACATGGCCACCATAAAGTACAAAAGCTCGATTTTTTTTGGACGAATAAAATAAAGAATACAGGCATATATTCCGTGAACTAGCATGATTGAAGCCACCATCAGCTGCATTGCCAATGGTGTCCAATGTTCTCTGATAATAGCTCTTTCTGTTCCGAAACGAATCGATTTTAATAACCCGCCATCATAGATTTCATCACTGGAAGAAACAGCAATTACAAGATGAATCCATCCCGTTTCATCGGGTGTCGCCGTTATGATGGTCGGAACGAGAGAGGACTGATTCATTGGGTCAATGGAAGCAGTTCGCTGTTCGATCTTATCTCCATTTACGTATAGAATAAATGAGTCTGAAATTCGGTGTAATTTTAAACCGTACTTTTTTTCGTCGTCTTGTACATGGATCCGCATTTCGTAAGTTCCAACTTGCTCAGTTTCGTTTGTTAAAGTGGAAAGCCCCTTCCACCCGCGTGGGACTTGAATGAAGCTTTGTTCGTCCATTGCTGGTAGTTCTTTAGGTACAGCAAATATATTTGGATAAAATAACCATTCGCCATCAAGGGCAACGGTGGATTTATCAGATAATGGAAAGTGAACTAAGTCATAGACACCTTCCTCAACAAACGGTTGATTGAGTGGTAAATTTTTGATGAACCAAATGACTCTGAGGCTTGTAAGAAGTAGTATAAAAACAAAAACGATTGTTAGTATTTTTCTAACAGACATAGGTTTTCTCCCTAGAATAGCTAACCAAATTGTTTGATTACTGTTATGAAATATATTCTTCATTCTATAGGTTGCCATAATAGGAAAAAATTCGCAATATTAATACGAGAATAATAAATATTTTAGTTAATGGACTGTAATCCTTAATTTTATCAATAGGGAATTTGAACTATCAACGGGACAGTAATCCCCTATTATTTTGCGGTAAGTATTCGTACTGATAAGCAGACCTATCTTTTTTCTTGTAATAATGACCAATGTTCAAAAATGGAAAATGAAGAGTGGACTTACTCTATATATCAAGACGAAAGTCCTCGACTTCCATTAAAAAAATAGAGAAAAGTCAAAAAAAGATAAGAGACGTGATGAAGTTAGGGGATATGACGGATTAAAAGGTAATCCTGTTCGCTCATTATTAATGGAGAATGCAACAAAGGATTGTCTTTAAGGAGCTGGATATAAAGCCAGTGATTGGTTACAAGTCGACGCTCACTATGGTATGAAGTGGAACACATGTGCAATTAAAGGAACAGTTGCTAATGTCATTTTTTATAGATGAACCAGAAGAAAAATATTTATACGTCAAATGGAGGGGCTCAGTGAGAAATACTTCAATAAGGATACTGATGCTTATGAATTAGAATATACCCAAAAATTAATTCATATGGTGAAAGACTGTTTTTTTGAGATCACAGTTTTTTAAACAAACGAGTGCGTTTATTCAAGAAGGAGAAGTGCATTTTTTTGTTGAACTAAAGGAGCAGCATTCCTGTATTAACTGAAATACTAAAAAGTTTGTGAAAAAACTACTTAAACTCCCATGAAAATTAAAAAAGCTCAAAATTCACAACAAAATAGACCCAGTAAAAACGCTTTTTAAAAAAAGGCTGAGCCTTATGAGTAATCTGATTGAGTTTGGTAGATCGTTAAACAAAAACCTCCAATCATAGCATATTAAGTAAAGGCTAGCGCGACGACCAAAAAAGGATTAATCTCCCATGAGTGCTGCCCATAAAGGGCGCGACAGTCGGTGGTACACCGTGGTCGTCGGAGTCAGACTAACGGATGGGCTCAAAGGCATCATAGTTCAACGACCTTCTTCGCAGCCATTAAAACATTATCGACATAGAGACCAATGTTCATTCTCTTTGGTGAAGCGCTGATTTTTGCGCTTCATGGATGGCTAACGGGTGCGTTAGCTGAAGATCGGAGCTGTCTTTACGGCAGCTTTTTCATATGGCGCTAACGGGGCAGGATAGTTCCATAACACAAACTGGAAATATATGTGGTGATTTGCAAATTCGCTGGCGCTACTTCAAACGAATCTGTTGAATCAACAGTTCCAAGTGATAGCTAATCTTTCTACCCCTATTTTTGTTTTTTAGTTATAATAAGATCGTGCTTAAAATAGCAAAACAGTAAAAGTTTTCTGAATGCTTCAATCATGTAAATATAAAATAAAAATGGAGGAGTAAAATGCGGGAAAAGGCTGTAGTCATTGGTGGGGGGATTGCCGGTAAATTAGCTGCTAAAGCGTTGTCTCATTTTTTTCAGCAAGTCATCATCATAGAAGCAGGTCAAGAATGTAAAGAAAAAGTTCCTAGAAAAAGAGTTCCTCAGAGCTACCACCCTCACGTTTTATTGAAAAGAGGAGAAGAAGCCATTGAGATTTTGTTTCCGGGGATAGTGTCTCAATTAATAGAAGATGGCAGCATCGTCACTAATTTTACAAAAGATCTGAAGTGGCACCATTTTGGTTATTGGAAACAACGGTTTTCTGGAGAGTTTATCCTGATTCAGCAAAGCCGGCCTATGCTTGAATGGCATTTACAAAGACGGGTTGAAGAAGTTCCTAATATTACTACTCGATATGAAACAAAAACGGAACAGCTGTTAGTAAACAAGCATGACCATACCGTTCTAGGAGTCCGAGTACGTTCCTTTAAGACGGGTCTCGCAGAAGAACTGGATGCCAGTTTTGTAGTGGATGCCAGCGGTTCTGCCTCTAAGAGTATAGATTGGCTACAAGCACTTGATGTAAAAGTGAAGGAAGAAAAAGTTAAGATTCAATTGTTTTATGCAACACGCCTTTATTCTCTTAAAAGTCAAGAACATCCCGAATGGCAAAACCTCCTTATATCACCGAGCTTTCCCGATAACCCTTACGGTGCCTATATTCAAACTCTTGAAGAAAACCGATTCTCTGTCACGTTCAGCGGGTATGCTAATGCATATGCACCACACACAAATGAGGAATTTATCTCATACGCAAAAAGAATTCCTGTTCCTGATGTTCTTCGATTTCTTGAGGGAGCAGAGCCTCTTTCCGAGATTAAAATACATCGGGTTCCTTATCAAGTACGACGCCGTTTTGATCTAGCAAAAAACATTCCGGAAGGTTTCTTAATCATTGGTGATGCTCATTGCCGTTTTGACCCTCTTTTCGGACAGGGAATTTCTGTTGCTGCGGTGCAAGCTTTAGAGTTGCAATCTTCTCTTTTTCAAACGAAGAGGGCTGACAAGGGATTTGGTCAAAGATTTCATAAGAAGATTTCTAAGATTATCGACGTTCCTTGGGAAATGGCGACAACAGAGGTTCTTCGTCATCCCGAAATTAAAGGGGAGCGAACTTTTGTTCAGCCATACAAGCAGTGGTACTGCAAAAGGGTATATGAACTTTCAGCTTCTGAGCCGGAAATATATATTCGATTAGTCAGAGTAATGAATCTTATCCGAAGCCCTCTCCATCTGTTTCATCCAAAAGTACTATTCGCGATTCTTACTAATCAGCGGCATGAATGATTCTCCTGTTATAAAGGATGTAACAATTATAGATCTCTGAATACTTAATAACGTTTTCTTCTAATGCTTTTACAATAGTTATTAAGAATATACGAGAAAAAAGACTCATGATTCGTTTGTGAGTCTTTTTCTAATGAAAAAGACACTGTTAAATAATCTTGTAGATTTTCTTGTTGAACAAACGGGGGGTGTTAGTTGAAGAAAAATAAGCTCATTTGCATCCATGTTTCTATTTTCGTTATTTCATTATAGGGCGTGATTGTGGAACAGGAAAGAAAAGGGAGGATACATATTACACAAGACTAATATGTATCCCCCTTTATTTTTTAATGCTTTTTACGATTTAGGTATTGATAATTTATAATATCTTCGTCCTCGAAGGGTGCTCTGTTTTGTTCAATAGCATAGGAGAAATAAAACAAAGATACACCTCATAAAGTGCTGTGTTCTCATTTATTTTGCATTTGTAATATTCCTTGCAGGATCACCTCTAATCCCCAACGAAAACGTTCTTGTTCTCCCGAGAATAATTCCTCTTTTAAACTAGAGATTATTGGATATTCCCTAGCATCCACTGATTGGTAAGAAACGTAAAGGGAATCCATCGCAGTTCCATTCTGTTTACGTGAAGCTTGTTCGAATGCCACTGAAGTAGCATAGATAAATAGTTGATCTACTCCCCACGCTGCTGAAGTAGAATGAATTCCACCCGCATGAAGACGCTGAAGGATATATTCTATCATTGCTAATGAGTTAGGTCCTATTGGAAGTGTCGTTAAAGCAAGTTCAGCGATCCCTGGTGATTCATAGAGAGTCATTAGATAAGATTCTAGTGCATCAAATAACTCATCTTTCCAATGCCCTTGGCTATCTGACAAGACAACCTTTTCGAGTCCATAATCTAACACATACGCTCTTAACTCTTGAGCGTTTTTAACATACACATATAGAGAAGATGGACCCGTATCTAACTCTTTGGCAATTTTACGCATGCTCAGCCCAGAAAGACCTTGGTTCTTTAAAATTTCTAACGCAGTTCTCACAATAAGATCTTTGCTTAATGGATCCTTAGCAGGCCGCGAACGACGGCTAATAATCGTGCGTTCTGATTTATTCATCATTCTTTTCCAATCTCCTTTATCAAATGGTGTCATTATATTGTTTCATTAAATCCATCCATTTAACTGCGGCATTATCTGAAAAACAAAGCTTGAGGTTCGAATCTGACTCTTCGGCTGATTGGGAGGAATACACATACATTTTTTTCTCGTATCTCTGAACCGCCTGATCAACATTCTCATGCTTAACAATTGACAATGCCAATTCCGCAGCATCCCGCATTGCCAAGTTTGCGCCTTTTCCGGCAAAAGGCGACATTAAGTGTGCCGCATCGCCAATCAGAGTGACACCTGGTTTATGAATCCATTTAAGCCCAATAGGCAACATATATATACGTCTTGGGAGTATAGCTTCATCAGCAAATCGGATATAATCTTTTAGAGACTCATCCCAATCATTAAAGTATTGAAGCAGCTGTTGTTTAGCTTTATCAGGTTCATTGAACGGGATTTCACAAGTATCTAGCCAGTTGTGGTCAACTTTAAATGATAAATATACACGAATATTCCCATTTCCATTTAGCTGCGCAAAAATACTTTTATGATCAGCGATGGCAAAGAATGTTCCATGACCATTGAGCTCAGCAATACTTGGATGAGAGGTTGCTACATTTTTTATATTTAGCTCAACCATGCTGATTCCAGTATATTCAGGTACGGAATCCGTTACAAGAGGGCGAATACGTGAAAAAGCGCCATCGGCAGCTATCACAAGATGAACAGTATCAACATGCCCATTCTCAAAGTGAAGTTCATGTATGCCATTTTCTAAAGGAACGGCATGTGTCAACTTATGTCCCCATTGAATACAAGTTGAATCAACAGAATCTAATAATAACTCACGAAGTGTTCCACGATCGATTTCAGGACGCTTTCCATTATTTTTATCTGTAACTTCATCCAAATAGACTTTACCCGATTTATCTACAAGACGAAAGTCTTCTCCTTCATATCGAGCAAGCGTTTGGAATTTTTCAAATAAGCCAGCTTCTTTTAACGCCCATTGTCCGGAATTCTCATGAAGGTCTAATGTACCACCTTGTTGGCGGCTAGTTGGAGACTTTTCTCTTTCATAGACGACCGTTTTTACACCATGTTTCTGTAAAATGCGAGCTAATGTGAGGCCGCCTGGACCTGCCCCTATAATAGCAATCCGTTGTTCCTGAATTTCTTTTGTTTTCATTATCATAATTATCAACTCCTATAAATTAAATTTTAAATGCCTTGTTCTATTTATAATATAACGAACGGTGTTTGTAAAGAACAGTGTTCGTTATATTTGGTGGTAACTTTTTAAGTTCGCGTTTCTCTACTAACTAAAGAGCTGATTTATCAATTATTTTCTTAAATCTTTGTTCCGAACTAATATAAGTTTGTGAAGAAGTGTACTTAAACTAACGGGTGCGTTAGCTGAAGATCAGAGCTGTCTTTAAGGCAGCTTTTTCTTTATGGAACTATCGGGGCAGGTTAGTGCAATAAGAGGTTCGATGATTATTTTTAAGGATGTAATCTTTCTCAAGAATTACCTACTTAGATATTCACTAATGGCATAAAATAAAAACCTAAACACAAGGTACAGTGGATGTTTTGATTGCGTTGTCAGGAGCTGCTGGCGTAGCATTGTCTGGAATGATTGTGGCAGGTTCAAGTTATCTAACATTATCATTTATTGGAGGAATTTTATACCTATTACTAATTCCAGTGGTAATATGGTCTCGTGGAAGTGAAAAATAAAAAACCATTTGTTTACGAAATCATTATTTTCCTTGTTGAACTAAAAGGTGCAAGAATTGAAGAAGAAAAAAGGTTGCTGAGGCAACCCTTTTTCTTTACCGTTATTCAACTAAAGGGGCAGGTTTATCAAGGATAGATGTTTAATGTTTAGTATAAACTAATTTTAATAGGAATTAGTGCAGCGTGCATTGGTCGGAGTGCTGGTATTAATGATACACCTAAACAACTTGCGCTGGATGAATGAAAGGGGTGTAGAGGGCGTTCTAGAGTCTAGATAATATAAATCGAAGAGTAATGTACCATGCTTTAATTTAAATAAACCCTATATTAAGCTACCTTCCTACTAGAGTCCAGGAGGAGGCATTCATCTTATCAATCCTCTTTTTTCTGAATAGAAAGATTTTTAAGCATCTCAATATATTCTTTCAATTGAGAATTAGTTAAACCTGAGATAGTTTCATAAAAGATAGATTCTTTTTCTCTTATTGCTTTTGTAGTTTTTTCATGACCATGTGTGGTCAAGGACAACAATACACCACGACGATCTGTGGAGTGAGGTTCACTCATAACATAACCTCGATTTTTTAGCTGACCAATAAGTCTACTTACAGAGCTTCGATCCATGGCGGTTGATTCAGCTAAAGTGCTTGCGTTAGCAGGACCATGTGAGTATAACCAACGAACAATCAAAAAAGCTGCTGGCTGTAATGTTTCGTCAAATATAGATGCAGTTCTAACATTAAGTGCATGCGCTTCGCTTATCAACGCGTTAAGTTGCTTACCTAAATTTAGTTCAAGTTCTTTTCTAACATCAGAGTGATTACTCATAGTTATCTCCTTCTATTTAAAGTAATTGACATATATCAAATATATTTCGTTTGCCTGTTATATGTCAAGTTTATTGGGGGTTAATAATGTCTGGATATCCTATTGTTGTAATTACCGGGGCTGCCAGTGGTATAGGTCAGATTGCAGCAGTTGAAATTGCAAAACTTGGTGCAAAACTAGTATTGACTGCGCGTAATGAAGAGCGAGCAAAAATTGCTGAAAGGTTGATTAAAGGAGTTTCACCAGATACTGAAGTAGATTTCTATTTCGGTGATCTGTCCTTAATGAAAGATACACGACGGATCGGTCTTGAGATAAAAGAAAACTATCCAAAGGTTGATGTACTTATTAATAATGCAGGGAATCACGGTTTTGAACAAAGAATTACATCTGAAGGTTTCGCGGAGATGATAGCTGTAAACTACCTAACACCCTGGTTACTTACAGATTTATTAAAGGAATCTTTAATAAAAGCAGAAAATGGAAAAATCATTAATGTTGCTTCAGAATCATCACGTAATCATGGAAAGCTAAAATTGCCAGATGATTTGATTGATACTTCTCCTTTTACAGCTAAAGGATCATCAGAAGTCTATGGTAAAACAAAACTCTTAAACATAATGTTTACCTATGAGCTTGCACGTCAGTTATCTAATATTAAGGTCACTGCTAACACTCTGAATCCAGGTTTCAATAATACTGGTCTAGGAAGAGATCTCTGGTTTTCTACAATATTAGGGAAAATATTGAAACTTCTAAACATCGGAAATCCTAAAAGGGGTGCTGACCTCATCGTTCGTCTAGCAACTGAACCAAAATTTAAAAATATTACGGGTAGATATTTTACAGTAGGAACTGGTGCTGAAATTGAACCAGTATATCCTGGAAATGAAAAGCTTATGCAGCAAAGTTTGTGGAAGATTACAGAAGAATTATTACTAGATTACACAAAAAAATGAAGCTATTTTTAATGATAGATTTTCTCTAATTGGCTTTTTATTGGGATAATTTGTAGTTGTTTTATCAACAATTAGGTTTTGTTGAGCCGTATGAACAAGACATTCCTAAGAAGTTTAAATCAGAAATAAAATATGTTTTCTTATTAAGCTACCATGAAAATTAACTAACGAGTGCTTTAGCTGAAGATCGGAGCTGTCTTTAAGGCAGCTTTTTCTTATGGAACTAAACCAGCTAATAGTTAGTCAACATTTTTCAATTAAAACTTAAAATATTTCATGCTATACTAAATTTGTGCATGCCAAATAACCTTCCAATGAACCGTATTTGGAAAGTTTTGTGCTATTTAGTTATAC